>CAZEEG010000006.1:0-63400 GCA_964511065.1 uncultured Pirellulales bacterium | reverse complement strand
GACGACTTCGACGAGGCGCTGATCAACTACGTGACCGGCGAATTCCAGAAGGAAACGGGCATCGACCTTCGCAAGGACACGCAAGCCTTGCAGCGTTTGCAGGAAGCCTGCGAAAAAGCCAAGAAGGAACTGAGTTCGGCCACGAGCACCGACATCAACCTGCCGTTCATCACGGCCGATGCCTCGGGGCCCAAGCACCTGCAAATGACGATCACCCGCAGCAAGTTCGAGCAGTTGATCGATCCGCTGATCGAACGCTGCCGCGGTCCGGTCATGCAGGCTTTGAAAGACGCCAAGCTCGATCCTTCCAAGATCAACGAAGTCGTGCTGGTCGGCGGTTCGACCCGCGTGCCCAAGGTCCAGGAACTGGTCCGCGAGATTTTCAAGAAGGAACCGCACAAGGGCGTGAATCCCGACGAAGTGGTTGCGGTCGGCGCGGCCATTCAGGGCGGCGTGCTGGCGGGCGACGTGCAGGACGTTCTGCTGCTGGACGTCACGCCGCTCACGCTGGGTATCGAAACCGAAGGCGGTATCTTCACGCCGCTGGTGGAACGCAACACCACGATTCCCACCGAGCGGAAGAACGTGTTCACCACCGCGGCCGATAACCAGCCCGCGGTCACCATCAGCGTCTACCAGGGCGAACGGAAGATGGCCAAGGACAACCGATTGCTGGGCCAGTTCAACCTGGAAGGCCTGCCGCCGGCGCCTCGGGGCGTTCCCCAGATCGAGGTCAAATTCGACATCGACGCCAATGGGATCCTGAACGTGTCGGCCAAGGACCTGGGCACCGGCAAGGAACAGTCGGTGAGGATCGAGCAGTCCGGCGGCCTCACGCCCGAGGAAATCGAGCGGATGCGAAAGGATGCCGAGGAGCACGCCGAAGAGGACAAGCAGAAGCGTGCCCTGGCCGAAGCCCGCAACGAGGCGGAAGCCCGCTGCTTCGCAGTCGAGAAACTGCTCAAGGAGCATGAGTCGAAGCTGAAGGACGCCGACAAGGAGGCGTTGCAGGCTTCCATGAAGCGGGTCCGCGAAGCGGCCGCCGGCGAAGATACCGATCGCATCCGGTCGGCCATCCAGGAGTTGGAACAGGCGGCACACGCCCTCTCCAGCACCCTGTACAGCGGGACTGGTGCAGAGGCCGGCGCGGCTGGGCCCGAGGCCACCGACGGTGCCGGCGACGAAGATGTGATCGACGCCGAATTTGAAAAGAAGGAGTAATTCGGTCCAAGTGGCAGCGCGGGGGCGACCTGAACAGCGAGCGGTTACGGGAACGACGCATGGCAGCTTTCCCTCACCGCCCGTTGCCTTTGGCACCTCGCCCACTTGCGAGCCGTTGCCATAGTCCTTGCCCTCGTCCTCCCTGCCTGGCCAGCCGTGCTGGGCAGGGGGGCGCTCAGGGCAACCGGCGGCTGATCCGACATTTCCTTGTTTGGCACAACCGCGGTAGGCCGCCATAGACGCACCCAAACCAGATCATCCCTCACTAGCCGCAAAGGCGGTGTCCGCCAAGCGCCAGAGACCGTGATTGGCCAGCGAAGTGCCGATCGCTGAAGCGGGCCAGGAGTCAACTTCCCGCTCGCTCCAAGTCGGCATCGCATTTGGTACAGCGGCTGGTAAGCGGCGGGTTCCCGCGGCGACCCAATGGAGGGGAGGACTTCCCATCTCAACGACCTAATGGCCGTTCGGCCACATGACAGGAGTTAATCAGAGCGATGGCATTCCGCCTGGATAAACTGACGCTCAAAGCCCAGGAAGCCTTGCAGCGGGCACAAGAATTGGCGCAGGAAAAGCAGAGTCCGCAACTGGAACCGTTGCACCTGCTGGCCGGCCTCTTGGCCGAGCGTGAAGGCATCGTAGGGGCCGTTTTGGAGAAGATCGGTGCCAATCGGGCTCGCTTGGCCGACATTGTCGATGCCGATCTCAGGCAGTTGCCCAAGGTCAGCGGAGCCAGCGGCCCGCCGCAGCCTTCGTCCGCACTGATGCAGGTTCTGGAAGGTGCAGCCCGCGAGGCTGAAACCTTCAAAGACGAGTTCATTTCCACCGAGCATCTGCTGCTGGCGCTGGTCAAGGTCAAGTCCAAGGCCCAGGACGTGCTGAAGCTCAACGCGGTGGGCGAGCAGGAGATCATCCAAGCGCTCAAGAGCGTCCGCGGGAGCGCCCGCGTCACCGACCAATCGCCGGAAGACAAGTTCCAGGCACTGGAAAAGTACGGCATTGACCTGGTGGAACAGGCGAAGCGCGGCAAGCTCGATCCGGTGATCGGCCGCGATAGCGAAATCCGCCGCGTGATTCAGGTACTTTCGCGCCGCACCAAGAACAACCCCGTGCTGATTGGCGAGCCGGGCGTCGGCAAGACGGCCATTGCCGAAGGGCTGGCGCTGCGGATCGTCGATGGCGACGTGCCCAGCAGCCTCCAGAACAAGCGCGTGATTGCCCTGGACATGGGGGCGCTGGTCGCCGGAGCCAAGTATCGCGGTGAGTTCGAGGATCGCCTGAAGGCCGTGCTGCGCGAAGTGCAGGATGCCGCCGGCGGCGTGGTTCTGTTCATCGACGAATTGCATACGGTGGTCGGCGCCGGCCGGGCCGAAGGCGGTGCCGACGCGGCCAACCTGCTCAAGCCGGCGCTGGCCCGAGGCGAACTGCGCTGCATCGGTGCCACCACGCTGGACGAATATCGCGAATACATCGAAAAGGACGCCGCGCTGGAGCGGCGGTTCCAGCCGGTGTACATCAGCGAGCCGAGCGTCGAAGACACGATCGCGATTCTGCGGGGCCTCAAGAGCCGTTACGAGGCACACCACAAGGGCGTTAAGATCAAGGATTCGGCCCTGGTCGCGGCCGCGCAGCTTTCGCAGCGCTACATCACCGATCGTTTCCTGCCCGACAAGGCCATCGACCTGGTCGACGAAGCCGCCAGCCGGCTGGCCATGGAACTGGAAAGTGTCCCGGCCGAAATCGACGAGGTCCAGCGGCGACTGGTGCAACTGGAGTTGGCGCATCGGCAACTGGAAGAGGAAACCGAGGAACACGCTCGGCAGCGACTCCAAGAAATTGAAGAGGAGATGAAAACGCTGAGGTTCGAACTGGCGAACCTTCGCGAGCAGTGGGAGTCGGAGAAAATGGGCCTGGGCGACGTGCAGCAGATGCACGCCCGGCTGGCCGAGGTTGAACTCCAGTTCAAGCAGTTGCAAACCACGATCAAGCAGAAGCAGGACACAGGCGAACTGGTCGCCGAGGAAGAATACCAGCGGCTGTACGAACTCCAGCGCGAGCGCGACCAGTTGACTGCGCAGATCGAAGCGGCCACCCAGCAGGAAGGCGCCGAGAAAGACGGCGCGCCGCGGCGGCGACTGCTCCGCCGCGAAGTGGGCCCCGATGAAATCGCCGAGGTCGTCAGTGCCTGGACGGGCATCCCCGTCACGCGGATGCTCGAAACCGAGCGTAACAAGCTGCTGGTGATGGAAGACCGGCTGCACTTGCGAGTGGTGGGGCAGGAAGAAGCGGTGGAAGCCGTCTCGAACGCCGTTCGCCGCAGTCGCAGCGGCCTGCAAGACCCCAACCGCCCGATCGGCTCTTTCCTGTTCCTGGGCCCCACCGGGGTGGGCAAGACCGAGTTGTGCAAAGCCCTGGCCGAGGCGCTGTTCGACGACGAAAACGCGATGGTGCGGCTCGACATGAGCGAATTCATGGAGAAGCACACCGTCAGCCGGTTGATCGGCGCGCCTCCAGGCTACATCGGCTACGAGGAAGGTGGGCGGCTGACCGAGGCGGTCCGTCGCCGGCCCTACTGCGTGGTGCTGCTGGACGAGATGGAGAAAGCGCATCGCGATGTCTTTAACATCCTGCTCCAGGTGCTCGACGACGGCCGCCTGACCGACAACCAAGGCCACACGGTGGACTTCACCAATACCATCGTGGTGATGACGTCCAACATCGGCAGCCAGGCCATCCAGGAAATCACCCGGGAAGGCGGCAGCCACGAATCCATCCGCGAGGCTGTCCAAGCCGCGCTGCAAGCACACTTCCTGCCGGAGTTCCTGAACCGGATCGACGAAACGATCATCTTCCACCCGCTCGAGCGCGATCAGATTCGCAAGATCACCGATCTGCAGATCAACCGGCTCCGCAAACGGTTGGAGGACCAGGAACTCAAGCTGGAGGTCACCAGCGAGGCGCTCGACGCCCTGGCCGAGGAAGGTTACGACCCGACCTACGGTGCGCGGCCGCTGAAGCGCGTGATCCAGCAGCGGCTGGAAAACCCGCTGGCCATCGAACTGCTCAAGGGCAAGATCGAGCCGGGCAGCACCATTCGCGTGGACGCAGCCGATGGCGAGATGGTGTTCCAGGTACTACCGGCCGCAGAAACCGCGGAGGTTTCGTGAGCCCAGAGGGCGCGGCACGCATGTTTTGAGAAATCGCGCTTGCCACGGCGCTCCCGAGCCGTACGCGGTTGGGCAGCAACATCATGCAGGTCCGGCTATTGCCGGTCACTATGCGGAAGCAACCAGTTCCAGATGTTGCCCAACCAACCAAAAGGCGCTAAGCCAATGCACGCGGACGGTGGAACCGGCCCTAGAGGTTGCGCGCGTGCCACGACGCTATCCGCCGCGCCGCTTTCCATCAATGACCTGAGATCAAAGCATCAGGGCGTGGTTGGCGCTAACCACGCCCTGATGTTGCTTTTTCAATGCTGCTCAAGCGGGTTACTTGTCGCTCAAATCCCAAGCCGTCAGCCAGCGGGGCTCACCGGACCGCTTGAGCTGGAAATCTTCCCGCAACCGCTTTTCCATGTCGGGCAAGTGCCCTGCGCCGTAGAACACGGCCAGTTTCTTCTTGCCGGCGGCGATTTGTTCTTTCAGGACCTTAAGAGCTACCTTGTTCCGCTCGTGGATCAAGGTGGAACCGTCGGCCTCGGGGCCTTCCAGCCACCGCATCGCCTTGTCCGAATCCTCAAACTGCGCGGCCATCACGCGCTTCCAGGTAAGCGAAGGATTCTTCGAGAACAGCAGGCCGGCGAGCAATTCGCCTTCCCCACCGCCCTGCTTGCGGGTGCTGTCCAGGGCGATACTCTGGCCAACCATCCTGAAGAACATATTCAGGAAGCTTTCCTGCCGCTTCTCCATCGACTGCACCATTTCATCCCACGACATGTCGGCGTGGACGAAATTCTCCCGCTGGTAATCAATCCGCAGAATCTGGTCGTCGAGGCTGAGCATGTTGGCCAGGGGGCTCCAGACGCCAGCGGTGCCGCGGCCAGGCCGGGCGCCCTTGGGAGCCACCAATTCGTACAACACCACGTCGTACTCGCCAAAGACGTCATTCAAATTGCGGTAGTACTGCGTGTCGCCGATGTGAACGGCCCCTACCAGGTCAACCTGCACCTCCTCACCCTCGGGATTGAGGCCCCGGTACGACACGATTGCCGTTTCCAGCGAAGTCACTTCCTCGTTGTCCTCGTCGCGTTGCACGCGAAGAAACTTCGTTGGCGTTTCTTCGGCGACCTTCTCAGCGGCGACCGTCGGACTCGCGGTCGCGGCGGGTTCAGCATACCCGGCCGATGTGAATACAAAACTGCCCAGCAGTGCGGCGGCAATCGCCCAAGAGCGATGCAACATGACGATTCCCCGAGAATAGGTCAGGCCAGGAAATGCGAATCAAGGCCCCCTGCCAGGCATTTGCCGGCAAAGGCACGCGGTCGGCACGCGTTACACTTCCCTGCCAAGAGTATATTCCTGCCGGGGAGCAGGGGCAACGTGGCGGGCCGGCGCACTGGCCGGCGCCGGCCGAACCGTGGGGTGGTATTGCCGGCAGCCCTAGCGGCCAAATCGGACAACTTAATCAAGCCGCGCAAAGCCCACTGCGGCATTCAGAGCAGACGGCCGCGCTGTCCATCCGCTGGCCAGGCAATTGGCTTGCGGGGCAGGCGTAGCGAATTGGGACCGCAAGCGGACGCCGCGGCCTCAATAGTTGGAGCGCGAGCCGAATCCGCGCATGCAGAACATCCCCACGGCCAGCACGGCCAGACCGATCAGCACCCACTCCCAAAGGCCCCAACCGTTGATGTGGTTAAAGAAGCTGTTGATGTACCTGCTCATCGGCTCACCTCGCGCGTTCCGCCTGGGCGTGTTCCCGGTGTCGTCTATCGACAGTGTAGGTCACGAATGGCCGGCAGACGGTATGCAGGCATGGGATACCGCCGTCAGCGTTTAAAGCATGGACTCCCGACGCGGCCCCAATTCAACGCCGGCGGTCGGCCAGCGGGGTCGGATCGAGCGAACGCAGGTCATAAACGGCATAATCGTGACCAGCGGCAGCTTCCGGCAGGCGTTGAAGCCAGCGTCGCGTTTCCGCCGGCAATCCCCGCAGGTGTGCCACCACCAGGTACCGTGCCCCCTGCCTCGCAGCCTCGGCAGCCGCCTGCGGCAGTCGGTCAGCGGCCGGCGGCATCACCCAACCTCGCCGGTTGCAGTAATACAACAGGTCGATCGTGGTACCATGTAGCGTAGCCACGGTTTCGCCCTGCGACACCAGTTTCCGGCACGCCTCGGCTGCCGCCAGCACACTGCGGTCTTCCTCGGGTGTGATAAACGCCGGCTTGGCCGCATACCGGAGCGAAAGCAGCAGCGCGGCCGCCAGCAACACCGCAGGCACGGCCCGCCGCGCCAGCCTGTCTCGCGGCCACACCCGTGCGGCCGTTTCGGACGGCACGCTTCCTTCCCCATCCGACACGGCCTTGGCCAAAGCGGCTGATACGGTCTTCCAGCCCAATCCCACCAGCACCGCCAACGGTGGCAGGATGGGCAAGAAATAATAATTCATGGCGTAGAACTTCCGCGGCAGGACGAGCACCAGCACCGCCGCAGCGGCCAACCAGGCAAGGTGCTGCCGGGCTTCGCGGCGGCAACCGCCAATCACCAACAGCGTGAAACCGATCGGCGTTAGTACAACCGTGCTCAAGTCGTCCAGCAACTGCCGATAGAAGTCGGCACGAAACAGTTCATCGGGCGGCCAACGGTGAACCCGCTGGCTGTCGCGGAGCGAATAGAAGACCTGCCCTGCCACTGGCGAGTGGTCGGCCGTGATCGCCATCACGTGGACATACCAGGCAGCGGCCGGCAGCAGGGCCAGAGCTAACAGTGTGAGCGCCGCCGCAACTCGCCAAGGCTTGCCAGTTCCTGATGCCCATGGGTCGTGCCGCGGACGTTCATTGGATGCTGGCTTTCGCCAGGGACATGCCAAGTGGGCCAACGGCAGCAGCATCACCGCCATATAAATTTTGGAAAGCACCAGCAGGCCCAACGACGCGGCGGCCAGCGCCATCCACCACCAGGAGGCCCCGCGTCCAAAGCGGTCGGCGGCATCCAAGGCGGCAATGCTGAACAAGACCGCCGATGCTTCCAGCATGAAGCTTTGGCCATAAATGATGCTTACCGGCGAGATGGCCAGGGCCACCGCGGCAGCAGCGGCGGCAGCGGCACCATGCCAGCGGCGCACCAGCACGTACAGCAAGCCAACCGCGACCGCGATACAACCGACCGAGACCGCCCTGCCCCAAAAATCGAGCGAACCGCCCAGCGTGTACCACAGTCCACCAGCCACGTATGCGGCGACGGGTACTTCGAGCAGGTGCAAGCCTGGCTTACCATCGCGCAGCACGTGCAGCGTAGGGTGCCAGAGCGAGGCCTGGCCGGTTGCCCAATTCTGGGCAATCATCGCATAGGCGACGTTCTTGGTTGCAAAATTCCCCAGCAGAGGGCGGTCCAAGCCCGGCGCGCGCAAGACCAGCGCCAAGCCGACAATCAGCCACAGCCGACGGTCCGCCCAAGGCGTGCCCGATTGCGACCGCCACGGCAGGGCACGAAGCCGGCCCCTGGCAGGCGGTGTTCGGCGAACACGAGGGATGGTGGCAACGTCGCTCATGGCGCGGGGCGCGTAGGGAGTGATTCACACCATGCCGATGACCAGCGGTGATTCCATCTCACTGGCCCGGCAAATGGCGACCATCTTACGCCCCGCAGCATCAATCCCCCAATGGCAGATGAGCGGCCCTCGGCGGCGCACGCCTCCCCGGATGGGACTCCGGAAATCTTTTTTGCCAACCCACCCAATTGCTCGCATAAAGCGTGAGAATGATTCCGCCAGCGAAACGATGGCCGCCGGCACCAGCGATGGATTGGCCGATCAGCCAGCCGTGCTAGCAGCACGGCATGCTAGCAGGCTGTCCGTCTTGACCTTCCATCGCCCTGGGTCCTAGATTGGTCGCTCGCCAAATTGTCGGGGGGCATCGGATGCCTCCCCGGCTCAACTTCCGCCGAATGGAGTCTGCGGGAAACAAGCAATGGACGTCGAGTTATTGGTGCTCAACTACAACGGGCGCAGGCTGCTGGAAGAATGCCTGCCCTCGCTTCTGGCAGCGGCCGCCCGATCGCGGCATGCTTGCCGGGTGAGCATCGTCGATAACGGCTCGACCGACGATTCCCTGCCATGGCTGGCCGACCATTATCCGCAGGTGCCGGTTCACCACTGCGTCAATGAAGGCTTGTGTTCGTTCAACCGCGTGTTAGCAGCCAGTACGGCTCCTGTCTCCATTCTGTTGAACAACGACATCCGCCTGGCCGAAGATGCCATCGATCCCTGGGTGGCCCCCTTTGAATCTCAGTTGGGTGAAGCCCCCGCGCCAAGCGGTACTTCCCCCGAAGCGTCGGTCGCTTCAGATAGGGAGCACCCAAGCTCGCCGTGTTTCTTGGCCGCCCCACTGTGTTGGCACTGGGATGGCCGCACACTCGAGGGCTTTCAAACGGCCGTACGCTGGCGTTGGGGACTCGTCCAAGCCACCGGACGCTTTACCGGGGCCGAATCCATTTGTCACCGAAGCGGTGAAACTGCCGCCGCCGGCGCCGCGATTGCCGTGGATCGGCAAATTTTCCTGCACCTGGGTGGTTTCGATGCCCGGTACCTGCCCGGCCGGATTGAAGACCTCGACTTCGCCTTTCGCGGGTACATGGCAGGTTACCGCGCCGTTTATGTACCAGCGGCCGTGGCGTGGCACCGCGGAGCAGCCAGCTTCGGCCCCGAGTTTGGCGATGCCGGATGCCTCCGCTTGGCTTACCGCAATACGTTGCTCTTTCAGTGGCGGCACCTGCGGCACCCAGCCCACCGCCTGAGGCAACTGGTGGGCATTCCGCTGCGAGTGGCGGTCGACATCTGCCGAGCACCGGTTTGCTCGTCCGACCGCCGGTTCCTGTTCACCAAAGCCCTGCGCGATGCCCTGCGGTTGCATCACCGGTGTGCTAAGGACGCCGCGGAGACTTCTGCCCCAAACGATGCCGTATCCAAATGCGAAATGCCCGAATCGACCGATCGCAATTCGCCGAACATTAGCGACCGGCGGGAGCGGCTGCACCGGGAGCGGGCGTACTTCCGCCGCTTTCATCCAACGGCCCTGCTGGATGGGATCGCAACGGATATGGCAAACGACGAAGCACGCCGCGAACGGCGGCACCCGATCTCACGTTGGTATCTGCTGCCAGCGTTGAACCGGATCGCCGGTATCGCGGCCAAGACGGCTATGCGGCCGTGGCAGGTAACGGTAGCCGGCCTGGTATGCATTCTTGCCGCTGTTGCCATCCTGGTGGCCGGATGGACGCCCACCTGGTGTGCGGCCGCCCTGGTGTGGCTGGCCTGGTGCTGCGACCGCGTGGATGGAAAGCTGGCCCGATGGCAAGGCACCGCCACGCCGCAAGGCGCGTGGCTGGACGCTAACGTCGATGAGCTTTCTGATCTGGCCATCCACGCCGCCATGGCCTGGGCCGCAAGTGCGGCCGCCTTTGCCGCCGCGGCAGATGCCTTACGCCCCGCTGACCTGCTGCCGATTGCCTGGCCGTGGCTGCTGGTATCGGCCTTTTTCGCAGGCAAGTACCTGCTGTTTTACGGTCAGCACGAAGCCTGCGAACCTCAACACAGCAGTGCCGATGAACCGGCCAGTGGCGGCAACGCTCGCCTTCATCCTGCGGGAAACTGGCTGCGTTTGCTCTATCACCTGCCCGGAAACGCCGATATTCGCTGGCACATCGTGGTGATCGCGTTGGCCGGTGGCTGGCTGGAAGCGGCCCTGTTGTACGCGGCCTGCTACTTCAACGTTCGCTGGATTCTGCGTGCCGTTAAGCGACTCAGCTTAGCCGACGCACCGCGCGCGGCCAGAGAACCGTCGCACATCACGCAACCGGCAGAGACAGCCAAGGCTCCGCACACCATTGAACGCAAGACCGCGTCTGTCGCCGCGCCCGTCGCCGCTACGGTTGCTCCCCTGGGAGGCCGCCTATGAAACGGCCCCCTACCATTACGGCTGCCGTCATCACGCTCAACGAGCGGGCCAACGTGCCTGGGCTGGTGCGGTCGCTGGCCTGGGTGGACGAGGTGGTGCTGGTCGATGGCGGTTCCAGCGACGGCACGCAGGAGCTTGCGCGGCGTCTGGGCTGCATCGTCGTCGAACATCCGTTTGACAACTATGCCGCCCAGCGCAATCGCGCCCTGCGTTATGCCAACGGTGAATGGGTCCTTTCGATCGATGCCGACGAGCGCTGCACACCGCCCATGGCGGAAGAGGTCCGCGGGCGATTGCTGTACGGCGACTACGCGGCGTATCGGGTGCCGATCCGCAGCCGCATCTTTGGCCGGCGGGTGAGGTTCTCTGGAACCCAGGACGACCGCCCCATCCGGCTGATGCGACGCGGCAGCGGGCGCTGGGAGGGCGACGTCCACGAAGTGCTGCGCATTGCGGGCCGGGTAGGTGAAGTGACCGCCTGGCTCGACCACCACACCCTTCCGAACCTCTCGGCGTTTTTGTCCAAGATGGAACGGTACACCACGTTGGAGGCCGGCTACCGCGTGGCGCAAGGCATCGCTCCGCGGTGGCGCGACAGGTGGATCGCTCCCGCGATGGAAATTACCCGGCGGCTGATCTGGAAAGCCGGATGGCTGGACGGCCCACAGGGTTGGGCATTTTGCACCCTCAGTGGGTTGTCGCAGTGGGTGCTGGCCCACAAACATCGCCAATTATGGGCGCAGCAAGTGGCGCCGGCAGCAGAGGCTACGGCGGATTCTGCCCCAACAGCGTCAGCAGCGGATTGCCAGCCTCCGAATCTGCACCTGCCCGGCGCGCGCAATCGCTTCCAGCACCGCTCATCCCCCTAACCCATCGCGTTCTGCCGCCGGTTCCTGACTTCGTACTGCTTGTTGACTGATTTCCACTTTCGGCGCACACGGCCGCCAGACCGTGCCGTTGGTTGACCCGCGAACCTGGGATTGTTCCATCCATGATGGACCTGCCGTTGCTTCCATTGACGTTGGCTCACGTACCCGAGGGCCTGCAGCAAGCGCTACAGCAGGAAGGCGTTCCGTCGCAGAGTTGGCAGCCAGGTATCGACCCGACGCGGTTCGTGCTGTTCGATAGTCGCTGCGCGCCCAGGCCGGCGCTCGCGGCAGGCCAAGAAGCCATCGACGTGGACCGCTTTCGCAAGGCGGCGCAGCATGATCCGTACCAGGCGCTGATGGACACCCGGGCAGCGCGTCACCGCTGGCAACTGGGGCCGTGGCAGGTGAGCGAGGAAATTGCGCTGGTGCACCGCAGTGCTGTTCGCAAGCGGCTGCTGTTGCGTTTGCGCAAGGAAATCGAGCGCCGCGGCGGTATCTGGCTCACGGTAGGCTACTTTCCCTTCCCTTACCGCAGCGCATTCAACTTCCGCTTTGACCACGACGAGTATCATGCGGGCGACTTTCACCGCACGCTGGCGGCCATCGAAGGCTGGGAGGACGCGACCAGCCACTACGTTTGCGCATCCACCCACGGCCAGCATCCCGAGGCGCTGCACCGTCTGGCTGGCCTGCACGTTGGCGGACACGGCTACTGGCACCACACGTACCGCAACCGCGAAGACAACAAGCAGAACATTCGCCGAGGGTTGGAGGTTTTGCAGGCCGCCGGGCTGGAACCGGTAGGGTTCACCGCTCCGCATGGGCGATACAACCCGGGGCTGAAAGCCGCGATGGATGCCCTGCGGATCGAGCATAGCTCGGAGTTCGGCCTGGCTTTCGACGATCTGCCGTTCTTCCCCGCTGGCAGCGGCGTGCTCCAGGTGCCGATCCATCCAATCTGCCTGGGTGTGGTGATCGAAGCGGCCGTCGCCGCCGCCAATCGGCCCTCGACGCTGCCCGTCGACCAGCGCGCCCCCCTGCTGATTGAAGCGGCCGCCGTCACCATCGACCATTTCCAGCGCGTGGCCCGGCTCAAGTACGAAGCCGGCGAACCAATCTTCCTCTACGGGCATCCCAACGACCGCATCGGCCGGTATCCCGAAGTGATTCGCGAAGTGCTCGCGGTGATTGCGAACTTTCGTTCGATCTGGAAAACGACCCTGGCCGAGTTCGCCCGCTGGTGGCGCAAGCGGTTGGCGATCCGGCTGCAGTTGCACCGCCAGGGGCAGACGCTCGTCGTCACCGGCGGGATGCCGCCGGGCGACTGGCGCGCCACGTTGCACTTAAGCCGCGGCGAGTTGGTGGCCTCACTGCCCTGGAACGGGAGGGAGTTGCGGTTGCAGACCTCGGCCCTGGCCTACCAGCGGAGACCACTGAAACCCGCCGGTTTCCAGCCAGTGCGTGCCGACGGACCAGAACCGCTGAAATCGGCACTGCTCCGCTACCTCGATTGGGAGCGTGTGACTCCCGTCGACGAAATCCAGGTTCGCGACTGGCGCAGCCTGGTGAAGAAAACGCTCCGCTTCATTAAACCGTAGCCAATCAACCGTCGACCACACGCGACCGCGACCATGGCCCACACATCCCACCAGCTTCCACCGCAACTGCGACCGAAAGACAGGCCGCTTGCGCTACTGCGCGAAGCTCCAACCGCCCATGCAGCCGCGCTGCAAGCGCGCCTGGCCGGGTTGGGACGGGTTTACCTGGCGGGTCGGCCCGATGCCATGTTCGCGCCCGGCGGCGGCGAAACCCAATTGCTCAAGTCGGCCCAAGCGCTCCGCGAACTGGGCCTGGATGCACGACTTTGGCGGCCCTGGGAGGAGCAACCGCGGCCCGGTGATTGGCTGCACCTGTTTGGCAGTTGTCCGGAGTTTCTGCCGTTGGTGGCCGCCGCGCGGGGGCATGGAGTTCGGGTAGCGATTTCCACGATCGCGTGGTTTTCGGCCGCGGCCCTATGGCACGAGTCGGCCAGCTACCGCCAGGGATTAGCCGCAGTGGCCAAGTTCGCTCTGCGGGCGGCGGTGCCGGCGATTCCCTCTTGGCGGCGGCAGCTTTATCACCAGGCCGATCTGCTGCTGCCCAATTCGGTTGCCGAGGCCCAGCAACTTCGCCGTTATTTTGGAGTACCGCAGTCGAAGCTGGCCGTGGTTCCCAACGCGGCCGATGCCCAATTCGCTTGGGCCTGCCCGACGGCCTTTGAACGGCAATTTGGATTACGCGATTTTGTGCTGTATGCCGGGCGCATCGAGCCGCGCAAGAACCAGTTAGGGTTTCTGCGAGCCATGCGCGGCAATTCGTTGCCGATGGTGCTGCTGGGCGACGCGGTGCCGGGCCACGAAGCCTATGCTCATCGGTGCCGTGCCGAGGCCGGTCCCAACGTTCACTTCTTGCCGAGGCTCCCGCACGATAGCCCACTGCTGGCCAGCTGCTATGCTGCCTGCCGCTGCCTGGTGCTGACGAGCCTATTTGAAACGCCCGGCCTGGTTGCGCTGGAGGCCGCCATGCAGGGTGTGCCGCTGGTCCTGACCAACCGCGGTTGCACGCGAGAATACTTTGGCCCTCACGCTCGGTATGTCTCACCGGTGGATCACAAGGCGATCCGGCAAGCGGTCGCCGAAGCGGCCGATTCGCCGCGCTGCGCCGAGCGCGCCACCCACGTTGCCCGTCATTTCTCCTGGCAGGCCGCCGCAGAAGCCACGGCGGCGGCTTACCTCACTTCGCCCCAGTCCGCGCTCGCGGAGAAGGATGCCGCATGTCCCTGAAACGAGGCCGAGGAAGAGCCCGGCGCAGCCGGCCACCCGATCCCGCCCGATTCCGCATACGGCCCCGCCGTTTGCTGGGGCATTACCGCTACGTGAGGCTTCGCTGGCGATTGTTGTTCGCCCTCATCGACAGTTTGGGATGGCTGCTGTTTGGTCCAGTAAGGCTATTTGGCTACGTGCGAAGCGCCGCGGCCCTGCGAGGCAAGACCGCCGGCCTGGAGAGCGAACCGCCTGCGCGGATTCTCGTTATTCAACTGGACCACTTGGGCGATGCTGTCTTGAGTACTGGCTTCATCGCCGCATTGGGCGACGCCTTTCCGGCAGCGAAAATCGAAGTGCTGGCCGCGCCATGGAACGTCGGCGTGTTTCGCATGTGCCCTGCCGTGCATCACGTGTTGGTCCTGGAACGCAATCGGTTTCAACCCGGCGGCAGCCGCGGCTGGATAACCGCCTTGTTCCGCTGTGCATGGCAACTTCGGCGGCGCCGCTACGACTTGGCCATCGATGTTCGCGGCGAATTCCCTAACGCACTCCTGATGTGGCTCGCCGGCGCGCGGCGCCGCGTCGGATGGAACTGCGGCGGCGGCGGCTTTCTGTTGACGCAGAGTGTGGCGTACCATCGCGGCCGGCATGAAGTGCTTTCGCGGCTCGCCCTGCTGAAGGCATTGACCGAGGCCGCCGAGGAGGATGTCGCTCCCCGGTTGACCCCCGGCAGCAAGGCCGCCGCCCAGGTGGCCGAGCGTCTCAGGTTCGCCGGATTACCGAGCGGGCGGGCGATGAACACGACCTCGGCATCGCCGGTCAACAGGGATCGAATCGAGCAGGCACCTGCCGCTGCGGACGGGGAGATGCCGTTGGTGGTGTTTCACGTGGGATCTGGAACACATGCCAAGCGTTGGCCCACGTGGCACTGGCGGGAGTTGTTGGGACAATTGATCGTCTCGCACCGCGCCGCGGTGGTACTCGTGGGACAAGCAGCCGACCGTGCCGTGGCCCGGCAGGTGCTGGCCGGCGGCGCTTTGGCGAACGTTGTCGACTGGACAGGTCAACTGCCGTTGGACGAACTCGCGGCGTTGCTTGCGCGGTGCGACCTGTTCATCGGTGCCGATTCGGGGCCGGCCCACCTGGCAGCGGCAATGGGCACGCGCACCATCGCCATTTTCAGCGGCACCAACCATCCGCACCAATGGGCGCCCTGGGGTAAGACCGTTCGCTTGATCCGACGTCCGCCAGCCTGTTCGCCCTGCCATCGGCAACAATGCCCCCTGGCCGACCATCCTTGCATGGTTGATGTACAGCCCGACGAAGTCGCCGCGCTGGCCGCCGAACACCTGAAAGCCGCCGGCTTTGCAGACCTGCTGGAAACGCCGGCCGATGGTCAGGTTGCGGAATGGGGAGAACCATCGCGCCATGCCGCGCACGGCCCGGACACCAACCGCCAGGATGTTCTCCAAGGTGATGGTTCGCTGCCGTTGGCCAGGCTGCCCGATCGCGCCGAGGTTTCGGCTGCTGGCAGCCTGGCCGCGCGCTGGCCACAGAGATCAACGGTCAACCCGGCCGGTGGTGCGGCCCACGAGTCGGGAACCGAAGGGGCCAGCCGGGCGCAACCGATCTGCCGTGTGGACGGCCCGCACCGCCTCAGGGGGATGGGCCTGCGAAAGCCGTTGGCATCGGATTTGCCTTCTGAGCCCAAAGCTGGTATCTCTCAGGAATCCAAGGAGAACCCGAGCGTATGATCGCCCCCCATCCCAAGCACCGTCTCCCACCGAGCTTGCGAGTGGGCGGATCGTCTACGACGACGAGCAACTCGGGGGAGCCCACCGACCGCGGCCGCCGCGCCCGGCGAACCGCCGCCAGGCTGCTGTTGGGTAACCCCATTCAGCACAGCGGGCAGCGCAAGCGGCACTCGCCTTGGGCCGTGATCGCCGTGTGGCTGCTGACAATGTGGATGCTACTGGCCGTGGCCTACCATATGAACTGGATGTTCTCCAAGGTAGCCATCGGCGAATAGAGCGGCCGCGACCGAGATGACGATCGCGCGGTTGGGATGCCGTTTGTGTTGAGCTGGATTCAACCGGTGGATGGAGCCGCCGCCCTATGCTCGCGACAGCCTGGTCATTGATGAGCCTGCTGCTGATCGTTCTGGCGGCCGACACCCTCGGACGGCCCCTGGCAACGGCGTGGCCGCTAGCGCCGCCCACCCCCGCTCTGACTGCACGCCGCTGGCCCCTCGCGGCATGGCGCGTCTGCCTCGGCCTCGTGGCCGGCGGTTGCATTCTGACCGCCTTGGCTTTTGTGGGCCTGCTGAAGGTCCACCTCATTTGGATGCTCACAGCTAGCGCTGCGGGGCTTACGGCCGCGCGCTGGCTGACGGCACCGACCAGGTCTTTGAAATTCTTGCAAGCCGAGGGAAATCCCCGCGGCGGCGACAACCGGCCAACCGGCCAGACCGGCGACGCCCAGCCGTGTATCGACCATGGTCCGGAAGATGCCACACCTCCTGGGTGGTTGAGTCACACGCTGGGGGCTTTCACACTGGCGGCGGCCGGGGCGAGCCTGGTCGTGGCATTGGCCCCAGCGACCGATGGCGATGCCCTGTGCTACCACCTGGCACTGCCGAAGTATTTCCTCGATGCAGGCGGGTTCCGCCACCTTCCGTACCACGACAACAGCACCTTTCCGCTGCTGGTCGAAATGCTGTACGCCTGGGGGCTGGCCTTGGATGGAGCGGTTACGGCGCAGCTCATCCATTGGCTTTTCGGCGGATTGTTCGCCGCCGCCACGTATCTGCTGGCCCTCGACGTGTTCACAGGGCCCTCGGACTCCCAGCGGCGGCACGCCACCGCGGCAGCCGATGGCTGGGCAAAGGTGGCGGCGGTTATCGCGCTGGTCACACCGGCCGTAACCAATCAGATGACTGCCGCATTCAACGACCTGGCGCTGGCGACATTCACCACGTTCGCCCTGGTAGCGTGGCGGCAGGCGGTGCGTCCCTCGGTCGGCACCGGCGAACCACAGCATGGCGGCTTTGTAGCATCAGGCATCATGGCCGGGGCCGCACTATCGACCAAATACCTGGCCCTGATGTTCGCGGTCGCGATGGCCTTCGCCTGGTTGATCCAACTGGTTAGCCGGCGCGGCCTGCGCGGCAGACTCCTGGCCGGCGCGGCGGTGGTAGCCGTGGTGAGCGCGGCCGTGGCCGGACCGTGGTACGCCAGGGCGGCGGCACTGCGGGGTAACCCCGTGTACCCCTTCCTGGGCGACGTCTTCGCAACCTCCGGCCCCCAGACCGACCGCCCGGACAAGCGGCCACTGGATGTGAAGGCCGCGGACATCGCGGCAGCCTCCTGGCAGATCACCATGCAACCAGAACAGTTTGGTGGCCGCGGGCATCAATTGGGCGTGCTGTTCCTGGCGATCCTGCCTGGCGTGTGTCTGGTGCGAAGGCTTCCGCGGCTATGGCTGCTGTTGGCGATTGTGGCTGTTTACGTAACGCTGTGGTACACGATGCGGCAGAACCTGCGCTTCCTGCTGCCGATGGTTCCACTGCTCGCGGTAGCTGTAGCCGCCGCCTGGCAAATGGCCGTGCGTTTCGGAGGCTTGCCCGGCTGGCTAATCACCGGGGCCGCCGTGGCCGCTTTGGCATTCAATACCGCCCAGGCGATGAGCCGCGCGCGGGGCGAAGTGGCCGTTGTCCTGGGAATGGAAAGCCGCGAAGCCTATCTCCAGCGGCACGTGCCCACCTACCTCGCCTCGGCTTTCGCGGCCAGGTACCTGCCGCCCGATGCGCGAATCTTGAGCCAGGACTATCGCCAGTTTCACTTCCCGTGCGAAGTGACCCAAGAAAACGTGTACCGCCGCGAAACCGGCTACCACAAGGCCCTGCCGGCAGCCTGCTCGCTGCCCGAGCACCTGGCTGCCGCCGGCTTCACGCATCTGCTGTTGATGGACGTGGAGGGCAGCGAGATTCGGCACAGTACCACGCTCTTGCGACTGGTGGAAGCTGCGACCGACAGCGGCGGCAAAACCAAGACGGCCACGTTGAGCCGAACGGTCGACACGCAAGATGGCCCTGCGCAGCAAAACGCTGCCTCGCAACAGGACAATGCCTTTCGCACGCTGCTGGCGTACGAACATAGAGCTATCAGCGGCGAACGGCGGCGCTATCGTCTGGTTGAGATTAACGCCCTGACCAACCGGACCATCGTTCGTCGTTAAATCGGTTCTCAGCGGTGGCAGTTACGGTACGGCCACGGCGAGGGATCGCCCCTTAGTGTTTGCACGGCTAGATAAACCGCGCAGAAGAGTAGGGTTGGCCGGTAGCGGCCAAAGGCGCACGCGTCGAAGCCGCGGCCCCGACAGGCTTCGAACGCGGCTTCGACTCGTGCACAATGTCAATGGAATGCACGTTGTCAATCAGAAGGTTTCAATCAGAAGGCGGACTGTCCGCTTACGACGATTGCGAAGGCTGAGCGGCCCCCTTGACGGCGGCACTAAGGCGCGACTTCCGCCGAGCAGCCGAGTTGGGGTGAATCACTCCCTTGGCCGCGGCCTGGTCCAGTTTCTTGCAGGCGAGGCGGAATTCTGACTGGGCTCGCTCCAACTCCCCAGCTTGTACAGCCTCACGAACCTTGCGCATCTGCGTCCGCAACGCCGACTTCACCGCGCGGTTCCTGGTCCGGCGCTCCAGACTCTGCCGCAAACGCTTTTCTGCACTCTTGGTGTTGGGCATAGGTAATTCCTGGCGAGTTCCGAAATCCGTGGAAATCTCAAGTGGCTGAATGGTGGGGCGGCCGATCACGAAATACGGCCGCAAGCCGGTATTCCTGGCCTACTCCGGCCACATGCGGGTGGGTGCCCCGGCCAGCGTCGCCTGATGGCAGAAAGCAGGCAACCGAGGCTGAATAACGTAGTTTGACGCGAACCCTCCGATGTGTCCAGCCCCGGCCAGCGGAAAATCAATAGCCAGGCGAATGAACCGTAATTGCAATCGATCGCGGCAGCCCGCCATGGGGGGAACGCAACGGACAGGCGGCACAGGTGGTCCCGGCCGGCCGCGCCGGTTTCTATTCCCGGTTGATGAATTCGTCGAGATTCAGCAGCACCCTGGCGACCGCTGTCCAGGCAGCGCCCTCGGCCGCGGTCGTACCTTCGGGTAGCGTTGCGGGGGCCGCGGCCTTGGCAGCCTGGGCATCGGCGGAAAAGGCTTCCAGCGAGCGGCCGTAGTAGGCCAGCAGCAGCGAAAGTTCCTGCCCCTGCGGATGCCGCGACAAGCACAACCGGAACGCGTGTTCGATCCTCTCCCGGGCATTTTGTCTGGGGCATTCCTCCAGGATCCGCAGGGCCAGCCCCTGGGCGATTTCGACGAAAGCGACGTCGTTGGCCATAGTAAGGGCCTGAAGCGGGGTGTTGGAGCGTACGCGCCGCGTGCAGGTGACGTTGGCATTGGGAGCATCGAACGTCATCAAGAATGGATCGGGGCTGCTTCGCCAGAAGTACGTATACATGCCGCGGCGGAAGCGGTTCTCGCCCTCGTCGGCCTTCCAGTTCTTGTTGTTCTGCGTGAAGACGTAGATACCAGCAGGCTGCGGAGGAAAAACGCTGGGGCCGCCGATCTTCTCCACCAACCGGCCGGAGGCAGCCAAGGCCGCGTCGCGGATGGTTTCAGCCTCCAGCCGCAACCGGTTTTGCCGGCCCAGCAGCACGTTGAAACGGTCGGCCGCCAACTGCTGGGGAGTGACCTCCGACGTTTGCCGGTACGTGGCACTGGTCACGATCAAGTAGTGCAGTTGCTTCAGCCTCCAGTCCTGGCGGATCAACTCGCCTGCCAGCCAGTCGAGCAGTTCCGGGTGGCTGGGCTTGGCCCCCTGGATGCCGAAATCGTTCTCGGTTTCAACGATTCCGCGGCCAAAGTACCGCTGCCAAACCCGATTCACGGTCACGCGCGGCGTGAGCGGGTTGGCCGGATCGACCAGCCACCGCGCAAAGTCCAACCGGTTGGGCCGGCTAACGTCCTCGGGCAGGTCGTGCAGCACGGCAGGAACCGCCGGTTCAACCGCGGCCCCGTGCCGAAGGAAGTCCCCCCGGATGTGAATATGGGATTCACGCGGCTGGGTCCGCTCGCGCATCACCATGGTGGTGACGACTTCCTTGCGAACCTGCGTCAATTCCGCCTTGAGGCTATCGACCTGCTGCGCGAGCGGTGCCCGATGTACGTCGTATTTCCGGAACGCTTCCAGTAGCGCTTTCTTCTGCTCGGGCGTACGCTGGTGGGCCGGGGTGGCGGCGGCCTGGATCAGGTCTTTTCCAGCAACCAACGCCGTGGCCGGCGCCGACGTGACCGAGAGCCGGAAACGACCCAAGTTGTAGCGGTTGGGGTGGCCATGCCGCAGTTCGACCACCAGGCCATCGGCTGCGGCATCCAGCGGTTCGCCAAGAACGAACGTCGCCGTGCGATTCACATTGAGCTTGCCCCCGGAAATGTTGATGGCCCAACCGGTTTGCTCGCGGTCGCTGTCGAACGCGTGTTCGACCGGGTAGCCCCCCTGCGCGTGATCGGCAACGGCAGTGGCAATCGGCAACGGGCGTTCAGCCTGCCCAGCGGACACGGCACGAACCTGCAAGTCCGTCAGCACAAAGTTACCGTTGCTGGCGGTACCTGGACCCGTTCGCGGAAGCGATTCATGCGTGAGCGCTTCCAGCCGAATGGCCGTGACAACCTGGCCCGGTCTTGCGAGGTGTACCACATAGGTATCGCTGCGGGGGATGTCTCCGGCGACCAGCAGCGAGCCGTCATCCAGTGTCTTGAATTCCGCACCGCCGGTGGATTGCGCTTCGCGTACCGGCATGGCTTTCCACGGTGCGGGCTGCGACGCCTGGGCAAGCTCAGCTTCCCAATCGCCCTGGCGGCCTGCCGCCTGCGCATCGTACTCCTTGAGCTTTGCCGCGGCCGCCTTCAGTTGCCGCTCAAGTTCGCTCAGCCGTTGCGATTGCTGGGGAGTCGGCAGCGAAAGGTTCGGCTCATCGGCGTTGTTGAAGATGGCAAAAAGCTGATAGTACTCCCGCTGGCTGATCGGGTCGTACTTGTGTTCGTGGCAGCGAGCGCATTCGAGGGTCAACCCCAGGTAGACCGATCCGGTGGTCGCCACGCGGTCGGCCACGGCTTCCACGCGAAACTGCTCCTGGTCGGTGCCGCCTTCCTGGTTGATCAGGGTGTTGCGGTGAAAACCAGTCGCCACGATTTGCGAGGTCGTCGCATCCGGCAGCATGTCGCCGGCAATCTGTTCGATGGTGAACTGGTCGAATGGCATATCGGCATTGAGGGCTTCAATCACCCAATCCCGATACTTCCAAATGGAACGCGGCCCGTCGATGGTGTAACCGTTGCTGTCGGCGTAGCGGGCCAGGTCGAGCCAGTGCCGCCCCCAGCGTTCGCCGTAATGCGGGGAATCAAGCATCCGTCGCACCAGTCGTTCGTACGCGCCGGGCTCGCGGTCGGCCAAGAAGGCATCGACCTCGGCAACGGTCGGGGGCTTGCCGCGCAAATCCAGCGATAGCCGCCGGATGAGCACTTCTCGCGGAGCCTCGGGCGAAGGCGCCAAGCCCGCGGCTTCGAGCCGCGCTGCAATAAAGCGGTCGATCGGGTTCCGTACCCAGTCTGCGTGCCGCGTCGGCGGCGGTTCCACCGTTTGCAACGGCTGAAAGGCCCAATGGCTGCTGCGCTTGGGCTCAGCGGGTTGGATTTTCTCGTTCGGTGGAACGTTGGCCCCTTGGGCAATCCAGCGACGAATCAACGCAATGGCTTCATCGTCCAGGGGGTCAAGTTCCAGCGGCATCCGCAGCAAATCGCCCTCGCCGGTGAGCGCGGCCATGAGCAGGCTTTTCTCCGGTTGCCCTGGCACGACCGCGGGGCCACGGTCCCCGCCCTTTAGCAGCAGCGTAGCGGCATCCGCACGAAAGCCAGCCTGTTGCTCGGAAGCACCGTGGCAGAACGTGCAATGCTGTTCCAGAATCGGCCTGATATCGCGGACGAAATCGATCTTCTCGCCCTGGGGTTCATCGGCCGCCAGTGGCGACGTGAATGCCACCAGCGCGAAGACACTCACACGGGCGGCCACCCACCACGCGACATGGCGGCCTGGAACGGCGCGGAACACGCTGGGCTTACCTTGAAACGCCGGAGTTACTCTGCATATCGGGCGACGGAACCGCGGCAACATGGGCACGCTTCCCGGGGGGCGAAGGGGGGCGGGTCAATACGGGGGGAGACCGTCTGAAGCGCTGGACTGCCGTGATACCCGGCAAGGCCGCGCATCGTGGCTGGTGAATCAATCGCTTCTGATACGTCACCCTAAGCGATCCCCCCGAACGGTGCAAGTTTTGCCCGACTCGTTGCCCCGGGGAGGGCGTTCAGCAAGGAGCCCTTTACATGGCCACTGCGCCGCAGCAGGCGGCTATCCGCGCCCCACATAGAGTTGATCGCGGGGCAGCACAATCGCTTCCAGCATTTCCACGTTTGGCGGCAGGCAAGCCATCAGGACCGCGACTTCGGCGATGTCGCCGGGGTCCATCATGGGCTCGGCGTCTTCGGTTCGATCGGTGGCACGGCGTTCGACCATCACATTGCCCGGATGAAGGCAGCAGCAGGTGATGCCGAAGGCGCGGCCTTCCAGGGCGGTGCTTTGGGTCAGTCCCCAAATGCCGTGCTTGGACGTGGTATACGCCGCTGAGTTCATCCGACTGCGCTGGGCGGAGATGGAACCAATATTGATGATCCGCCCAGCGCGGCGCGGTTTCATCAACCGCAATGCAGCCCGCGTGCACAGGAATGGGCCGCGGAGATTGACGGCCATCACATGATCCCAGTCGGCAAGCGAAAGCTCATCGAGCGGTCCGCCGTTGAATGCTCCGGCGTTGTTCACCAGCAAGTCGATCCGGCCGAACCGCTGCATCAGTTCGGCAAACAGGGCGTCAACGGCCGCTTCGTTAGTGATATCGGCAGGCACGGCCAATGCCTCGACGCCCAGCGACTCCATTTCCTTGGCAGCGTCGTTGAGCAGATCTGCCCCGCGTGCCGCCAGCAGCAGCGAGGCACCTTCGTGCGCGAGCCCCCGGGCGATCGCCCGACCGATTCCACGATTGGCGCCCGTGACGAGCGCAACCTTACCAGCAAGCCTACCCATTGCGACCTTCTCCCGCGCTGCGTCTTAAGGTGGAATCGCCACCCATTCTTCGCTCCCAGTGCCAGGGCGGCAGTGTAACGCAGGCCGCCGGGTGATGCGATGGACAACCGGCTCGAACCGCTCAGGCAGCAGCGCCGTCGCCGCACCCGCTCAAGCGGCAGCATGATGTTGCGCGGCCCCCCCGCATCGTGCCACGGCGTGCGCCATGGCGGGGGGCGGCGAAGTTCCTGCTGCCCTTTGCGTGCAGCGGCAATTATGCTGCTTGAACGGCGCATGGTCGCAACGTGCGAAACGCACTAAGGTACGAACGGCCGGCGTGGGCGTTCAGCCTTCGGTTTTTCCGGCTTGGCGGGCGCGGTGAAGCCCACAGGTTCAAACGCATTGGTCTGGGTCACCGACGTGATTTTCAGCGCGGTGATTTGCCCGTACGGCAGGATCACGCGGCGGGCCCCCACCGTATCGGGGGTTGGCCTGTCCAGCAGCACCAGTTCGTCGGTAAACTGGAACGCTTCGAACGGAATCTGCTCCGCATAGCTGGTGACCACCACGCCTTGGTAGGGGACTCCCGGCGGCCAATGTGCAAAAACCAGGCGCCAAGAGTGGCCGTCGCCGGCGGCATCCGGGGAGGAGGCGGGCATTGCTAGAGCGTCGGTCATGGCAGAACCTGTGAACCTGCACTGCGGTCTGGGAGGCATGCCGGGGGCGGGTGGCCATAGCAACGGGCATGCCAGTTCGATCTGCCGAAATGTAGCATACGCCCGCCGGTGCGCGGATTGCCGCGAAGCAGTTGAAGCGGCAGACCGGCCGCTGGGGGCCGTACAGGCAGAACTGCCGGGACCAAGAACGTCCCCAAGGGTGGTTAGGCGCCGCCGTCAAAACCATCGACACTGCTATCGGTAAACGGATGGAAGCGGGAACTTCCCCCAATCCGAGAGAGCGCATACCCCCTGCAATTGGTATGCTATACTAGGGCCTTCGCCTGGGCGGGCCTCTGACGGCCCGCGCCAGGAGCTGCCTGTACTCCGCAAGCCGCATTCGACCAGGGAGCGATCTTCCATTGAGCGTCGAGCAAACCAGTACAGAGAACCACGCCCCGCACGCGGAAGCGACCAACACCGTCCTGCTGCAAGTGTTTGAGCAGGACCGCCTGCTGCACCAAACCGAGTTTTCCGACGTGCTGGAGCTGGGTCGCCAGGATAACGGCGAACCTGAGCCTTTTTCGGTCATCACCTCTCGCAATCACCAGGCGGACGCCCCGCAGCGGATCGTGATTGCCCCGCTGACCAAGGAAAACATCTCGCGGCGGCACGCCCTGCTGGAACCGCTGGGAGATGACCGGATCCGAATCCAGAACCTGAGCACCAAGCTCACGTTACGGTTACTGGACGACGGCACCGAGTTGGGAACCGGCTGCGACTGTATCCGCTTTCTGCCCATCCGCCTGAGCATTGCCGACATGGTCGTGCAGGTCGGGGCGGAAGATTTCGACATCGACACCGTTCAGACCCTGGGCGAACAATCCGTGGCGCCCGGACAATTGCTGCTGCCCGCCGGCACCATCCGCAGCTTGCCCGAGGTGGACCGGTTTACCGCCGTGGAATGGCTGCGAGCGGTGATTTCGGTGCTGGAGAGCGCGGCCAGCAGTTCCAACTTCTTCGATGTCGCGGTACAGGCCGCCGTCGACCTGATAGGCTTGGACACGGCCGGGGTGTTGATTCGCAAGGGCAATACGTGGAAACCGGTGGCGGTAACCTCGAGCCGCCGGCACGGCGATGCCTCCCTCCGGCCCAGCCGCCGGATTCTCGATCACGTCGTCCACGAAAAGAAGGCTTGCTGGCAATTGCCGCCGGTGACCTCGCTGGAGGAGTCGCCGAGCCTGTTGGACCTGCAGGCCGTGATTGCCGCTCCCATCTTGAGCCGGACCGGCGAAGTGCTGGCGATCTTGTACGGCGATCGCCGCAACACGCTGGGGCTGCCCAGCGCGCCTCAAATCAGCGAAGAAGAAGCCAAGCTGATGGAGTTGTTTGCGTTCGCCGTGGCCAGCGGCCTGGCGCGGCAGCAGTTGGAGCAGCAGCGCTTCACGCTCGAACAGTTCTTCACGCCGGAGTTGGCGCACCAACTGCAAACGCGGCCGGAACTGCTCGACGGCAAGTCCGCCGAGGTTTCGCTGCTGGTGTGCGATATTCGCGGCTTCAGCCGGATCAGCGAGCGGTTGGGGTCGACCAAGGCCGTGAAGTGGATTCACGGCGTGATGACGGAGATGTCCGACTGCGTCCAGGCGGAAGCCGGCGTGGTGGTCGATTACGTGGGCGACGAGATCATGGCCATGTGGGGCGCCCCCTCGGACCAGCCCGACCACGCCCAACGTGCCGCGCGGGCGGCCCTGGCCATGACTTCTCGCTTACCGGAGTTGAACCGCCTCTGGCAATCCGAGTTGGGTGAGCCGTTTGCCGTGGGCATCGGCATCAACAGCGGCGAGGCCCACGTGGGCAACGTGGGATCGGAGCGGCGTTTCAAGTTCGGGCCGCTGGGCGATACCGTGAACGTCGCCAGCCGCGTCCAAGGCTGCACCAAGTACCTTCAATCCGATTGCCTGATTACGGGCGACGTTCACCGCCGCCTCCAAGGCCAGTTCCCCACGCGGCGGTTGTGCCAGGTGCGGGTATTCAACATCAGCCGGCCGGTCGACTTGTATGAACTTTCGCGCGGCCAAGGCAACTGGAACATTCTCAAGGTCCGGTACGAAGAGGCCTTGCAATGCTTCGAGGCTGGCGAATTTCGCACCACCGTCCGATTGCTCGGTGACCTCATCAACACGTTCCCCGATGATGGGCCATCGCTGGTGCTGCTATCGCGGGCGGTCGAAGCCATGGCCGAACCTAAGAAGTTCGACCCGGTCTGGAACCTGCTTTCCAAGTAACCTTCCCCCCCGCTCACCCCGGCTTATCGGGCTGGCGAATTTTGCCGCCGTAGTCTGTGCGAGTTTCTCGCCCCCCGTAGACGCCGCTTGAAACGGTCGGCATGATGGGGGGCGCCCGCGCGCGGTTCGCGCCATCGATCTCCTTCGCCATCGCAACCGCCGGGCGTCCGCCGCAATCATGCATCGACTGTTGAGGAACTCCGATGACTGAAGAACTGTATCGACCGGGACTGGAAGGAATCATCGCTGGCGAAACGGCCATTAGCACGATCGCCGGCGGACTGCGTTATCGCGGGTATGCCATCGAAGATCTGGCAGAAAACGCCACGTTTGAAGAAGTCGCCTTCCTGGTCCTGCGCGGCGAAGCGCCCTCGGAGCAAGAGCTATCGGCCATGCGTCAGCGGTTGGCCGCCGCCATGCAACTGCCGCAACCGCTGGTTGCGCTGCTGGAGAACCTGCCAGCCGATACGCCCATGATGGACGTGATGCGCACCGGTTGTAGCGTGCTGGCCCACTGGGACGACGACGTTGCCGATAACAGCCGTGAAGCCAATCTGCGCAAGGCCGAACGGCTGCTCGCCCAACTGCCGCTGGTGATGGCTGCGCGGCACCGCCTGCGGCAAGGGCAACCGCCCGTGGAAGCCGACCCCGAACTGTCGCTGGCCGGGAATATCCTGTATCTGCTGTCGGGACAGAAGCCGTCGCAGCGCAGCATCAAGGCGATGGACCTTTCGCTCATCCTTTATGCCGAGCACGAGTACAACGCTTCGACCTTCACGGCCAGGGTGACCTGTTCCACGCTTTCCGATCTGCATTCGGCCGTCACGGCAGCGATTGGCGCGCTCAAGGGGCCGCTGCACGGCGGTGCCAACGAGCGCGTCATGGACGTACTGGCCGAAGTCGGCTCACCCGAAAATGCCGAAAAATGGGTCCGCGATGCCCTGGCGAACAAGGTGCGGATCATGGGATTTGGCCACCGGGTGTACAAGACCGGCGATCCGCGTGCCGCATACCTCAAGCCGCTGTGCCAGGACCTGGCGAAGGAAACCGGCAACGAAGCCATGGAGCAGATGGCCGGTATCATCGAAGACATCGTGGTGAGCGAGAAAAAGCTGCCGCCCAACCTGGATTGGCCCAGTGCCCGGCTCTACTACTACCTGGGCTTACCGGTCGATCTGTATACGCCGCTGTTTGTACTGAGCCGTGTTTCCGGCTGGAGCGCGCACGTGATCGAACAGCTCGACAACAACCGGCTGATTCGCCCCCGGGCGCGGTACACCGGCCCGGACCTGCGCAAGTGGCAACCGATTGAGGCCCGCGGCTAATACGGTCAACGGTCAACCGTGTACCACGGCGCTGTGAACCTGTGCCTCGGCGCTGTGAGCCGTGCTATGTGGTCCATGGCGCGTGCCACGGGCTCTGTGAGCCGCGAGGCCTGCCGCGCATACTCGCAGCTTGACCGCAGCGAACATCAGCTCCCCATTTTCGCAGCGAGCGAAAAACCATGACTTACACCTACGACGACATCGCCCAGATGATCGACCATTCGCTGCTCAACCCGACCTTAACGGTTGCGGAGCTGGATGCCGGTTGCCAGTTGGCGGTTCAATATGGCGTCGCCAGCGTATGCATCATGCCGTACCATGTACGGCGCTGTGCCGAGCTGTTGCATGGAAGCGGCGTCAAGGCCAGCACCACAATTGGCTTCCCCCACGGCGGGCATTCCACCAGTATCAAACGAGCGGAAGCCTTGCAGGCCCTGGACGACGGGGCCGAAGAGCTGGATATGGTGGTCAACATATCGCAAGTGCGCAGTGGCAACTGGGACTATGTACGTGCCGACATTGCGGCGGTGATCGAACCTGCCCACGCCGCAGGCCAGAAAGTGAAAGTCATCTTTGAGAATTGCTATCTCAACGACGAGCAGAAGATCCACCTATGCGAGATCTGCTCGGTCTTGAATGCCGACTGGGTCAAGACCTCAACCGGCTACGGAACCGGGGGCGCCACGATGGAAGATTTGGCGCTGATGCGACGCCACTGCCCCGAGCACGTGCAGGTAAAAGCCGCCGGCGGCGTGCGCGACCTGGATACCCTGCTCCAGGTGCGTGAACTGGGCGTTACCCGGGTCGGCGCCAGCCGCACGGCCGATATCCTGGACGAATGCCGCCGCCGGTTGGCCGGTGGTGCCAGCTAACACGAACATGGTAAATAACGAAACCGTCAATCACTTGAGCAGTTTACTTCGTGCTACATAGCACGGAGTTATGATAGCGCCATTTACAACGACAGGATGATACCCGCCGATTTGCGGTGACTCATAAATTCGACTACGGTCCACCATGACCGAGAAATGGATTTCCGCCGACGCGGCTGGCTGCTGCACCCGCCGTGTCATCACTGGCCGCGTTTCATCCATCAGTCCGAACGAATAATCACCCATGAATTGTTCCAGTCGCTGCTGTGGGACGATGATCCTGGTCCTGTTGGTAAGCCTGTTGCTTGTGGCCCACCAATGGGACTGGGGTTTTACCGCTGACCAGTTGTTTCTCGGCATCCTCCCCTACGAACTGCTGTATCAGGTTCTGATATCCGTCGCCGCGGCCGGGGTGTGGTGGTATGCCACCCGATATGCCTGGCCACAAGACCTGGAAGAAGCCGTGGTGCGTGAAATGTCGCCTGGCGCGGCCGAGCGCCGCGAATCGCCCGCCACCGATGCCGACGTTTAGCCGCACCGTCGCCGGGCCAGGTCACCGCTGGTGACCGGTCTGACCTTAGGCAAACACGACCATCCCACGCGCCGCGTTTGAAAGCCTCTCCAACCTGCCCGCTGATCCCGCCATACCATCATGACACAACTGCTGGTGATTGCCGTTTATCTGGCACTGCTACTGGCGCTGGGCCTGTTTTCCAGCCGGCTGTTTCGCGGCACGTCACAGGATTATATGCTGGCCAGCCACAGTATCGGACCGGTCCTGCTGTTGCTATCGCTGTTTGGTACGACGATGACCGCCTTCGCACTGGTGGGTTCTACGGGCGAATCGTGGAAGACCGGCATCGGCGTGTACGGCATGCTGGCTTCGGCCTCGGCCATCCTGCACCCGGCCTGTTTTTACCTCGTCGGGGTAAAACTGTGGTCGCTTGGCCGCCGCTACGGCTATTCCACCCAGATCCAGTTCTTCCGCGAACGGCTGGAAAGCAACAACATCGGCCTGTTGCTGTTTCCGGTGCTGATCGCCCTGGTGATCCCCTACATTCTGCTGGGCATCTACGGCGCCGGGGCCGTGATACGAGGCTCGACCCAGGGTCTGCTGGCCAGCGGCGAAGGACTGCCCGCTTGGGCCGGTTCGGGCATCATCTGCCTGGTGGTCCTGGTCTACGTGTTCTTTGGCGGCATGCGCGGCACCGCCTGGGCCAATGCCCTGCAAACGCTCGTTTTCATGTTGCTGGGTGTCGTCACCTTTATCATGGTGGCGAACAAGCTCGGCGGGCAAAGCACGCTGCTTGAAAGCATGCAAGCGGCAACCGAGCGGTTGACGGAGACCGAAGCCGGCCGGGCCAGGCTCACGCGGGATATTGTCCCCGATGGCGTATATGCGGCATTTCTGTTGGTCCCGCTCTCCGTGGCCATGTTCCCGCACGTGTTCCAGCACTGGCTCACGGCGCGCAGCGCGTCGACTTTTAAGCTGCCCATTATCGCGCACCCGATTTTTATCCTGGTCGTCTGGCTGCCCTGCGTACTCATCGGCACGTGGGCCTTTGGCGCCGGAATTTCACCGCCGGTCAATCCGGGGACCGGTCAGCCCGACATCAACCTGGTCTTAGGCATGACGGTCAGCAGTCTGCAAAGCCCGCTGCTGGAGGGCCTGCTGGCCGCCGGCATCCTGGCGGCCATCATGTCGTCGCTCGATAGCCAGTTTTTGTGCATGGGCACGATGTTCACGCACGACATCGTGCTCCATTACGGAAAAAAGGAGCGCTTCAACGAACGGAGCAAGGTCCTGCTGGCTCGCTCGTTCATTGTTGCCATCGTGGCTGTGTCCTACATTCTGAGCCTGTTTCCACCCCGGGCCATTTTCTCCATCGCCATTTGGTGCTTCAGCGGTTTCACCGGGTTGTTTCCGCTGGTGGTAGCGGCGTTGTACTGGCGGCGGCTGACGAAGGCCGGGGCCGCGGCCAGCGTACTGACCACCATCGGGGTTTGGTCCGTGCTTTTCTATCGCTCGAACTTCGGCCTGCCCGCCCCCGGCAAACCGCCCTACCGGTTTCCTGAGGAACCGCTCTTGGGCATTCCACCCATGATGCCCATCGTGACCATTGTGGCCGCTTCGATGTTGGCCCTGGTGCTGGTTTCCCTGGTGACCCGGCCACCGGCTAAGGAAACCCTGGCCAAGTTTTTCCCAAACAAGTGACGTTGTACGTTTCGGCAAATGTGCTCGCTGCCACGGTCCAGGCGGCAAGGGAGTTGCCCCGTTAGCTACGGATTTGCCGCGACGAAGTGCAAGCCGCAGGACGCTCTGCGCGCCGGCAGTCCGCGGCGGCTGTGTGCTCCGTTGGCATTCATGACGCCCCCCTTCTCTAACTCGCAAGATTCCTCACGCTCATGCACGTTGATACGCCAGCAACCATCGCGGTGATAGGCGCCGGCCCGGTCGGGCTGGAGGCGGCCCTGTATGCCCGATACCTCGGCTACGATGTCCATGTATACGAGCGGGGACAGGTCGGGCAGCACCTGCGCGCGTTTGCCCACGTGCGGCTGTTCAGCCCCTGGAGGATGAATGTTTCCCCGCTTGGGCTGGCCGCACTGTCGGCTCAGGATGACCGCTGGCAAGCCCCCGACGGCCAGAGCCTGCCCACAGCCGGCCAGTTCGTGGAGCAGTACCTGGTCCCGCTCTCGCAAACCGATCTGCTCGCCGATTGCATCCACGAGCAAACCGAGGTGCTGTACGTGGGCCGCGAAAGCGTACGCAAATCGGATCGGCCCGGCAGCCGCGCCAGGGCCAAGCGGCCGTTCCGCCTGCTCCTTCGTGACCGCGACCAGCGCGAGTCGATCGCCACGGCCGACGTGGTGATCGATGCAACCGGCACCTATGGCAACCCGAATTGGGCAGGCGACGGCGGGCTTCCCGCTCTGGGCGAACGCCGCTTGCGCAAGCTGGCCGCCGAGCAGAAGCGCAGCGAACTCCTGCTGGAGAATGGGCTACCCGATATCCTCGGCACGCAGAGCAACGCCTACTCCGGAAAGACGGTGATGGTGATCGGGGGCGGACACTCGGCCGCTACCAACGTACTGGCCCTGGTCCAGTTGGCTGAAAAGGCCGGGGCCGGCCAGGTGGTGTGGGTGATGCGCGACGTACCAACCGGTGGCGGCCCCGTACCGCGAATTGCCGACGACCCATTGGCGGCGCGCGATCGGCTGGCAGTCGCTGCATCCGAAGTGGTGCACAGCGAGTACGTCCGATTCATGCCGGGTTGGGTCGTCGAGGCGTTCATGTCTGAAGGTGACCAGCTTCGCGTTATCCTGACACAAGCGAATCCGATGGCCGATGATGAGCCCGACGATTTCGACGAACTGACCGCTGCCGACGACGAACCGGAAGAAGGAGACAAAGATGATTCGGCTTCCGGCGGCGCCGCCACGTCAGCCCGGCAGCAAACTGAGATTGTCGTCGATCGCGTGCTGGCAAACACGGGCTATCGTCCTGACCTTGGCGTGTATCGCGAACTTCAGGTTCAAGAATGCTTTGCGAGCGAACGGCCCATTCCGCATGGCACCAACCGGTCTGAGTCGCAAGCGGATGGCCTGGAATTTTCGGCCGATGATCCGCAGCGTTTGATCCTTCCCGAGCCAAATTTCTACGTGCTGGGGGCCAAGAGCTACGGCCGAAATGGCGACTTTCTGCTGGCAGACGGCCTGAACCAGATTCGCGACTTGTTCCGCATGGTCGGCGGTCGCGACGGGTTGGACGTATATCGAACGATGAGCCGATGAACCGCGCGGCCGACATCATGTCCAAGCGGCGCGATCGATCAGTTCCCGCGGCAACGGCGGGGTGGCTCCGGCCTGATTGGCGACATACGCCCCCAGGTGGTTTGCCAAATCGACGATTTCCTGCGAGGAACGGTGCGCTAACAGGCCCACGATCAGGCCGGCGCTACAGGCGTCGCCCGCCCCCACGCTATCGGCATTCTCAGCCCGGGGGTACTGCACCTGCTTCCCGTGGACTTTATGGCCCGACTGATACAACACCGTGCCTTGTGCCCCGCGCGTAAGGGCAACGGCGTCGAGCATGAATCCGGCCATCATGTCTTCAACCAGGCGATCGGCGCGGACCTCGCCTGAAAAAGCGTCGGTCGCATCGGGCAGGCCCAATGCCTGGTGAACCAGCGGCAGTTCCTGCTCGTTCAGCTTGACGATGGAGGCCAATTCGCAACCCCGCCTTAGCACTTCCGCATCGTAGTAGTGCTGCCGCAGATTGACATCGAATAGCCGCACCGCCTGGCGGGCCCACATGACAAACCGCTGGATGGTGTCTCGCGACGTTTCACAGCGCTGGGCGAGTGTGCCGTAGGTCACGGCCTGGCATCGGCTGGCGAGCTGTTCCAGTTCGTCGGTCCATTCCAGGTAATCCCAAGCCACGCCTTCCACAATCTCGTAGTGCGGCTCGCCGTTTTCGATCGTGACCTTTACCGTTCCGGTGGGATGGTGGGGGTCGATCTGGATTCCGGCGGTTGGGATTCCCCGGGCGGTCAGTTCGTCGAGCAGGCGTTGCCCCAGTGCGTCGCGGCCAATGCGGCTGACCGGCATGCCCTGCCCGCCGCGCGGTGCCAGCAGTTGATGGGCTTGCACGGCCACGTTGAGCGGTGCGCCGCCCAGGATACTGCGGTCAGGGAAGACGTCGAACAGGGCTTCGCCCAACCCGATGACCATCGCTCCAGCCGTCATGGCAACCTCAACAGGAAACAGGCCGCAAGTTGGTTACGGCGGAATGTTCGGAAAAATCGGCACCGGGCGCCGATAACAGTGGGGGGAGCTTTCCTTGTCAAGCAGTTCGGCACCTGCGCGCTGCTAGCAGCGACTGCAAGCGGTGCCGCCGCTGGCATCAAGCTTCCACCAGAAATTCGGCTTCATTCTCCCGCTGTTCATCGCTGAGGCAAGGCATGCATCGCCGGGATCGCTACCAGGTTATCGTGGCCGGCCGCACGTTGGCCGCTTGTTCGCTAGCTCTTGGAATGCTGTTGGGCGCCTCGGCCCGGGGCGAGCAGCAATCCTTCTCGCTGCCCGATCGACTTGCCACCGGAACCTGCCAACAGGTGCAGGTTACGATGGACGTAACCGGCGTGCTCAGGGTGATGAACCAGGGACAGATCGACGAGTTGAAGCTGGCCGTTACCGCCGACCACCAGTATCGCGAGAACGTACTGGCCCGGGGGAAGACGCGGAAATTGGCCCGCTGGTACGACCGCGCCGTTGCCGATCTGGTCATCAACGGCGAGAAAATTCAACCGCGTCTGCGTCCTCAGCAACATCTGGTGGTGATCGAAGCCTCATCGCAGCAGCGCAACATCTACTGCCCTGGGCAGGGACTGACACGCGAGGAACTCGACCTGATCGATATCCAAGGCAACACGGCCCTGCTGCCGCTGCTGCTTCCCAAGGAGGCCGTGACCATTGGCCAGAAATGGCAACTCGATGGCGACCTTCTGGCCCAGCTATTGGGCATCGACGTCGTCGGCAACAGCGACGTGCAATGCGTGCTGGGCGACGTGACCGAAGGTAAAACGGCGAACCTCCTCATCGCCGGGCAAGTGAACGGTGCCGTGGGCGGGGTGGCCACCGAAATCCATCTGGATGGCACGCTCACCTACGACCTGGCCACGAATTGGATCTCCGCCGTGAAGCTCACCGTCCGCGAGCAGCGGGCCATCGGTCACATCGGGCCGGGTCTCAATGTCACCTGCAAGCTGGACATGCAGATCAAGCCGATCACCACGGCCGACTTGCCGCGCGAATTGACCGCTCCCATCGAACCGGCTTCCGACGCCGCCCAACGGCAATTGGCCTTCATTGCTCCGAGCAAGACGTTCCGCTTTGACTACGACCGCCGGTGGCACATCATGCACGAAGCGCCGGAACTGGTCAGCCTGCGGCTGGTGGACAAGGGCGAACTGGTGGCCCAGTGCAATCTTTCACCGCTAGCGCCGGTGGCGGCAGATAAGGTGCAAAGTCTTGAAACTTTCAAGCAGAACGTCCAGAAATCCATCGGCGAACATTTCGGCAGCTTCACCGCCGAACGCGAAACAACCAACACCGCCGGGCACCGCGTCATCCGGCTGGAAGCCATCGGCGAAGTTCAAGGGCTGCAAGTACAGTGGCACTACTATCTCGTCTCCGACAATCAAGGCCACCAGCTTGCCTGCGGGGTGACGATGGAACGCAACCTGCGCGAGCGGTTAGGAAACCTGGACAGCGAGATGATCGATAGCCTGCAATTGCTGGTACCGAACGAATCGCCGGAGCAAAGCCCACAACCGGCCGTGCAGGCGGCTCAGCGGCCTAAGTCCGAGGGTACGAAGTAGATTGACGGCCCCGCGCGCCTGCGCGCAAGGGACAAACCCGGCGCTCCGTGGTTCCGGCAATTGCTGGACGCAATGCGGCCGGAATCATGGGCAACCGTTGAACCCCCAAATCAGCGGCGAGCGGCCGGTGAAACCGGCCCTACAGTCCGAGAACGTCGTTCATGTCGTAGCTGCCGGCCGGCTTGCCGGCCAGGTACTTGGCCGCGGCCAGCGCCCCGTGCGCATAGCAGTCGCGATTGCTGGCCCTCACGACCAGTTCAATCGACTCGCCGAGCATTCCAAAGACAATGGTGTGCTCGCCAGGGTTATCGCCCACGCGCACGGCGTGATACCCAATCTCGGTTGCCGAGCGGGCACCCGTTTGACCCTCCCGGCCGTGGACGTGCTTTGTCTGTCCCATCGCCTGGGCTACGATCTCGCCGAACTTCAGCGCCGTTCCGCTGGGGGCATCTTCCTTGAAGCGGTGGTGCCGTTCGATGATCTCAACGTCCACGCCCGAAGCCTGGTCTTTGAGCGCTCCCGCCGCGACACCGGTCAGCTTCATCAGGAGATTAACGGCAAGGCTCATGTTGGGGGCCGAAAGCAGCGGAATCTTTTCGGCAGCGGCCGCAACACGGTCGCGCTGCTGCGGCGAAAGCCCCGTGGTCGCCAGCACCAGCGGAATGTTCCGCTGGAGGCAAAGGTCAACGATACGGTCCACGCCCGAGGGCGAGGAAAAGTCGATCACCACATCCACGGGCGCCTGTCCCGGGTCGGAAGCGAGCGGCACGCCCATCGGCCCCACGCCCGAAACCACTCCAGCGTCTTCGCCCAAGCGAGGGTGGTCGCCGGCTTCCAGGGCGGCGGTGATTTTCAAATCAGGGTCGCTAGAGCCCAGGGCAATCAGCCGCTGCCCCATCCGACCTGCGGCACCGTGAATGGCGACGTTTACCGTCATAGCAAACACTCATACAAGCGGAAGACGAACCAATAAATCTCGCAACAGCGACGGGCATGCCGTGGTATCATGCGCTGCCCGTCGTGGAAAGAGGCCGCAGCAGCGAACGCATCCCTTGCGCCATGCACGTAAAGTGCGACCGAGCCCGTGGCGGCCGTTTAACTATACATTTGGATGGCCCGGATGATCTCGTCGAGGTCGTTCGAGACTTCTACGGCACGGTTCGCGTACGTGGCCCGGCGGACGCCACGGCTTCCCAGCACGCGGTTGAACTGTTCCTGGTCGGTACCGTGGTAAGCGACCGTGGCCGTGGGATCCTTGAGCTGATGCCCGGTTAGGATGCATACCACGCGATCGCTGGGGGCAATCACGCCTTGCTGGACGAGCAGCTTGGCCCCGGCCACGCTGGCGGCACTGGCCGGTTCGCAGCCCAGGCCCCCTGCTCCGACGCGGGCCTTAGCATCCAGAATTTCCTGGTCCGTCACCTCGCGAACCACGCCGTCACAGAATTCCAGCGCGCGCAGGCATTTCATCAGGTTGACAGGCCGATTGATCTCGATCGCGCTGGCGATGGTTTCAGCCCGCCGGTGCCGCGCATCCAGCTCGGCATAGTACGTGTGGACGATGGACTGATCGGGCTGGCCGCCGTTCCAGCGGAGGCCGCGGTTCTCGTACAACTCATACAGCGTATTGGCGCCGGCGGCATTGATCACGGCCAGGCGCGGCACCTGCTCGATCAGCCCCAGGTGCTTCAGCTCAATGAACGCTTTGCCGAACGCACTGGCGTTCCCCAGGTTTCCCCCCGGCACCACGATCCAGTCGGGAGGCTGCCAGGCGAGCGCCTCCAGCACGCGGAACATGATGGTTTTCTGGCCCTCGAGCCGGAACGGGTTGACGCTGTTGACCAGGTAGATGCCCAGCGTGGACGAGACTTCTTTCACGCGCTGCATGGCGTCGTCGAAGTCGCCGGCAATCTGCACGGTCAGCGCGCCGTAATCCAGGGCCTGCGACAGCTTGCCATAGGCAATCTTGCCCGAGCCCACGAAAATCACCGCCCGCATGATATCCGTCACCGAACAGTACAGGGCCAGCGAGGCGCTGGTGTTGCCGGTGGAAGCGCAGGCGGCGCGGCGGGCGCCGATGGTGCGGGCATGGGTGAAGGCGGCCGTCATGCCGTTGTCTTTGAAGCTGCCCGAGGGGTTCATCCCCTCGTACTGCAAGAACAGCCCACCCGGCTGTAGGCCCACGTACTGGGCGACGTCCTGGCTGGGGTGCAGGAGCGTCTGGCCCTCGCCGATGGTGGCGATTTGCTCGGGCGGGGCAAACGGCAGCAGTTCGCGGAACCGCCAGACACCGCTGAAGCAAAGCGGGTCGAGCCGGTTGGCCCATTTATTTTCAAAGAATTTCCACGAGGTGGGCGGGCGGGCGCGGTCCCAATCGTACAGCACATCGAGCAGCCCCCCGCATTGAGGGCAAGCCGTCAGCGCCTCGCCGATGCTGTAGGTTGCATCGAACTGCGGATAAATGCACCGCTGGTAGGCAAAATCGGAAGTAGCAGTAGCGCCAATGACCCGGGTCTCCCATGGCTCAACGAACATAGAGTCGCAAACGGTGTCGGTTCCAGCCCAGGGCCGCTCTTTGCCAATTGTGGAAATGGCTTAACCATGAACGAACGCTTGCGGTCTATCGCGTTAAGTAGTCTAGGAACAGGCCCCATTGCAATCAAGGCGGGCCGCGCCGCCGCGGCCCCAAACCGCACAAAGGTCGTATCCGCTACCGCCGGAGTTACCGGTGCAGACAGTAGCGGGCCATTCGCTTCGCGGCGTGGGTTGGCACGCAGAGCAATCGCGGCATGCGGCGATCGGGCCCTGGAGCGATTGGCCGGCATGGAACGGTGGTGGCGCATCGTTCGATGCTGCCGCGCCTACCGGCGGGGTATGGAACGTTGAAGGCCGCATTGCCTGTTTGCATAGCCTGCTGGCGGGCTCGCTTCCTTCGCTGGCATCCGCGCCGGTTTTGACCGAGGCATCCTTGTGGCCTATAGGTATTTAGACGCGCCCCTGGTTCCGATCTCCCTTGGGAAGCAGTCCTGCCGATGGCAATTCATGCCTCGCGCTAAGGGAATCGTCCGCAACGTGGTGAACGGAACTCGCTTTCGGCAGCCACGCTCGAGCCAGGCCTCCCCTGCGCGCTCCCTCGCGCTCTGCCGAACTGGAACGACCCCATGGATGATACCCTGCACGCTCACGCCGATGCCGAGTACGCCGAGCTCCTGTTAGGAGACGGCGGACTGGGTGAGTTGGAGCAGTTCATCCAGTCGCACCAGGAACGACTGCGGAGAATCCAGAAAACCCTCGCCGACGAAATCCAGAAGCTGGCCGACGAGTTCGACGGCGAAGACATTCGCGCCCTCCGCGTGGAAGTCCTCGCCCAGCAGGCCGAAGTCGAACAAAAAACCGAGCGGTTGCTTCAATTGCGGGCAGAGCTGGAATCCCTCCAGAGCCAGTTTGCCGACGCGCAAGAGCAAATGCGCGCGGAACAACAGGCCAGCCACGAGCGGTTACAAGCCTGGGAAGCGGAACTGGAAGCCAAGGCGGCCGAACAGGAAGCCCACGAAATCCGCCTCCGCGAAGGCCAACGCGAATTGGCCAAGATGCAGGAGGAGTTCACCCTCGACGCGCAGCAATTGGCCCGCGGCAGGGAACGGCTGACCGAGCGGCTCCGGCAATTGGACGAGCAGCACGAAAAGCTGGTGGCCGAGCGCCAGCAACTGCTCGACGAGATGGAACGCGAACGCAAAGCGCATCGCGAGGAACGCGAGCGTCTGCAAGCCGCCGCCCAAGAAGCTGCTGCCGGCCTGGCTCCCGACGCCGCCGAGGAGATCGCCAACCTCCGCGAGCAACTGGCTGCCGTTCAGACCCAACTGGAAGAACGGACCACCGAACTGCTCCAGCGCCAGGCCGAGTGCCGCTCGCTCGAAGAACAGTTGCTCGACGCTACCAGCATCGACGCGGAGCAGAAGCTCCAAGAACTGAACGACGAAGTTCAACGGCTGAAAGGTCGCCTGGCCAACGCCGATCAGGAAGTGGAGGAACTGCGCCGGCAGGTGGCCGCGGCCCAATCCGGCACTGGCGACGAGGCTCTGCGGCAGGAACTGGACGAACTCCGCGAACGCTACCAGATGGCCGTGGACGATCTCCGCCACGAACGGGCCCGCTCGGTATCGCTGGAGAACAAGCTGGCCAACGTTCGGGCTGGTACCCCGGCCGACTCGGAAGGCATGGATTGGGAATCGCAGAAACGCCGCCTGCTGGCCGCGCTGGAAGCCGATTTTGACGAAGATGACGAAGAGGCTGCCGAAGACCGGCTGACCATCGAAGATGTCATCCGGCGTACCGATGCCGCGATCGTCGAAAAAGAACGCGAACTTGCCGAACTGCGCGAAGTCCTGAACCAGCAAAGCGCCAACCTGGGCGACATGGCGGTGGGGGCCGCAGCCATCGCCGAAATCCTCGACCAGGACGAACTGATTCTCCAGGAGCGGCAGAACCTCGAACGACTCAAGAATCAACTCGAAGAAAAGTACCGCCAGGCCGAAATCGAACTCTCTATGGAAAGGGCCAAGATCGCCCGAGAACGCCAAGAACTCGAAGAGAAAATGCGCAGCATCGACGACGAACTGCACCGGCTCCAAAAATCCAAGGCCCCGGAAGAACAGGGGCACGAGTCCGGCGGCAAGGCCCGCGGCGGGCGATGGTTCAAACGCCTTGGGCTGAAAGACGACGATTCAGACTAACACGCGGAGAGGCGCACCATCGCAACCACACCATCCACCTGCGGTAAGGCGCGATACCGCTGGGGGGGTGGATCTGCGAACGCCCCGGTGCTAAGCCGTTCCCCCCTGCCACAACCTACCTTTCACTGTAACCATCCAGGGCATTGGATCTTAGCTCGATCCGTGCGCCGTATGGCAACAGACACACCAGGCTACACCACCCCGCGAGCGTTGCCCGCGGTTGCCCCTGCTCGCCCTCGATCACTGTGGGGCGGCGGCGCTGCTGGCACTTAGCGCCATGGCAGCCAATTTACAAAGGGTACAAAGACAAGGCGAGCAGGGGCGTCCCCCCGGGATTCTACCGTCCGAGCGATTCCGGTATGCTCTTCTCGCAGCGGCACGGATGTCCCCGGAGGAACCTACCGACCGCGATCCTTCGACGTTCGCAGTTACGGAAGGCTGACCGTCATGACGAGCCGAGAGCGTGCAGGGCATAACACCTGCGGCACCACCCGCCGCGTGCCTGGCGGACGGCCCACGATCGCGCTGGCCGCATCCTTGATTCTTGCTGCAGTTGCCGTCGGTCCGCGGGCGGCCGCGCGAGCGCAGGTTACGCCGCTTCCGCCGGAGTCGATGGGTATCACGCGCCTGACGCCGGCCACCATTCAACTGCGTCTCAAAGCGCTGGATAACCAACAGAACGAGGGCGAAGCAGAGCGCATCCGGGCCCTTTACGACGAAACGTTGCGCGACCTGGAAGAAGAATCCAAGCTGGTCGCCGAAACGGCCGAGTTGGAGAAAGCGGCCCAGAACGCGGCCCAAGACCTGGAAGCCGCCAAGCGAAAGCGCGATGCTCCCCCGCCTGCCATCGAACCCATTCCGCCGGGCCGTTCCCTTTCCGAACTACTGCAACTGCTCACCGAGCGGACCACCCAGCGCGAGGCCGCGGTGGCGGAAGTTCGCAGGCTGGAGAACGAACCAGCGCGGCGGCAGGAACGCAGGGCTCAAATTCCCGAAGAAATCCAACAAGCCCGAAACCGGATCGCAGAAATCGATCGGCAGTTGGACACTCCGGCCCCGGCCGGGGAATCCGCCGCGCTCACCCAGGCACGCAAGGGGCGGCTCGTGGCGGAACGGCAGAAACTCAATCAGCGGATCATCAAGCTGCAGACGGAGTTGGCCAGCTACGCCGCCACGGCAGAGTTGCTGCCCGTGTTGCGCGACCTGGCCGCCCGCGATGCGGCACGCGCACAAGAAGGCATGGTCGCGGTTGAACGCCGGATCGAGCAGCAGCGGCAGGAAGAGGCTCAAGAGAAGGCGCGCCAGGCACGTCTGGACGCTGCCGGAGCTTTGCCAGCTTTGCAACCGCTGGCACAAACCAACCAGAAGTACGCCCAGCGCAATGCGAAACTCCCCAAGGCGATTGAATCGACCAACCGCGAGTTAGACCAGGTCGATGCGCAACTGTCGGGCTTACGTTCGGAAATCGAACGCACCCGGCAAAAGGTCGAGCGGATCGGGCTGACCGACGCCATCGGGCTGTTGCTGCGGCGGCAACGGGAAGCGCTGCCCAATACCACCGAACTGGAACAACAGATCGCGCAGCGGCAGGAGGAGAACCAGGCGCTGCGGTTGGAATTGATGGAGCTGGACGAAGCCCGGCTGGAACTTTCCAACCTGCAAAAAGCCACGGAAGCTGCCATTGTGCAGATCGGCCCGATCGACTCGCTCTCCGAGGAAGAACTCCAGGAGGCGGTGCGCGACATTCTCCAAAAACAGAAAGATCAACTCGATACGCTGATCCGCAACCTGAACACGTACTTCGACCGCAGGGTGGAACTGGACACCACCGTCGAGGCCCTCATCGGCGAAACGCGGCGATTCGCCGATTACATCGACGAGCACGTACTGTGGATTCGCAGCGCACCGCCTCTCAGCCTGTCGGACCTGGTAGCCACGGGTAGCGCGGTTCTGGCCCTGTGCGAACCGGCCCACTGGTGGCATGCGGCCCAACTCCTGTTCGACGATTTTAAACACTACCCGTTGCTGTGGGCTGGTGCCGCGAGCGCCTGGTTGCTGCTGGTGTCGCGCCAACGGCAGTGGCGTTACGACGTTCGCATGGTCGGCGCCCAAGCTGAGAAACGTTCGTGCTGCGAGATGGCACCTACCTGGCGGGCCTCGTGGCTCACGCTGCTGCTAACCCTGCCGATTCCGTTTCTGCTGCTGTTCTTGGGCTGGCGACTGACCAGTGCGCCAACCAACGATACGTTTGCCTTCGCCTTGGGCTGGGGCCTGTTGGCCAGTGCGATGGTCCACATGCCGGCCGAGTTCTTGCGGCAAATCTGTTTGCATGGAGGCCTGGCCGAAAGCCATTTTGGCTGGCCCACCTCAGCCCGCCGGTTCTTGCGGCGGCAGTTGCGATGGCTGGTGCTGAGTGTTCCGGCGCTGTTGTTGATCGCCGGTACGGTTGGTCGAATGGGCAGCGAGGCCTACAGCAATTCGCTCGCTCGGCTGTCGTTCATGCTGGCGATGGCCTTGATTGCCTGGTTTGCGCACCGCACGCTGCTGCCCTCGGGACCGGTGTTTCGCAACCTGGCGGCCATGCAATACGACGGCTGGGTCTATACGTTCCGCTACCTGTGGTACATCGGCGGCGTGCTGGGCGTGCTCTCGCTGGGGGCTCTGTCTGCCTTGGGCTACTACTACACAGCCTACCAGCTTTCGCTGCGGCTGTTGTTGACGCTGTGGTTTCTCCTGGGCCTGCTGTTCCTGACGGCCGTTTTATTGCGATGGCTGTTGTTGCACCGCCGCGCCTTGGCCATCGAGGAAGCGCGCGAACGCCGCGCCGCCCTGGCGGCCTCTGTCACCAGCAATACAGAATCGGGGGCGATGCCCGCGGCCGTCATCGACGCCGAGCCTGGTCCCGACCTGGCAAAAATCAGCGAGCAAAGCCGGCAGTTGCTCAACGTACTGCTGTTCGTCCTGGGTGTGGCAGGTACCTGGCTGATTTGGGTAGACGTGCTGCCGGCGTTGGGATTCCTCCACAAAATCGACCTGTGGTACATCGGCATCAACGAATCGTCGGTGCCGGTCACACTGGGGCACCTGGTGCTGGCATGCGTGATCCTGGCGACCACGTTCCTGGCGGCCAAGAATGTGCCCGGCTTGCTCGAACTGCTGCTGTTGCAACGCCTGCCGCTGGATGCCGGAGCCCGCTATGCCGTGAGCACCATCTTCCGCTACCTGCTGGTGGTGGTCGGCGTGATTTGGGCCTTTGGCATGATCGGCATCGACTGGAGCAAGTACCAATGGCTGGTGGCCGCGGCGACGGTTGGTTTGGGATTTGGGCTGCAGGAGATTTTCGCGAACTTTGTGGCTGGCCTAATCGTGCTGTTCGAGCGGCCGGCACGCGTGGGCGATGTGATCACCGTCCAGGGAGTGACTGGCGTGGTATCGCGTATCCGCATTCGCGCCACCACGGTTACCAACTGGGACCGGCAAGAATTTATCGTCCCGAACAAGGAGTTCGTCACGGGTAACGTGACGAACTGGACATTGTCCAACCAGATCAATCGCGTATTGATCAATGTGGGGGTGCCCCATGGCAGCGATCCGGATCAGATTACGGAAACCCTCAGGCGGGTGGTCACCGCGCATCCGCTGGTGATGACCGACCCGGGCCCCGTGATTACGTTCGACGCCTTTGGCGACAGCATGCTGAACTTCACCATCCGCTGTTACCTGGCGGCCTTCGATCACCGTTTGGGCGTCATCCACGAACTGCACTGCGCCATCCATCGCGAGTTCAAGAAGGTGGGCATCCGCATCGCCATTCCACAGCGCGACCTCCACATTCGCAGTGTCGATGCCCCGTTTCCTGTCTTGCACCGCGGTAACGTGCCGGTTGTCGCGGCTTCAGAACTCAACGGCGAATCATCCGCCGCCGAGAACCATCAAGACCATTAACCGGTCTTACCAGAGGGAGAGTCGCCGCGAGCGAACCAGACAACCGTCCGACCGGGGAGACACCTCGCCCTGTGGCGCACGCCTCGGACTGTGGCGTGCTTCGCAAAGTTCCGCAAGGTACGCCGCCATGGCCCGTGTTAAGCTATCGGCCATCGGTGATCTGCGAATGTTCAATCACGGGGGGTACTGATGACGTGCCTGCTGCTGGCCGCCGCGCTGATCGCGGCCGAACCCAAACCGGAGTTGCCCGAGTTGCTCAAGACCTTTCGCGACGAGTTCGTGGAAATCACGCCGGGCAAAGGCAAGTTTCCCAAGTCGTTCAAGATGGGCAGCGGTAAGGCGGAAGCCTCGAAAAGCGGCCCGGGGCAACATACGGTCACGTTTGAATACAGCTTTGCCATCGCCAGGTACGAGGTGCCGCAAAACCTGTGGGAAGCCGTGATGGGCAGCAATCCCAGCCGATGGAAGGGGCCTCGCAATTCCGTCGAAATGCTCTCCCACGACGAGGCCACCGAATTCTGCCGCAAGGTCACACGGCTCATGCGCGGGGCAGGCCTCATCACCGCAAAACAGGAAATCCGCCTGCCCAGCGAAGCCGAGTGGGAGTATGCCGCTCGGGCCGGCACCCAAACCACCTATTCGTTTGGCGACACAACCGAGAAGCTCGGCGATCACGCCTGGTACACGGGCAACGCGGCCGGAAACGACCCGCCGGTGGGTGCCAAGAAGCCTAACCCATGGGGCCTGTACGACATTCACGGTTATCTCTGGGAGTGGTGCGCCGATGGCTGGCACCCCAATTATGAGGGTGCACCTGCCGACGGCTCCGCCCGGATCGAAGGCGGCGATGCCAAAAAGCGAGTCCTCCGCGGCGGCAGTTGGAAAGACCCAGCCGAGCGGCTGACGAGCTTTTACCGGGTGGGCGTTCCGGCCGACACGCGCGACGATGCCGTTGGCCTGCGGTGTGTGCTGGCCGATGTGAAGTCGCCATAAACGGGATACATCCGGCGATAACCGAGGCGCCCGGCGCCGCGGGGGCGTTGACGCTTTGGCCCCATGGCCGCTAACCTTCCCTTTTTGCCCGCAATCCGTTTTCGTCATTACACGGCTCGGCCGTTCCCCCCGCGGCGGCCGGCCAAGTGCCAGGATGCCATGAGCGACAAGCAGGAAACGCCCACCTCGGGATCGAATCTCGAAGCGGCCCGCCGCGACAAACTCCGCCGCATTGCCGAGCTAGGGCATGATCCCTGGGGTCAGCGGTTCGACGGCCACCAATCCATCGCCCAGATCAAGTCCCGGGCCGGCGAAATCATGTACCGTACGGAGGACGGCACGGAAATCGTCCCGCCCGAGGTCGGCGAAAACCGCGATGAAAACGGCACTTACCTGCTGGCGGACGGCCAACAGACCTTTCGCGACTGGCTCGGCGGGCAACCCAAGGGCGAGTTTGTGGGCCCCAAGGTCCGCGCGGCCGGCCGGATCGTGTTGCAGCGGCCCACCGGCAAGCTGATCTTCGCGAACATCCGCGATTGGACCGGGCAGATTCAGCTTTTTATCGGCAAGAACCAGGTGGGCGAAGAGAACTGGGCCTTGGCCCAATGCTTCGACCTGGGCGACCTGATCGGCGTCGATGGGGAACTGCGCCGCACCAAGACCGGCGAGTTGACCATTTTTGCCGAGAAGCTGCACTTTCACTCCAAGGCACTCGATCCGCCGCCGGAGAAGCATCACGGCCTCACCGACCCTGAGTTGCGGCAGCGAATGCGGTACCTCGACCTGGCCTATACCGACGGGGTGCTGGAGCGGTTTCTCGCTCGGACCAAGATCGTGCATTCAATCCGCAAGACACTGGGCGATGCCGGCTTCGTCGAGATTGAAGGCCCCACGCTGCATTCCATCGCGGGCGGGGCCGCGGCGCGACCATTCATCACGCACCACAATGCACTGGATATGCAGCTTTACCTGCGGATCGCGCTGGAGTTGCATCTAAAACGGCTGCTGGTGGGCGGCATGGAGCGAGTGTACGAGTTGGGCCGCGTCTATCGCAACGAGGGCATCAGCCCCCGGCACAACCCCGAGTTCACCATGCTCGAGGTCTACCAGGCATACGGCGATTACGGCACGATGATGGACCTTACCGAGCAGATCGTGGTCGGGGCCATCGACGCCCTGGGCAGGCAATCGCGGCAACTGCCCTGGGGCGATAAGACCATCGACTTCACGCCGCCATTTGCCCGGGCCACGTATTACGAACTGTTCGAGCAGCATACGGGCGTTGATCCGCACGATGCCGCCGCCGTGAAGCAATATGCCGAAGGCTTGGGGCTGGAGACGGCGGGCAAGCATCCCGACGTGATCCGCAACGAAGTCTTTGAGGAGAAGGTGGAAGACCTGCTCGAAGGCCCGGTGTTCGTGCTCGATTATCCGGCCGGCATCTGCCCGCTCACCAAGCGCAAGCAGAGCGACCCGCAAATTGCCGAACGGTTTGAATTGTTCATCCAAGGCATGGAGATCGCCAACGCCTACACCGAGTTGAACGACCCGGACCTGCAGGAGGAATTGTTCCGCACCCAACTGGCCGGGCTCAAGGAAGAAGACTCGATGGCCCGGATGGATCACGACTTTGTCAAGGCTCTCCGGCAGGGCATGCCGCCCGCCGGTGGCCTGGGCATCGGCATCGACCGCCTGGTGATGCTGCTGACCAACTCGCCTTCCATCCGCGAAGTGATCTTGTTCCCCCTGTTGCGGGAAAAACATTAGCGCATGCCTGCTGGCATTGGCCTGCTGGCACCCTACTGCTAGCGGCACTGCGGCTTGTAGCGCCGTTGACGCAGCCGGATCGTTCAATTATTGACCCATCTTCGCGCCGCGCCCTCCATTGGAAGAAGGAATGGGGCGCAAGGCTTTGGGGTCTTCGTGTCGGGAGCCAGGGTAAGGATGCCCTTTGTCGTGCTCGCCATTCTCTGCGCCGCATGGTTCGGCCTGATGGGCAGTGCGCCTGCGCACGGCCAAGGGGCGCAGTACGGCTCCCCGCCCCCCTACGACGCTGCCGCTTATGTCCGGGCCGGCGCTTCCCCCTCCACGACGGATGTTCATCGTCCCTGGGTGCGGGCCAAGAACCCGGGAAGCGCCTCGGGCATCGCCAAACCAGACGGCGCCACAGAGCACTCAATCGCTGAGAACTCAAGCGCAGAAACTTCATCCGGCGCGAGCAATGTCCAGCGGGAATTGCTCCGGCCGGCCCATCCGCATGGTGATTCAGCGGTGATGCGTCGCGCCGCGATCACACCGCCAGTTGATTTGCACGCCGACGACACATCGCCCTCGGCAGGCGTTCAGCCGGTCTCGTACCGATCGGCTCCAGCCACGGCCGACTCGCAAGCGTCCAGCCCCGGTTCTCATGCCATCTCCCCGCGCAATCTCCGCCCCGCTGCTGAAAACGGCGAGGGACAGCGGGAGGGCGCGGCACCTGCCATCGATCCGGCTCGAAGCCTGGCAACCATGGCCGGTGGGTTAGCCGTCGTGATTGGGCTGTTTCTGCTCACTTTGTGGTGGTGGCGGAAACGCATGCCGCAAGCGATCCTGCCGCTTCCCGGCGGAGTGCTTGAGGTGCTGGGCCGCAGCAGCCTGGACGGCAAGCATCGGCTCCACCTGGTACGACTTGGCAACAAACTACTGCTGGTTTCGACCACGGCGGAAGGGGCCCACACCCTGGCCGAAATCGAAGATCCCGACGAGGTCACCCGGCTGATGGGCTTGTGCCTGCAAGGCCGGCCCGGCAGTTCTTCGCGGGCGTTTCGCGACGTCCTCACGGAACTGGCCCAAGATGGCTTCAGCGGTCGCGATACCCGTCACGGCAGCCAAGACGAACGCGCCCACTTGCAGGCCGCGCTGCGGCGGGCCAGGGAGGCGAACCTTGGCTAAGCGCATATCCATTGCTCAGGAGCACCGCGCAACCGCCCGCAAGCGGCGCGTGGCGTGCCGCACCGCCAAGGTCGCCACCGCTGGTACTGCTTCCCGACAAGCACTGAATCGGTGGTGCCAGGGTTGCCGCCAAGGACTGCGGGGTTGGCTCGGTCTGGGCGCCGTGCTCGCCGTGCTGTTGGCGCCGGTGCTCAATACGGCATTCGGCCAACAGGCGGCCAACCAGGCGCAAAGCCTGCCTGTGTCGCCAAGCGGCGGTTCGGCCACCCCCGTGGTGGCCCCCCTGGAAGGCTCGGGCACGGCGGACGCCGATCCCACACCAGGTAGGTCATTGGTGCCGCAACAGTGGCTGGACGAGGCGGTGGGGCCAGCCGGTTTGAGCAGTTCGCTCAAGGTGATGCTGCTGCTCACGCTGTTGTCGCTGGCGCCGGCCATTTTGATGATGACCACGAGCTTCATCCGCATCGTGGTCGTGCTGGCCCTGTTGCGACAAGCCGTGGGCACCCAGCAGTTGCCGCCTTCGCAGGTGATTACCTCGCTGGCCTTGTTCCTGACCCTGCTGATCATGGCTCCGGTCTGGCAGCAGGTGTACGACACCGCCGTGGCTCCGTACTCGGCGGGGCAGATTTCGCTCGATGAGGCATGGCAACAGGGCCAGGAACCGGTACGGCGTTTCATGGCCGACCAGATCGAACGCACCGGAAACACCGACGACGTCTGGCTGTTTCTCGATTACCTCGCCGTTAGCGACAGCGAGGCAGACGAACTGCCCAACTACGTGTACTACGGGGCGGATCAGGAACAGGGGGAAGCTAACGTCCCGCTTCAAGTATTGCTGCCGGCCTTCATGCTCAGCGAACTGAAGACCGCATTCATCATCGGCTTTCAGATCTACTTGCCGTTTGTGATCCTCGACATGGTCGTGGCCAGCGTGATGATCTCGATGGGCATGCTGATGTTGCCGCCGGTGCTGATCTCGCTGCCATTCAAGCTGCTGCTGTTCGTGCTGGTCGATGGCTGGCGGCTCGTGGTGGAAATGCTGCTCCAGAGCTTTGAGCCTTTTGGATGACGGTACAACGCTTCGCGCGGCGTGTCCGATCAGGTGACGCCGTGCGCGGTGCCCGATAGCGCAGGAGACCCTCGATGGGTGCGCAAGATGCAATCGACCTGGGACAGGCGGCCCTGTGGATGATGATCCTGGTGGCCGCTCCCGTGCTGATCACCGGCTTCGTCGTCAGCCTGGTGATCGGCCTGTTGCAGGCGCTCACGCAGATTCAGGAATCGACGGTTTCGTTCTTTCCCAAGCTGGTGTTGATGGTGCTGGCGCTCTCGGTTTCGTTGCCGTGGCTGATTAGCGTGATGGTGGAATACTCGCGCAACCTGTTCTACGGAATCCCCGAACTGCTGTAGTACGCCGCCACGGGAGGGGACGTTTCCCTTCGGCCCCAGACAGGCTTTGATGGACCTGCCTGCCGCCCTCCCTACCGTACACCTGCTGGTTTTTGCACGGCCAAGTGGTTGCATGCCCCAGTTTCTGCACGACATTCGTCTCCTGCTCACGCCGCAGCACGTACTGGTGCTGGTGCTGACCGTTTCGCGGTTGAGTGGGCTGGCGATGATTGCGCCAGTGCTGGGATCAAACGAAGTGCCGATGAAGATTCGCGCCTTGCTGGTGCTGGCGCTATCGCTGGTGCTGGTGCCGGTGCATTGGGAAAGCAGCGTCGCGCCGCCTGTCACCATGCTCGATATGCTCACCATGGTCGGCACGGAATTGATTCTGGGCTTTGCACTGGGGGCGGCGGCGTGGCTGCTGATGCAGGGCATCCAATTGGGCGGCATGTTGGTGAGCCAGGCTAGCGGGTTGTCGCTGGCCGATGTTTTCAACCCGGCCCTGGACGAGAGCACCCCGGTGGTCGGCAACTTTCTATACCTGCTTGCAACCGCCATTTTTCTGGCGATTGGAGGGCACCGGGCCGTGGTTGCCGCACTGCTGGAATCGTTCAGCACGATCCCCCTGGGGCAAAGTCCGCTCACGCTGATGCTGCCGGAGATGCTCTTGGACATTGCCGCCCAGAGTTTCCTCCTGGCGGTGAGGGTGGCTGGGCCGGGGCTGGCGGCGCTGCTGCTGGCCACCGTCGTGCTGGGCATGATCGGCCGGGCCTTGCCGCAACTCAATGTGATGATTGTGGGCGTAGGTATGAACGCCATGCTGGCCGCCGGCGTGCTGGCCCTCTCGATGGGAACGATCGCCTACGCCTTTCGCGATGAACTGGAACCGGCGTTACAACAGGTCTTTGAGACCATCGGCTCGACGTTGCCGGACGGTTGGATCGCCGGTTAGCCGCCCTCTCACCGCAGGGCATCACCATCCACCACGCCTCCCGCTGCCTTGCTTAATCAGGCCCGATGGAACAATTCGGCGATAAGGTACACGACGCCACACCGCATAAGCGGCAGAAAGCCCGCGAGCAGGGACAGGTGGCCAAGAGCCAAGACCTGGGCACCGCCGCGCTGCTGCTGGTGGGGCTGGGTCTGCTGCTGTGGATGGGCAAGGACGCCGCCGACTACTTCGGCAGGCTCACCACCGAACAGCTAGGCGGGCAAGCCTGGTTGCACGTGGATTCTGAATTCTTGATGGCTCAGTGGCAGCACGTTCTGCTGGGACTGGCCAAGATTCTCCTGCCGATCCTGGGCCTGCTGTTCCTGGCTGCGGTCCTGACACAGGTCGCTCAAATTGGCCTGATGGTGGTGCCTTCGGCCGTGGGCATGGATCTCAACCGCATCAACCCGGTGAAGGGTTTCAGTCGCATTTTCTCGCTGTCGTCGGTGATGCGGCTGGTATTTGGGCTGGTGAAGGTGCTCTTGATCAGCGCGGTCGCAGGCATCTGCCTGTGGCAGCGGATGGAAGACGTGCTCATGCTGCCGGAACTGTCCGTTCCGCAGATTGCGTGGCTGGTGTGCGACCTGCTCTTGTGGACCGCCGTCAAGATCGCCGTGGCCCTCTTGATCCTGGCCGTGCTCGATTACGGCTTCCAGAAATGGAAACACGAGCAGGACCTGAAGATGACCACGCAGGAACTCAAGGATGAAATGAAGCAAACGCAAGGCGACCCCATGGTGGCCGCGCGGCGGAAACAGGTTCACCGCCAGATTGTGGAAAGTCAATTGGCGGCGGTGGTCCCCAAGGCCGATTTCGTCGTTACCAACCCCACCGAACTGGCCATCGCCATCCAATACGACGATGCCACCATGGAAGCGCCCGTGGTCCTGGCCAAGGGCGAAGACGCCATCGCCCGGCGCATCCGCATGATCGCGTTGGAGCACGGGATCCCGGTAGTGGAGCGCAAACCGTTGGCCCGGGCCTTGTATGCCAAGGCCGAGATCAACCAAGTGGTGCCCAACGATCTGTGGGAAGCCATGGCCGAGGTGGTCAAGTACATCTGGCAACTCAAGGGCAAACCGCTACCAGGGGCCACCGAGTAGCGGCCGTGCGCCCCCCGCCGTTACGACTGGCCGAGCATTTCCTGCGCTACCTGGCGGGCGAGTTCCAGCGCCTCTGGAACCTTGGAGGCATCCTTTCCGCCGGCCTGGGCCATGTCGGGCCGGCCGCCGCCACCGCCGCCCAGCACGGGTGCCACCTTCTGCACCCAGTTCCCGGCACTCACACCGCGATCCACCAGTTCGCGGCTTACACCCGATACCAGCATGAGCTTGCCGCCGCTTCCGCCGATCAACAGGACGGCAATCGGGGCGTGATGCTTGCGAAGCTGGTCGATCCACTGCCGCATCTGGTTGGGGTTCGCACCGGGAACCTCCGCGACGACGAATTTCGCATCGCCGCACGTGACGGCCTGTTCCAGCAGGCTATCGGCAGTCACTGCCTGCGCTTGCGAAGCCGAGGCCAGTTCTTCCTCCAGGCGAGCGATTTCGCCCAGCAGCCCGCGCACGCGTTCCGGCACTTCCAACAGGCCGGTATGGAGATGCCGGGCGGCTTTTTCCAGGGCCTGTCTGGCCTGCCGAACATCGAGCGTGGCAGCACCGTTGCCGGCTGGTTGCGGCAGTTTCTCGGCAGCCGCGGCACCGGAAGCAAGCTGCTTCTTAAGCTGACGCACGTGCTGGGTGAGGGCTTCGACCTGCGAGGGCACGTCGGCGGGCGGCACCTTCAACAGCCTGGCCGTTTCCTCCAGCGCTTGTACCACTTGTTGGCAATGGCGCCGGGCCTTCTCGCCCGTCAGCGCCGTGATCCGCCGCACGCCAGCCGAAACGCTCTCCTCGCTGAGAATCTCAAACGCCTCGATCTGCTGCGTATTCTCCAGGTGCGTGCCGCCGCACAGCTCGCGGCTGAAGTCCCCCACCGACACCATCCGTACCGGATCGGGATACTTCTCGCCAAAGAGCATCATGGCGCCCTGTTTGCGGGCCTCGGCCAGTGGCAGGGTTTGCCAGGTGATGCCGGCGCCGCTGCGGATGCGGCTGGTCACTTCGTTCTCGATTGCTTCCAGAACGCTTCGGTCGACGGCTTCCAGGTTCGTGAAGTCGAACCGCAGCCAATCGTCGTCGACCTTGGACCCCTGCTGCTGGGCGTGCTTGCCCAAGTGTTTCTGCAGAGCGTAATGCAGCACGTGCGTGGCCGAGTGGGCCCGCCGGATACCCTGGCGGCGCTGCTCGTTGACGCGAGCGGTAACCTTGGTGCGTGTCGTAAGTTTCCCTTGCCGCAAGTGGCCGATATGCACGATGAGTTGCCCATCCCGCTGCGTATCGATCACTTCGAACCGCAGGTTCGGGCCGACGAGTTCGCCCGTATCGCCCACCTGTCCGCCGGCTTCGCCGTAGAAGGGGCTGCGATCCAGCACCACCTGGATCGGTTGATCGTGGCTTTCTTCTTCGACGGAGTCGCAAAGCTGGTTCGCGGCCACAATCGCGACGACCTCGGCCTCGGCCTCGGTGGTCTCGTAGCCGAGAAACTCGGTATGGCCAACCGCCCGCTTGATCGCCTCCAGCGGATCGTGCTTGAACAGCGGCCCCGTGGGGCCTTCGTCACCGCGGGCCGTCAGTTTGCGGAAGCCGGGCCAATCGAACGTAAAGTTGTGTTCGGCCGCGATCTGCTCGAACAATTCCGGCGGGAAACCGTGGGTGTCGTACATGTAGAAAATGTCGTCGCCCCGGACAACACCCCGATTATCGCGACGCATTTCGCTAAAGATCGACTCGATCTTGCTCAGGCCGGCGTCGATTGTGCCCAGGAACGCCGATTCCTCCTGCCGAATCACCTTGGCCACCCGGTCGACGGTTTCGACCAGTTCGGGATACGGCCGCTTCATCATTTCCACGACCGTCGGCACCAACTGGTACAGGAACGGCTCGCGCATGCCCATCTGGTGACCGTCGAGCACGGCCCGCCGCAGCAGGCGGCGAATGACGTATTTTTCCTTGTTGGGCCCCGGGTAGACATTCTCGTGGACTGCGAAGGTGCAGGCCCGAATGTGATCGGTGATGCGGCGGAGGCGGCGCCCGTCCTCGCTGGCCGGATCGTACTTGCGGCTGCAAACTTCGGCGGCCGCTTCCACGATTGGCCGCAGGATGTCGATATGGAAATTCGTTTCCACCCCCTGAAGCGTGGCGGCACAGCGTTCCAGGCCCATCCCGGTGTCGATATTCTTGCTGGGCAAGGGGCGGAGGTTGTCGGGCGGATCACCCACCCGGTTGAACTGCGTGAAAACGAGGTTCCAGATTTCCACTTCGCCGCCGGTGGGCGGATGATAGAAAATCTCGCTGCACGGTCCGCACACACCGTCGGGGCCGTGGGAGGGCGCACCGGCGGGCCAGAAGTTGTCGTCCTCGCCCATCCGTACGATGCGTTCCGGCGGCAGGCCAACATCATGGGCCCAGATGTTAGCGGCCTCGTCGTCGTCCAGATACACGGAAACCGATAGCCGGTTGGGGTCCAGGCCCAGCCACTTTTTATCCGTCAGGAACTCCCAGGCCCAGGTAATCGCTTCCTTCTTGAAGTAGTCGCCAAAGCTGAAGTTGCCCAGCATTTCAAAGAACGTGTGGTGGTAAGCCGTGCGGCCTACGTTGTCGATATCGCCCGTGCGGAGGCACTTTTGGCAAGTGGTGGCCCGGGTGAACTCGAGCTTGCAGCGGCCCAGAAAGTGATCCTTGAACTGGTTCATGCCCGCGGGCGTGAACAGCACCGAAGGATCCCAGGTCGGAACCAACACGTCGCTGGGACGGCGGACGCAGCCCTTGGATTCAAAAAACGACAGATAGGCTTCCCGCAACTCGTCGGTTTTCATGGCTTTAGCTTCAAAAGGAACATGCGGTTCAAGCGTGCCATCATACCGTGTGCGGTGGCACGCGCGTAGGGAGCCGGGACCGCCGTGGGCGCTGGATCGGCGCCTGGTTTGCCTGGGCGAGGCACCGGCGAGCATCGCTGGTGAATCGCCGGGTTTTCGCGATGGGCCGCTGCACAACCGGCGCGAGCATTGCACGGACAACACGGCGGCGCCCCTGGTGACCTCCAATCGATCCGCCAGCCAGCAAAGACACTCGGGCCATGGTGGCGTTTTATCGACCAACTGGCCTGCCCCGCTTGACGAACCGCTGCCCCAGGGGTCACCATTCAACCCAACAGGCTGTTGGACGGCCGGCCAGCCACCCCCCGCCAGCGGAGGGAATCCAACTCCCGAGGGTTCTCTACCAGCGACGACAATACGATCCCCCGCCTGGGTTCGCCACGAAATGCGCCGTTGGCTCGGCTGGCTGGAAATTCGGCCGGGGGCCAACCGCGGGTACCCGACACACTGCACCGCTTAACCTATACGCTAAGCCACGAACGAGAAAAGAAAGAATTGCCATGTCCGCCAAGATGATCCTGTTGCGGCACGGTCAAAGTGCCTGGAACCTCGAGAACCGCTTCACGGGCTGGGTCGATATCGACCTTTCCGACAAGGGACGCGAGGAGGCCAAACAAGCCGGCGTGCTGCTGAAAGAAGCCGGCATCGACTTCGCCATCGCCTATACCTCGGTCCTGAAGCGGGCCATTCGCACGCTGTGGATCGCCATGGACGAGATGGACCGGATGTGGGTGCCGGTGACTCGGGCGTGGCAACTGAACGAGCGCCACTACGGCGCGCTTCAAGGGCTGAACAAGGCCGAAATGGCCGAGAAGGCCGGCCCGGAGCAGGTGCATCAATGGCGGCGGGGATACGACGTTCGCCCGCCGGCGCTTGAGGAATCCAACCCGATGCACCCCAAGCACGATCCGCGATATCGGCAATTGGAGCCGCATCAATACCCGGCCACCGAATCGCTGAAAGATACCTTGGACCGGGTGCTGCCGTACTATCAGAATGAAATCGTCCCGCACCTCAAAGATGGTCAGAACGTGCTGATCGCCGCCCACGGCAACAGCCTGCGGGCATTGGTCAAGCACCTGGACTCCATCTCCGACGATGAGATTGCCGACCTGAACATTCCGACCGGAATCCCGTTGGTTTACGAATTTGATGCCGATTTGAACGTGCTTTCGCGCGGCTACCTGGGCGACCCAGAGGCCGCGGCGGCAGCGGCCGCGGCAGTGGCGGCGCAGGCGCAGAAGAAAGATTGAGCGTTGCGGCTTCCTCATGACGGCTCGTCGAACGCAAGAGTGCCGCTGGTTTGGCGTTTTCTCAGTGAAACCGGCGGCATCTCAGCGAGCGGTATGACATAGAGCGGGTGTTCGCCGCGCAAGAAAGCAATAACCCCACACACCGTTTATGCACTTTCCCAGTTTCGAGCAGTTCCAAGCGCTGGCGAGCAAAGCCAACCTGGTGCCGGTCTATCGCAAGCTGCTTTCCGACACGCAAACGCCGGTTTCTGCGTTCCTCAAGATCGATCGCGGGACGTGCAGTTGCTTGTTCGAAAGCGTGGTCGGTGGTGAGAAGGTCGGTCGCTACAGTTTCCTCACAGCCGATCCGTACGAACAGTTTGAGGCCCGGGGGCATATGGTCCGCCGGGTTCGTCTCAACGCCGACGGAAGTACCGAGGCCACCGAGTACGAGGCCGCCGATCCGCTGGCCGAACTGGAAGCGATGGTCGCGAACCAACGGTCCGCAATCATCCCCGGGTTGCCGCCGTTTTGCGGCGGTGCGGTCGGATACGCCGGATACGATACCGTACGGTACGTGGAGCGGTTACCCAACGCTCCGCCCGATGAGCGAAATCTGCCTGACATGGCATTCGCCCTTTACGGCTCGATGGTCGTTTTCGACCACATCCATAAGACGCTGTTTGTGATTGTGCTGGCTCAAGTCGACGAGGGCACCGACTTGAAGGCCGCGTACGATGGGGCATGCGGCCAGGTGGACGAACTGGTCGGACAGTTGGAAAAGCCCGGCAGCGAACTGCAACTGGCCGACCTGGTGGATGCGGACCCTGAGCAGCTTGAAGTGCGGTCGAACTTCCGCCGCGAGGACTTCGAGTCGGCCGTCGAACGGTGCCTGGAGTACATTCGCGCCGGCGATATCTTTCAGGTCGTCATCAGCCAGCGTTTGCAAACCACGATCACGGTCCCGCCGCTGGAGATCTATCGCACGCTCCGGGTGGTGAATCCCAGCCCGTTTATGTTCTATCTGCGCACGCCCAGCGTGACGCTGGTGGGCAGTTCGCCGGAAATCATGGTTCGCGTGAAGGATGGCGAGGTCATCACCCGGCCGTTGGCGGGCACGCGTCCGCGCGGCGAGACGCCCGAGGAAGACCGCCGCCTGGCGGAAGAACTGCTGGCCGACCCCAAGGAGCGGGCCGAACACGTGATGCTGGTCGACCTGGGCCGCAACGATATTGGCCGCGTGGCCAGGTTTGGCACCGTCGAACTGTCCGACGTGATGACCATCGAGCGCTATAGCCACGTCATGCACATCACGTCCAACGTTCGCGGCATGCTCGATGAAGGGCGCACCGCGTTCGATGCCCTCCGGGCTTGCCTGCCGGTCGGTACCGTGTCGGGCGCTCCCAAGGTTCGGGCGATGGAGATTATCGACGAACTGGAGCCCCAGCGCCGCGGTCCTTACGCCGGCGCCGTGGGCTATATCGACTTCAACGGCAACATGGACACCTGCATTGCCCTGCGAACGCTGGTGATCCAGGGCGATCAGGCTTATGTCCAGGTGGGCGCAGGCATCGTGGCCGACAGCATCCCGGCCAACGAATACCAGGAAACGCTCAACAAGGCCCGGGGACTGCTCAAGGCCCTGGCGATGACCGAAAGCCGCTGTGGGCGGCAAGCGGACCGAAACCCGTCCCCGAGTGCGGGATAGGCCCAATCGCCGGGGCGACGGCTTTCGCAATAGGGGTTATGCCCGGTTATCGGCCAGACTACAATCCACCATCGGCGGCATCGCCGGCCGATCAAGGGCACGTGCGATGGAAGCTGCCAAACGTTGTCTGCCGTGTGATTGTCTGCTTCCCGCTGTGTCGAACCTGTGCGAGCCGCCCGTTGAATGCCCCGCCCCCCCAAGGACGATCCTCGTCGGTGGTGTTGGCCTACGCGCAGCTATTCCGGCTGCCCGCCGTTTTCACCACGTTTGCCGATATCCTGTTGGGGTACTTTATTGCGCACGGCGCGAACGATCCCTACTTCTCGCTAACCGCCCTGCTGATGCTGCTGGCATCCAGCGGTTTTCTGTACACCGCCGGGATGGTGCTCAACGATGTTTACGACGTTGAGATTGACGCCCGCGAGCGGCCCGAGCGGCCCATTCCTTCCGGCCGGGTGCCGTACGAACTGGCCCGGCTGATCGGGTTTGAGTTTCTCATTATCGGCATGGCTTTTGGTTGGGGGGTCAGTTGGCTGGACAGCAGTTGGCGGGCCGGGCTGATCTCCTCGGCACTGGCCCTGGCCGTGGTCCTTTACGACAAAGTGCTGAAACACACGCCCGCGGCCCCGCTGGTGATGGGCAGTTGCCGGTTCCTGAACGTGCTGCTGGGAATGTCCACGCTCGCCGGGTCGCTGCAACCCTGGCATTATGCGATCGCCGCCGGGATTGGCACCTACATCGCCGGCGTTACCTGGTTCGCCCGAACCGAGTCGCAAGTGAGCAACCGGCTGATGCTGGGCTGGGGCGTTGCCGTGATGGCGCTGGGGATTGGCATCCTGGCCTCGTTCCCTCTATGGTTCGCCCCTCAGCCCGACGCGAACCTCACCCGCTACGCCTCGCTGATGTCGCTGCTGGGCATGTTGATTATCTGGCGGCCGCTAGTGGCCGTGTTCGACCCGGTACCGCGCAAAGTGCAGTTTGCCGTCAAGCATTGTCTGTTGGCCTTGATTGTGCTGGATGCCACGGTTTGCCAGGTCATGGTCGGCGGGCTCACTGGTGTGCTGGTCATCGTGCTGATCGTTCCGACGCTCGCCCTGGGCTACTACATGGGCAGCAAAGCCATTACCTGAGCCGCGTTTACCTTGGCCCCCCTGGCTCGATTCGGCCGGCAATGGAAGAATGAGGGATAGCGTGCCGGAAGCTGCCATGCCGCCGGCCCAGTTTTCCCGTACCCATTGCCTTGCGGCGACCTGCCCCACCCAGCCATGACCGATTTTCGCTCTACGCTCGAAACGTTCGAGAACCCGCACCCCGACCGCGATTACACCATTGAGATCGTGTGTCCGGAATTCACATCGGTTTGCCCCAAGACGGGTCAGCCGGACTTCGGCACGCTCACGTTTACGTATCTTCCCGCCGAGCGGTGCGTGGAGTTGAAGAGTCTGAAGCTGTACCTGCAGCAGTACCGCAACGTGGGTGCGTTCTACGAGGACGTAACCAACCGGATTCTCAACGACATGGTCGCCGTGATGCAGCCCAAGTGGCTGCGCCTGGTGGCAAAGTTCACCCCCCGCGGCGGAATCTCAACCAACGTCACCGTGGAATATCCGCATGATCCCCCCAAGCCGTAACATGGTGCATTGAGGGTGGGTCAGCCATCGCCGTCCCGGCGGCATTACCGTACCCAGCCCATCACGGTCAGCAACCCAATGGCGGCCAGGACCAGAATGGCGATGGTCGCCAGGATCAGCAAGAAGCAGCCCAGGTCGCCTTTGCGCGGGCCGCGCGCTGCGGGCTTTTCGCCCATCACCAGCACGTGGACCAGCCCCTGCCCCGCATCCGTTCGCGGCCGCAGATCGTCGCCCAGGATGACTTCCTCCCGGGCTTCCATCGCGGCCTGAGCCAGTTCGATCCCCAGTCGAACCAGTGTGGCCCGCGAGGCCACGGCCCGGATCGGTTCCACCGGCCGCGTCTCTTCCACCAGCCGCAACGTATAGGGCAGTTGGAAGGTGTTGCGTTCCAGTCCATCCAGCAGGAAACGCAATTTCTGGTCGTCGAGGGCGTCGGCGATTTCGCGGTTCGACGGACTGCGGGGGGGCTGCACGGCGAGAACTCAACTTTCGGCAGTGAACACCGGAGGGCGGATCAAGAATCGGCCACGCGGTCGTATGCTTCCCGCGACATGCCGACGGCGCGTGCCGGTTATGCCGATCGGGTCGCCTCCCGGTAGCGCCATGCGGCGGCTTCTTCGCCATCTAAACGTAGCGTAAGACACTTGGCGCTGCCGCCCGCCTTGACGAATTCATCCAGCGGAGTCGCCCTGGGTTCAAACCCTCGGGCCCCAAGTTCCTGGTGCAGCTTGGGGCAGCCCGTGTTGGTCACGACGGTTCGCCCCACCACCACGGCGTTGCAGGCAAAACGTCGGGCTTCTTCCTCCTCCACGGCAATCAGATTCGGCACGTGCGCATGCAGCGCTTTGAGCCCGTACTGGTCGAACGCCGCCGGGTAGTAGATGGCCGTTTCCAGATCGAGAGGGCAGAAGCAGGTGTCGAGGTGGTAGTAGTAATGGTCCACCAGTTCCAGGGGGATCACGCGGCAGGCGAGCATCGTCCCCAACTGCTGATGCCCGGCCGCGTCGCTGCGAATCCGGTATCCGGCAAATAGCGTATCGCCGCAGAACAAGGCATCACCGGCGCCTTCAAAGGCAAATTGCTCGGGAAGCCGCTCGATCGCGAAACCGTGGTCCCTGAACCACCGCTCGTCGTGCTCGGTTTCGCCCTGCCGCTGCGGATGAAGGAAGTTCGCCAGCACGGCGAGTTTCCCGCCACTGGCATCGCCGTAGATCAATGCCGCATTGGCCGTGAAGACGAGGTCGGGCAGACCTTCCACGGGCTGCATCGTATGAATCTGCGCCCCGGCTTCCTCCAAGATGGCCTTAAGCTGTCTCCATTGCTGGGCCGCCACTGCACGATCGGCCTGGCGCGCTCGGTCCATCCACGGATTGATCTCGTACTCAATCCCGTAATGGTCCGGCGGACACATCAGAATCTGAGCTTGCCGGTGTGGTTGGTTCATGGCCGGCCGACCGCTCCTTCCCGTTCAAGCCGTGTGACCTCATCGACCAGGATGCGCAAAAACGGTTCCACGTCGGTCACCAGGCCCACGGTCTGGAAACTGCCACGGTCGTTGAGCTTGATGACGGTCGAAGGGTTAATGTCCACACAAATCACCTTCACCCAAGCCGGCAGCAGGTTGCCCACGGCTACGGAGTGCAACGTGGTGGCCACCATCAGGCAGAAATTCACGTCGCGCAGTTGTTCCCGCATTTGCCGTTGGGCCTCAAGAACGTCGGTGATGACCTCGGGCAGGGGGCCGTCGTCGCGGATACTGCCTGCCAGCAGGAAATCGACCTGGTTCTTCACGCATTCGTACATGATGCCGCGCGTCAGCACGCCCTGCTCGACAGCTTTCCGGATACTGCCAATCCGGCGGATGCGGTTGATGGCCCGCAGGTGATGTTCGTGGCCAGTTTCAATCAGTCCGCCGTGCTCCAGATGCACTCCCAAGCTGGTACCGAACAAGGCTTGTTCGATATCGTGGGTGGCCAGGGCATTACCGGCGAACAGCCGATTGATGTAGCCGCGGCGAATCAGCTCGCACAGGTGCTCGCCGCTGCCGGTGTGGACAATGGCCGGTCCACCCACCAGCACTGTCTTGCCGCCCTCTTGGCGGTTGGTGAACATTTGCCGCGCGATATCGCGAATGGCCAGGCCCTTGGGTTTCTCCGATGAAACCGCGCTGTTCATAAAGGCGAAGGTGTGGTGTCCGGTTTCCCGCTCGTGCGGGAACACGCGCACGCCGCTGTGGCCAACCACCACCAGGTCACCCACGTTGATGTCGCTCATCGGCACGCAGCGGGGGTGTTGACGGTCCGGATCGACCACGATTCCGCAGTCCATCTCCTGGTCGTGGACCATCACCCACTGGCCATCGAGCCGAATTTCCGTCCGCTGATTGGTGGTCGCGTAAAATCCCTCGGGGAACGCACCGGCCACGTCGGCAGGCGTCAATCGGCAATCGACGCCCGCGGTCGGCACCGCACCGTGGTCGGCAATCTGGTGCAGAATATGGGCGAGCGCATCGGGATCGGCGGCCCGCACCTCGATCAGCGCGTAGCTGGGATCGGCCTGTGCCTGGCCGATCGAAATCTGCTTGATTTGAAACGCCCCTCCATGGCCGGTGATCAAATCCAGCACCTTGGGCAAGATGAGGCTGTCGATGATGTGGCCCGCGACTTCGACTTCTTCAACTGCGGTCAGCCTATCCAGATCCGCCGAAGATTCAGCCTGCATGGTTCACCCTCCGTTGACGTGGAACCGCCGGAAAGGTCGGGCCCAAGGGCCCAGGGCGGCTCTCGGGGAATTCTAGGAGAGGCGCAGCAGCGAACCAAGTCCCGGCCCAAACAGGCGGCACCAAGCCCCCCAGGGGACCACTATAGGCCCACGTCCAACGGGCGGCCCTCGTAACCGCCGGTGAAAAATTCCGTCTTGGCCGGACGTTCGATCAACAGGTGGACATCAACCCGACCGTGCGGGCTGTTTGCATCGACCACGCTGGCGGGCCGAAGCTGCAGTTCACTCACCGGCTTGCCATTCCACCGGACGCGGTACAGATACAATCCCGGCTCGCTGCTCACTTCCTGGCGGAAGCCATACAGGCTCATTAGCCGCTGCACAAGCGGCACAGCATTGCCGGTCGAACCGTGAAAAACGATCCGTTGGAGCTTCTTATCGCGGTCAAAGAAATAAGTCAGCGAGCCAGCCAGGTCGTGCTCGCGTGTCCCCGTCACCAGCGGCACGCGATACCCTTGCAACTCGGGCTGATTCGAGATCGTCGAAACGCGGTGCCAGCGCCGCATCACCCAGTCGGGAGTGATTTCAAAGCGGAAGGGTTCGGCCAGGTCGCCGCTGAGGCTGCCGGTCAACGCAGGCGCGGCACCCGCTTGCGGCGGCAGATGCGGCGCCGCCGCGGCACCGGTCGCAGCGCCGTCCAAACCAGCGGCATCGAAATGCTCGACCACGGCCGCCTGTTCGGTACCGGAGATGCCAGACTCGGACACCACGTAAGGGATACCCACCGCTCCGGCGGCCATCGCCACGAGCGTTGCCGAGCGTCCCAAGAACATAAGCCGATGCCTCCTCCTGCGCGGGCCTCCATCATGCTGCGGCCATTGCCGCGCCGGGCGGGCAAACCAACACTCCGAGGTTCACCCGTCCATCGCTCATCTTCGGCGGTCCAGCGCCGCTGGCTTGCCTTTGGACCGCTGCCGCCGAGTGACCGGCGCAACCGGCACAACGGGGTCACCAGCCTGACCTTCCCGGCGAATGGTGGTATCCGAAGGCGGCTAGCGCTCCCAACGGGGCCTTAAATGCTGGCTTCCCGGCGCAGGGAGCATTCGGCGGCATTTTCGGCATAACCGATACAGTCGTCACTACCGGGCGCCGAGTTTGACGGCCCTAGGGGCTGGTCTCAAGTTGCCGCGCATAACGGTTCGAACCTTGTACCAATTCGCGCCAATGGTTCGCCCTGCGCACGATGGCACCGCGTCATGATTCGCCAAAACGTCAATCCTTACCGATTTCAGTCTGCTTGAAGTGACTCACAGGGTGAGCTTCATCAGTACTTCATATTCTCGTCGTGCCGGTCGTGCCGAAGAAACGGCTACGACCGAACGGATGGATCGCAACGATCCGGGCTGCGATGTCCGCCCCCAGTGGCTTGAACGGTTCGGTCGTTTCACAGCCAGGTTAAAGCCCAGCCAACATACCCGTACGCCATGCCTGGCAAGCGCCGCCAGATGGCAAACGCTCGGAAATGCAATCGGCTTCATGGATAAACTGCGACGTATGACCCGGCCGATCGCACGGCACCTCCTGGTATGGACGCTTCTGGCCAGTTGGCTGGCTGGTGCCGCGCAGGCTCAAACGGTGCCGCACAGCACCGGGCATTCGATTTTTCAACCGCCATCGTTGCCGCCACCCAGGGGGGAACCACCCGGCCGCCTGCCTGAACCGCCAAATGGAGAGAATGGCGCCGGCGATGGCAGCGACAACGGCAGCTCAAGCGAAAAAGCGAGCGAAAGCGATAGCGGGAAAGAGGACGACCAGCAAAAACCAGACGACGACCTGGAAGAGCGCGTGAAAGCGCTTGAGGAGGCGATCAAGAAATCCGAGGAAGCCGCCAAGGAGGCCGAGATCGACGCCGCCAAGCGTCCCACCTTGCAATGGAACGGGCGGATTCATGCCGACTATTGGGCGTTTCCGGAAACCAGCCCCGGAGCCAACTTCTGGGAGCGCGGCGACGAGGACTTGGACGTCCAGGACCGAATCTTGCTGCGGCGTCTGCGGATCACCGCGCGAGGCGAACTGTTCAACACGATGGAATACAAGTTCGACTTCGAATTCGGCACCCCAAACGACCCCTCGATCAAAGATGCCTATCTCGGCTGGAACGAGTTGCCGATCTTTCAAACGGTTCTCCTGGGCAATCAGAAGCGGCCCTACGGTCTGGATGCCCTCAACAGCAGCACCAACAGCGTGTTCATGGAACGGCCGTTTGTCATCGACGCTTTCAATCCAAACTACCGGCGGTTTGGCGTCGCCGCCTACGGCGTGTCGGAAGACTTGCGTTACAACTGGCAGTACGGCACGTACTTCCTGGAAGACATTCAGGACACCGGCGAATACCTGGTGACCGACGATCCGGGCGTCCATCACTATCAGATGGAAGTTGCCGGCCGGTT
>CAZEEG010000005.1:58365-87416 GCA_964511065.1 uncultured Pirellulales bacterium | reverse complement strand
CCCAGCGGTGGCAGTCGCGGCCCGGCCAGCGGTGGTCGCGGTGGCGGCCGTGGCGGTCGTGGAGGTGGCCGCGGTAACTAGCCGTACCGATGCTCGGGTGCGAGTCGGTGCCCGGCCCGTATCGCTGCAACGTTGTCTATAACCGTCACCAGTTCATCTGTGTCAAGCGGATCGCTGGTGGCGATAACGCGACCCTCGTTCGCACCGGTGAAAGCCCACAGCTTTGCCGGACCCCGAACGAGGGTTCTTTTATTTCGCGGCCAGCCGCCCTGTCATCTATTGGCCAGGCAGCCACACCTTGGGAGGCGGTGGTTGGCGCTCAGCGATCCGCCGGGCCTTGATGCGCACATACGGGGGAATGAACTGGCTGCGATGTCCAAATTCGCCGGGCCGCGCGTCGGGATCGGCGTGGTGAGGCTCGGCCAGGTCTTCAATCACAAATCCAGCCTGGCACATTCCGCCGATCAGTTCTTCCCAGCGGTGCAGAAACTCCAGCGTGCCTTCCTCGCGGTGCAGGCTTCCGCCAACCGGCGGAAGCGGTCCGCGCTCGTAGTAGGGTTCCGTAATTTCATAGTACCCTCCGGGCGAAAGACTGATACTCGACTGCAAACTGGTGGGCTGCTTGTGCTGGCTCACGTAGATGCCGCCGGCAGCGGTCACCCGGGCCACCTCGCGATATACTGCGTGGATGTTTGGCACATAGCAGGTGCTGACCGGGTGGATCACCAGTTCGAAGCTGCCGGCATCGAGGATGGAGAGATCATCCATCGACGCCTGGACCACCGCGATATCGAAGCCTTTCTGGGCGGCCATATAGCGGTCGATGGCCAGCATCTCCTCGCTGATATCGACCACCGTAACCAGGGCGCCGGCCGCGGCGTACATCAGGCTTTGTCGCCCGCCCCCGGCGGCCAGGCACAGCAGGCGTTTGCCTTGCACGTCGCCCAGCCAACCGCTGCCGTCGAGCTTGCGGAGCGGGTCGCGGAGGTCGTCGTCGGTGGCTGGCCGCGTGAAGCGGGCCTGCTCTCGCGCGCGGCGGTCCCAAGCACGGCGGTTGTATTCGTGGATCGAGCCCATGGCCGCTATTCCCTACTTCTGCAACCACGAGAACAACAGTACCAGCAGCGGCGCGCCGCCGACGACTGCGGAAAAGAACACAATGCCCGGGGGCGGCTTCACCTTCCGCATGCGATACACCGCGACCAGCATCACCAGCGAGACGCCTCCTACAACGGCGGCGGCAAACAGCAGATATCCGGCCAGCAGGGCGATACGCGGGTTGCCGTCGGCATAGATGCGGGCGACGGTACCGCCGACTTCGCACACCAGGGCCGTCATCACCGCGAGCATCCAGGCCACGGTCAGAAATTCGACCGCCCGGCGTTCGCGCGGCGGCTGGGCTTTTCGCTGTTTCTTCTTGTTCGCCTTCTTTGCCATGTTGGCCGGGGCGGTGCTAAAGCGTGTGGCTTGCCGCGATCGGGTCGGCTGTGACACCTGCGCGGCACAGGAAGCGGCAAGGGAAGTTGGCGGCATTGTAGGTTGTGGGGGCGGGGCCGTCGATTGCCGGCCTGGCGGCGATTGTCCCGCGGGGGGGCGGGCACCACCCCGTCCAGCCCGCCCGATCCATCCACGGATATTGAATTAAGGCTCCGGTTGCGGCATACTCTTTCTCAGGCTCCCATGGTGCGTTTGCTGCCGCCATGGTGGTCAACCTTCCAAGAGAACCTGCCCGCCGGTACTCCGCATCCCTCCTTCCCACCTAACCAGTCAAGGCATGCGTATGAACGCCAGGCTTGTCAGTGCGCGGTTTACGGAGTTGCTTCAGGCGCCACGTGCGTTGGGGCTTGTTGCGGCCTTGATGGTCACGGTTTTGGGCGGCGTGGATGCGAAAGCCGCTTCGCTGGAGGTCTCGCCCGAATCGTTTGAGCTGGTCGGCTCCTTGGCCCGGCTTCAATTGACGGCCGTACAAACCGCGCCCGGCGAGCGGCCGCAAGATGTGACAGCCAAGGCCAAGTACCACGTGGCCGATCCAAGCGTGGTTGCGGTCAGCGAACGCGGCTTTGTCCGGCCGCTGGCCAACGGTGAAACCACGGTGCGCATCGAGCATGCGGGTCAAAGCCGCGAGGTCAAGCTCACGGTAACCAACTTCGACAGCCATCCGGTGAGCTTTAACCTGCATGTGAATCCCGTTCTGGTTCGGGCGGGTTGCACCGGCGGTAGCTGCCATGCCTCGCAGTACGGCCAGGGCGGTTTCAAACTCTCACTTTTTGGATTTACCCCCGAGGAAGATTACCCGGCGATTGCCCGCGATCAGATGGGGCGGCGGATTTCGCTCGTTTCGCCGGAAGATAGCCTGCTGCTCCAGAAGGCCCTGATGGAGGTTTCGCACGGCGGCGGCAAGCGATTTGACCGCGGCTCGTACGAACATGAAATTCTGCTCGCCTGGCTCCGCGAGGGCGCACCCGCGCCGCAAAAAGATGAGCCCAAGGTGGTGGACCTCACCGTTGAACCCTCCGAGCACCAGTATCGCGTGGGAGAAACGCGGCAATTGCGGGTGGAAGCCAGCTATTCTGATGGCAGCCGCCGCGACGTGACACAAGCCGTCCAGTTCGACAGCATGAGCGATGCGGTCGCCATCGTCGATGGAACCGGCTATGTGACGGCCCAGGGCCCGGGCCAGACGCCCGTCATGGTGCGATTCCAGGGGCAGGCGAAGATTTCGATGGTGGTGGTGCCATATGCCGAGAATGTCGACCTGGCCGGCTTCGAGCCGCAAAACTTCATCGACGAACTGGTGATGAAACGCTGGCAGCGGTTGGGCCTCGATCCTTCGCCCAATTGCAGCGATGAAGTCTTCATTCGCCGCGTATTCCTGGATTGCCTGGGTACACTGCCGCCACCTGAGCGCGTGGAAGCCTTTCTGGCAAGCGACGATCCCAACAAACGCACCGAACTGGTTGACGAACTGCTGGGCCTCACCGGCGATCCGGCCCGCGACGTGTGGAACAACGAGTTCAGCGCGTACTGGTCGCTCAAGTGGGGCGATCTGCTCCGCAATAACCGCAACAAGCTGGGCGACGGCGGCATGTGGTCGCTGTACAACTGGATTCGCGCCTCGCTGCGGGAAAACAAGCCGGTCGACCAGTTCGTGCGCGAACTGATTACCGCGCAAGGATCGGTTTTCGAGAGTGGCCCCGCCAACTTCTACAAGATTGCCACCCGGCCCGACGATCTGGCCGAAACCACCGCCCAAGTGTTCCTGGGCGTGCGGATGCAATGCGCCAAGTGCCATAACCATCCGTTTGAAGTGTATACCCAGGGCGATTACTACGGCCTGGCGGCGTTCTTCACCCGCGTGGCGAACAAGAACAGTCTCGATTTCGGGTCGCAAGGCGGCGATACCGTGGTGATGGTCAGGCGGACCGGCAGCATCCGTCACCCCAAGACCAACCAGGTGATGGAGCCGACGCCGCTGCTGGACGAACCGATCGACGCTTCCCAGCACCTCGACCTGCGCCGCCCGCTGGCCGACTGGCTCACCGCGCCCGAAAACAAGCTGTTTGCCCAGAACATCGCCAACCGCTTCTGGGGATACCTGATGGGCACCGGGCTGGTGGAGCCGATTGACGACATGCGGGCGACCAACCCGCCCTCCAATCCGGCGCTGCTCGACGCCCTGGCCGATCACCTGATCGAGAACAAGTACGACCTGCGGCAATTGCTGCGGGCCATTCTGGTCAGCCGGACGTACCAGCTTAGCTCCACCCCCACGGCAACCAACGCTGCGGATACCCGGTTTTACACCCATTACAACGTCAAGCGGCTTCCCGCCGAAGTACTGCTCGATGGCATCGACGCCATCTGCGGCACGCAGGAGAAATTCGCCGGCATCCCGCTGGGGACGCGGGCCATTGAACTGCCCGACAATAATTACACCAGCTACTTCCTCGATACGATGGGCCGTCCGGAGCGGGTTATCACCTGCGAGTGCGAGCGGACCGCCGAGCCCAACCTGGCCCAAGTGCTGCAGATCGCTAACGGCGAACTGCTTCACAAGAAGATCAGCGACGGCAACGGGCGCATCGCCAGGCTGCTGAAGGCGAAGGTGCCGACTGATGACATCATCACCCAGCTTTACCTGGTATCGCTGAGCCGGCAGCCCAACGCAGACGAACTGACCGCGTGCCACGAAATCATTGAAGCTGCGCCCAATGTGAAGGAAGGGCTGGAAGACGTGCTCTGGGCGTTGGCCAACAGTCGCGAATTCCTGTTCAACCACTAGGCGAGGAACGCTTTTGCTCGGCTCGGGCAGCTTTGCGCCGCTCTTTGTCGGCGATGGCTTGGGCCGTTTCGTCCGGGGTACACAGGCGAAACCGCACCCGGTAGGCCTGGTACCCGGCGGCCAGTTCGGCCGGGTAAATGGTTTCAATCTCACGGCGCAAGGCCGCTGGGCTGGGGAATCCATCGGCCTTGGCATCGTGCTGGTTCAACTCGCCCAGCTTCACGGCATCGACCGCGAGTATGCGGATGTAGCCGACGCCGGGAATGTAGCTCCGCTGGCCGGCCTTCATCAGGCGGTGCTTCCAGAGCCGCACGGTTTGCGTCTTGGTTCCTGCTCGAATCGCCGGCAAGAACCGCTTCTTGAACAGCAGCATGGGCCGGTACCTTTTTCGATCTGTGGCCCTTCGGTTGTTTACAGGGCGTGGCGAGCGTACTCCCGCCGGGTGGCGGCGGGTACCTTTTTCAATCTGCGGCCCGTCGGTTATTTGATTTGAAAGGGCATCAATCGGCCCGGCCCTGAGGGAGGTCGGCGCTGGAATCCGCAGCGCACGGCACGCCGAGCCTGAGGTACACCAACTACCACGCGGCACGCAGAGCCTTGTGGCAGGATTGACCGCCCATCGCCTGATAACCACCCATGCCCCCCCGGTGGTTGCGTGCCAGCCACAGGATATTCTGGATCGTCGTCGCCAGGGTAGAGGTTGCCGCGCAGCCGCATTGCGCCAAAGGTTAAGAAGTACGGGAAACCTTTTCCTGCGAACGGATTCAGCTCAACCATCGCGTGATCGGTCGGCACGCAAGGTTAAAGTGCGGCCAACTGTTCCTGGCCGCACCTGCGGCGCATGGGGGGCACCACACACCCGAACCCCGCGGGGCGGGACCGGGGAGCCGCACGGTGCAAGCGAGCCTTGGCTGCGGGACGCTTTGTTCCGCTTTCCCGGCGGCTTGGCGACACGTTGCCGACCTGAGTCGGCCGGTTGCCGACCCCCCGCCGCTTTCGTCTGTTCGGGCGACGATAGATTCGCTACCATAGCAGGCAAGGGGGGCAGGGTAGCCCAACCCTGCGGATGGGGCAAAGCGGGCCACGGGTTCCCCCTGGATCCGTTAACAGTCCTAAGAACCATTTTGCTGGCGACAACCGTAGAAAAGGAATCAGCGGACATCCGGCGCGGTGCGCCAGCAGTTGCCGGTTCCTTCGGCCAGACCGTTTCATCGCGGTGCGTGCGGCCGCGCGACATGTCGCCAGAATGGGGGGCGGTCGATCAAAACGGGCGACAGATAAGCTGGTTGTCGCCGCCTGAACAGATTGCCCCCCGCGGGGCAACGGGCGGGCAACCCGGCCAACCGTTGACATGCATCCACTTCGCCAGATCTGACCCCCCCGACGCCTCACACACCTGATAGCGCCTGCGGAGGAGCAAACCATGCGGCAACTTTGGCCTTGGACGACGCTATTGCTGGGCGGATTGCTGCTTGTGCAAAGCGGTTGCGGCGGCAATACGGAGAATCCGCCGGCATCCACGACCGCCCCCGGCGCGCCTCAGACCGATTCTCAAAGCTCGTCCTCAAGCGCTTCGGACGCGGATTCTGAAGCTCCCCAGGTTGCTTCGCACGACAATACATCGACGCGAGACGACAAAAAACCCGCCGCCCACCAGTCCGATTCTGAGAAACCCAGCGCCAATGATTCCGGCAGTTCCAAGTCGACGGTGCCGGTGGTGCCGGGCGAGGCGGGGGAGCCGTTTGATGCGCCCACCTTGGAAGAGCTGGATGCGAAGGTCACCTGGGTCGATCGCCCGGTGCTGGACTCCATGGTGTTGCGCCGCCAATTTGATGCCGAGAACCCCGCACCGATCAGCGTCGAAGAGGCGCTGAGCTTGCGGAACAACAGTTCGGAAGACAATGAGAAGATTCTGCTGACGCTGGGGAAGTTGCCCGAGAACGACGACCAGGTGAACTGGGACGACGTGATGGTGCGGCGGCTCACGCAGGATATCAACCGCACGAACCCGATTTTCATGAGTTCAGCGGCCGAGTTCGATATCAGCGGCTATTTGAGCTTCGGCCTGTTCGGTTTTGATTGGAACCTTCAGCCGTTTGCAGCGGCCGACAGTGTCAAGAGTTGGCAGACAAGCGAAGACGGCATGTATGACAAAGTGGTGATGCGCGACGACCTCACCTGGTCGGACGGCGAGCCGATCACCGCCCACGACGTGGTATTCAGCTACCGGGCCATCCTGACACCGGGCGTGGATCCACCGGCCGTCAAGCAAGGGACCGAGAAGGTCCGCTGGATTGAGGCCTACGACGACCAGACACTGGTTTTCTTCCATAAAGAACCACTGGCAACCAATGTCTGGAATATCAATTTCCCCATTGTTCCCAAGCACATCTACGAGGGGCCGCTGAAAAACGACCCCAAGATGAAGGACACCCCCGAACTGCGCAAGTACGAAGACAAGCCTGTTTCAGGGGGGCCTTACGAACTGGTCAGCCGGACGCCGGGGCAGGAGATCGTGCTGCGCCGCCGCGAAAGCTACTACATGCACAATGGAAAGCAGGTGCGCGACAAGCCCTTCTATCGCGAAGTGCGGTTCCGCGTGATGGAAGACAACAACACCGCGCTGCTTTCATTGATGACGGGCGAACTGGATGAAACCCTGCTGGGCGCGGCGCAATGGGTCGAACAAACCAGCGGCAACGACTTCTATCGCCGAAATACCAAGGTGTCTGGCAAGGAGTGGACCTACTTCTACTTCGGCTGGAACATGAACGACCGTCTGTTCAGCGATGTGCGGGTCCGCCGGGCGATGGGCTACGCCTTCGATCACGACGAAATGCTGCGGCGGTTGAATTACGGCCTGTACGAGCCCTGCACCGGCATTTACCACCCAGATGCCTGGATGGCCCCCAAGAAGCAGCCGCGCCGTCTGCGCCAAAATTACGACCGGGCCCGCGACCTGCTCCGCGAGGCCGGTTGGCAGGATACCGATGGCGACGGCATTCTGGACAAGGTGATCGACGGCACCAAGGTCAAGTTTGAGTTCGACCTGCTGGTCAGCGACAAGCCCGACCGCGTTGCCATCTGCAACCTGCTGCGGGAAAACCTGGATCGGCTGAACATTCGGTGCAACGTACGGACGCTGGAAGCAGCCACGCTATTGGAACGGATGCACGAACGGAAGTTTCAGGCGTGCTTTGCCGGCTGGGGATCGGGCGCCGACCCCGATTCCTCGGAGAACCTCTGGAAAACCGGCGAAGCCCGCAATTACACCGGCTTCTCCAATCCCGAGGTCGATCGGTTGTTCGAGGAAGGGCGTAAGGAACTGGACCGGGAAAAGCGCGCGGAGATTTACGGCCGCATCGCCGAGCTCGTGTACGAAGCGCAGCCGTACACCTGGTTGTTCCACCAGTCGTCATTCTACGGCTTCAACAAGAAGCTTCGCGGCTACATGTTCAGTCCGCGCGGCCCCTACCACTACGGGCCGGGCGTTTCCTCGATTTGGTCGGCGAAGCCGTAGTCGCCCGTCGGGCCACGGAGAGACCGGATGGCGCAGTATTTGATCCGCCGCGTCCTGCTGGCGCTGGTGACGTTGTTCCTGATTACGTTTCTTGTGTACGGCATGATCCGTGCCATGCCGGGCGATCCAGCGTTGCTGCGCGTCCTCCAGACGGATCCCTCGGCCAAGATTGATGAAAGCACCATCAAGAAGTACCGGGAAATGTACGGGTTGGACGATCCCCTGGTCACCGCATATTTCCGGTGGCTGGGCGACGTCCTGCAAGGCAATTTGCAGCAGTCGTTCAGCGAGGAACGCCCCGTCACCGCGGTGATCGGCAGCCGGATCGGCAACACGCTGGTGCTGACCATCAGTTCGCTGCTGCTGTCGTATTTGCTGTCGATCCCGCTGGGGTTGTATTTCTCCGTGCGCAGCGGCAAGTCGGACGAACGGTTTCTCAGCACATCGCTGTACATGCTGTACTCCCTGCCGACCTACGTGGCGGCCCTGTTTCTCCAGTTGATGCTGGCGGTCAAACTTGGCTGGTTGCCGCTCTCGGGCACGCACGACGCCCAAGCATGGGGTTCCATGACTCTGCTGGAGCGCACCTGGGACGTGTTCCTGCACGCCCTGATGCCTGTCACCTGTTTCACGTATACGGCCCTGGCCTACTATGCGCGGTTTGTGAAATCAAACATGCACGAGGTGCTGCGGCAGGACTATATCCGCACGGCGCGGGCCAAGGGGGTGCCGTCCAGGAAAATTGTTACTCAACACGCGTTCCGCAATACGTTGATTCCGCTGGTGACCCAGATCGGCTTGACGCTGCCGGCCCTGCTGGGCGGATCGGTGATCCTGGAGCAGATTTTCGCCTGGCCGGGAATCGGGCAGTTGTTCCTGCTCTCAATCGGCCGCCGCGACTACCCGGTGCTGATGGGGCTGGTGCTGATGTTTTCTGTGCTGACCCTGCTGGGACAACTCCTGGCCGACGTGCTGTATGCGGTGGTTGATCCGCGCGTGAGCCTTACCTGATGCGTGGGAGCCCCGGTTCGGCCGTGGCCGAGGTTTGATGCAGCGCCTCGCAGCGCACCGGCCGCCACGTTTACGCCTCCAGACCATGCAAAGCGACTTCATTGAGGATGCAAAGCTGACCGATGAACCCGCACCCGGATAACCAACCCGATGAAGCCTACCCCGGCGACAAGCAAGGGGCCGAGCCGCATTCGGGCACAGGGATGGGGCCCGCGGCGGGCTCAGTGGCACCCGGGGGAGCCCCCGGGCCCATGAACGTGACGGTGCCGCCGCCGGACGATGCCGATGGTACCCAGTCCCACGTGTCGCGTGGGTTTTGGGCCGAAGCATGGTATCGTTTCCGCTGTCGGCGCCTGGCCATGGCGGCGTTGATCTTCGTCATTTTCCTGGCCCTGATGGCGATCTTTTCGCCGGCGATCGTGGGAACCCGGCCAATCATCGTCAAGTACAAGGGCAATATCTATTTCCCCGCCCTGTACTACTTCAACGAAAACTGGGAACCCTCCATTTTTCGTAACGATGAGATGGTCGACCTGGTCGTAACCGAAGGGTCCATTGTCCGCTACCAGGGCAAGGAGTACGAGGTCGATTACGTTAACCGATCCAAAGACCTCTGCGAGTTGCTGCTGCCCGATGACGACATCAAAGAAGTGCGGCTGAGCGAAGTCGAACTGGTTTCCGGCGGCGAAGAACGCACCATCGGCTTCATGCTCGCCTACTCCACCATGCTCAAGCGGTTCGATCCCGATAGCTGGGCCCTTTGGCCATTGATCTACCAGGACCCTGAACGTCCGGTCCGGGCCGGCGAATGGCCCGGCATACCTGCCAACCCCGGCCAAGGCCAGGGCGCACCCAGCCGGCACAACTTTTTCGGCACCACCCCGGCCGGGGTCGACGTGTTCGCCATCATGATCCATGGATCGCGCACGGCGCTGCTGATCGGGTTCGTGTCGATGGGGATCGCATCGGTGATTGGCGTCACGGTCGGAGCCAATGCCGGGTACTTCCGAGGAATCGTCGATGGATTGCTCAGCCGGGTGATCGAAGTGGTGCTGTGCATTCCCACGCTGGTACTGATCCTGGCCCTGATTTCGGTCGTATCCAACCCGACTATCTGGCATACGATGGTGGTCATCGGCCTGACGGGCTGGACTTCCATCGCCCGCTTGACCCGGGCGGAATTTATGAAGCTGCGCGAGTCGGACTTTGTGATCGCGGCCCGGTCGCTGGGGGCCGGCTCCACCCGGATCATGTTCCGGCACATTTTACGCAACGCCATGGCGCCGATTCTGGTGCCGATCACCTTCGGCATCGCATCGGCCATTTTGATTGAGAGCGGGTTAAGCTTTCTTGGGTTTGGACCGCCGCCGCCCGCGCCCAGTTGGGGAGCCCTGCTGGCGCTTGGTCGCGACAATTACCATATGTGGTGGTTGATTCTGTTTCCCGGCATTGGAATCTTCCTCACCGTGCTGGCTTATAATTTGATCGGTGAAGGGCTCCAGGAAGCCACCGACCCGCGCCTCCGCGAAGCCGGCCGGTAACGAGCGCACCGCACCAGAGGCCGCGGCGCTCTCGAACCGGCGGCGCCGTGCCTGCCCCCCACAAACCGGCAAGACCTTCCCACACTGTGCAGCTTTGGCCCGGCCGCCGCTGCCAACCCCCCACACAACGCCTGCTGATTGATCCATGTCGACCCAGACCCAGAGCAAGGCTGCAGCATCCCGCCCGGCGGTGGACCCGCTGATCGAGATCAAGAACCTGCACACGTACTTCTTCACCGAGAAGGCCACCGTGCCGGCGGTCAACGATGTCTCGCTCACCATCCCCAAGGGCAAGACGCTGGGCCTGGTGGGCGAAAGCGGTTGCGGCAAATCGGTGACGGCCCTCTCGATCATCGGCCTGGTTTCCCATCCTGGCCGCATTGTCCAAGGTACGATCACGCTGCACGAGCAGGGCAAGCCGCCGGTGGTGCTCAACCAGCTTGCCGAGCCTGCCATGCGCAAGCTGCGCGGCTCCAAAATCGCGATGATCTTTCAGGAGCCGATGACCTCGTTGAACCCCGTGTTCACGATCGGCAAACAAATCACGGAAGCTATCCTGCTACACCAGAACTGCTCTAAGGAAGAAGCCCGGCAGCGGGCCTTAGATGCCTTGCGCAAGGTGCGGATTCCAGACCCCGAGCGGCGAATCGACGAGTACCCCCACCAGTTCTCCGGCGGCATGCGGCAGCGGGCGATGATCGCCATGGCCCTGGCCTGCAATCCCAGGCTGCTGATTGCCGACGAACCTACCACGGCCCTGGATGTCACCATTCAAGCCCAGGTCTTGGACCTGCTCCGCGACCTGCAGCGCGAGACGGGCATGTCCATTTTGTTCATCACGCACGACTTGGGCGTGATCGCCGAAATGGCCGACGACGTGGCCGTGATGTACGCCTCGAAGGTGGTCGAGTACGCGCCGGTGGTCGAACTGTTCAAGCACCCGCTGCACCCTTACACCAAGGGGCTGTTCGCATCGCGCCCCGACGGCCGCAGCGCCAAGACCGACCGGCTCCAGACCATCGCCGGCATGGTGCCCCGGCCCGATGAGTTCCCTGCCGGTTGCAAGTTCCATCCGCGCTGCCCATTCGCCCAGGATCGTTGTCGCGTGGAGGAACCCGTGCTCCGCGAACTGCGGCCAGGCCACCTGGTCCATTGCCACTTTGCCGAAGAGTTGTCCGATGCCTGAGGCTCCCCTCCTCATCGTCCGCGACCTGAAGAAGTACTTCCCGATCCGCCGGGGCGTGTTCCGCAGTGTGGTCGGGCATGTCAAGGCCGTCGATGGCGTCTCATTCGACGTTCGTCCCGGCGAAACCCTCGGCCTGGTCGGCGAAAGCGGTTGCGGCAAGACCACCGTCGGCCGCTCGCTGCTGCGGCTGATCGAACCCACCTCCGGCACCGTCGGCTTTAACGGCCGCGATGTCACGGCCGCCTCGGCGCGTGAGATGCGCCAACTGCGCCGCGACATGCAGATTGTCTTTCAAGACCCCTACAGCTCCCTCAATCCCCGCATGACGGTCCGAGCGATCGTGGAAGAAGGTCTCATCATCCACCGGATGGGGTCCCGCAAAGAACGGCTCAAGCTCGTTGCCAAAACGCTCGAAGACGTGGGGCTCGACCCCGGCTACATGGAACGCTACCCACACGAGTTCTCTGGTGGCCAGCGGCAGCGGATCGGCATCGCCCGTTCGCTCGTTTTAAACCCCAAGTTGCTGGTGCTCGACGAGCCGATTTCGGCGCTCGATGTGTCGATTCAATCGCAGGTCATTAACCTGCTGACCGATCTGCGGCAGGGAAGCGCCCAGCGGCACCAGCTAACCTACCTGTTCATTTCACACGACTTGTCGGTGGTGGAGTACATTGCCGATCGCGTGGCGGTGATGTACCTGGGCGAGATTGTCGAATTGGCCAGCAGTGAGGAACTGTATCGCAATCCCCTGCACCCCTATACCAAGGCGCTATTGTCCAGCGTGCCGGTGATGGACCCCACGGCCAAGCGCGAGCGGATCGTGCTCCAGGGCGACGTCCCCAGCCCCGCCAATCCCCCGGCCGGTTGCCGGTTCCATCCCCGGTGCCCTTTGGCCGAGGATATCTGCCGCCACAAGGTGCCGCGCGAGTTGAACCTCGATGGGCACCTCGTCCGTTGCCATGTCGTGGAGCGTGAGGTGCTGGGCAAGCCACAAGCTGCCGCGGCCAAGTAGCGCAGGTCGCCGGCGGCACCGCCGCAAACCCACCTCTCCATTCTCATTGTCATCCTTGCGCGCGCATCCAACGGCATTTTGTTGCGCCGCACGGGCCCGCCCGCTATCATGGGCAGTGATTCGCCCAGCGCGGTTTCGCGGCACCTTCTGCCGCCGGGGGCGCAACGTTTCCATGGACGCTAAAGGGGGCACCTTCCATGGCGGCCGACGATCCCGAACTCACCGAACGGTTGCGGCTTGCCCTGGTGCCGGGCGTGGGCCCTCGGCTTCGCACGGCGCTGCTCGATGCCTTTGGTACGCCATCCGCCGTGTTCGCCGCAACAGCCCAGCAGCTCCGCCAGGTGCCCGGTATTGGCCGCAAGCTGAGCGACGCCATCGGCTCAGCACGGCAGTTGCCCGTCCACGAAACCCTGGCCGTGTGCGCCGAGTATGGGATCGACCTGCTCACCGACGTAGATCCCGATTATCCCAGGCTGCTCAAGGAAACGCACACACCGCCGGGCGTGCTGTTCGTCCGCGGCCGATTGTTGCCCCAAGACAGGATCGCGGTAGCGATTGTGGGCACTCGTCACGCCACCCAATATGGCCTGCGGCAGGCTGAACGATTGGCCGGCGAACTGGCTCGCACGGGTTTTACCGTCATCAGCGGTCTGGCCCGAGGAATCGATGCCGCCGCACACCGCGGTGCCTTGGCGGCGGGCGGCCGAACGATTGCCGTATTGGGCTCCGGCGTGCTCAACATCTATCCGCCAGAGCACAAGAAACTGGCCGAAGAGGTTGCCCAGTGCGGCGCGGTGATCAGCGAATCACCACCGCTGGCGCCGCCGCAAAGTGGCGTTTTCCCGCAGCGGAACCGTATCATCTCTGGCCTCGCACTGGGCACACTTGTGATCGAGGCGGCCATCCGCAGTGGAGCGCTGATCACCGCTCGGCACGCCATGGAACAGGGCCGCGAGGTTTTCGCCGTGCCCGGCCAGGTCGATAACCGCATGTCCCGGGGCTGCCATCACTTGATTCGCGACGGAGCCCGGCTGGTGGAAACCGTGGACGATATCCTCGAAGAACTAGGGCCGCTGGTGGAACCCGCCCGGCGGCCCACCGGCGAAGTGGTCCACCACCCTGCCGAACTGCTGCTCAACGAGGCCGAGCAGAAAGTCCTCCAGGCGGTTGAGCCGGCGGCCACCACCATCGACCAGGTGGTAGCCGCCTGCGGCCTGCCGGTCCACCAGGTACTGGCGACACTGAGCGTGCTGGAAATGCGCCGCCTGGTGCGGCGCCTCAGTGGAAACAGCGTGCAACGGGTGTAGGAAGCCGCCCAAAACGTGGCTTCCAGCTTGGGAAGCCAGTAGTCGGTAGCCGCGTGGAAACCGCATGCAGTACGTGCAAAAATGTCCAGGCCGATACTGGCCTCTTCATGCCGATCGAATTGGCCGCATGGTTGAATTGGGCTGGGCTGAACCGATTGCCGACGTTCATCCAACTGCCAGGTTAGCCAGTGCGACGAAGCCGACAACGAAGTGGGACCCGAACGAATCAACGGGCACGAATACGTCTGGCATCACCGGGGGGCAATGGAAACGCTGCCGGCTTTGTGCTACGATTTTCTCACAGCCACGTGTTTCTGCGAGCCGAACCTGGCAGCAGCCAACTGGGTCGCAGGATTAACGGGGAATCGCCCGGAGGGTAAGCGAATTGGCTAGCGGCCACACTGGAAATGTGGTGCCGGGAAACCGGTTGCGGGTTCGAGTCCCGTGCCCTCCGCTTGCTGACCCACCGCCTCCGCAAGTGCTTTAGCTACAGCAACTTGCGAAGGCGGTTCTTGTTGACACCGTTGACTGTGACAATCATTGTGTCAATCGGCTCACGTCTCTGAAGCTATGCAGCCGGCTCGACTCCTCCATATCTCGGGTTACTTGGGAGCTCAGCAGACCGCCTGCCAACATTCAAAAATCCATTTGATTCATTCGCCGCCACGATTTTTCATCGTGCAGAGGGTAAAGGTAGTAGTGGCGGACCATCTCGCTGTCTTGATGCCCTAACCAAGCCATTAACATCTGCTCGGGCATTTAGCCGCTATTCGCTCAGGCCGAGCAGAAGTAGTACCGGAAGCTGTGCAGGCGGTCATTTCGGAAGGATGGCACGCCCGGCTCTCTAGGGAATCGCTTGCTCAGCGGCTCAAGGACTTCGCGGACGAGAACGCGGCGTACCGTATCCGGCTTCAGTCGCCCCCCACGCTGCCCATGGAACGCGTACCCATCGGGATGCCGTTTCATCGTTGCCAGGATCTCCAGCAGTCTGCTGTGGATGGGGAACTGTCGGCTCCGCCGCGCCTGAGTTCTCGCCGGCCTGCCGCAGGCGATTTTTGTGGACAACAGGCCGCGGTGGGGATCGTTCCACTCGTCAACCCGGCACAAGCGTCTGACGGCATGGCTGATGCGGCTGGACATCAGGACGATCCATGGTCGCCCGTTCCATCCCCAAGGTCGAGGTAAGGACGAGCGGTTCCATCGCACGCTGAAGTCGGAGTTGCTGCAGGATCGGTTCTTCGACGATTTGGCCCACACGCAAAACCGGTTCGAGCCGTGGCGGCAGATATACAACCAAGAGCGGCCTCACGAAGCGATGGGCCTGGCTGTGCCGGCCAGCCGATATCACACCAGCCCGCGGGAATACCCCCGAGCAATTGCCGCCCTTTGAGTACTCCCCGCGGTTCCAGACGCGGAAGGTAAACCGGGTCGGGCAGTTCTCGTTTCGAGGGGCCGTCTATCGGGCCAGCGAAGCGTTCAGCGAACAATGGCCGGCCTGAGTGCGACGGCCCGGCGGCAGCGAGGCCGCTGCGGGGGGACGTTTCCGCTCGCTCCAGCATTCCCCCCAGCAGAGATCAGTAGCTAAACGAGTAACTTCGTGTGTTACCCATGTGTGCAAACACCTGTTATCCTCGTATCCGGTCTGAATATTCCACCGGCCGAGGGCGATTGCGCATGCCCTATTAAGGGTGCCCGCCGCACCGCGTTTGATGCCAATGGTGTCCGGGAATTGTCGGACCGACGGCACACGGCACGCGCGATCATTCTCCCAGCCGGCTGTCAATCGCGGCCAACACTTCGGCATCGCTGGGATAATGGGAACGGAGCACCGTTTTCAAAGGGATGGGGACTTCGTCCATCCGGTACGCCGTGCCGGGACGGTGCAGGCCATAAATGGCGGTAGTGAACCGCACGGTTGCCGTTGGCATTGGCGGAACATGGGGTTCATCCAGCACGGCCGTTGGCAGTTGCGCCAGGCTCGCCCGGGCTTCGTCCGATAGCGCCGCTGCGCTGCCGCTGCCCAGCAGCAGGCAAGCGTCCACTTCGCCGCGGCGGAGCAGTTCATCGGCGCTGGATTCCTCCGGACTGAAACGCGGATAACCGCGGTTGAAGTTCACCGCGTGCGGAAAGCCGGTTTGCCAGCACAGCACGTTGCTGGCGGTGCCCAAGTCGGCGGTGCCGCGCATGCGTTGGGCGTAGAACCGCGTGTGGCCGTTGAGTTCAGCGACCAGCCGAAACAACGCTTCTACCGTACGGTGACCCAGGCCATGCGCCGTCAGGCCATCGCCAAAGAAAATGATACCGCTCCGACAGGTTTTCATCCGCCGAGCGAGGTCTTCCACGGCCGCCATCGCAACGCCGCCGGCGCTGGTTTCGCTAGTGCCTGGGGGGGATTCCAGCGGCACGCCGCGCACAATGGCCCGCAGTGCCCAAAGCAGGTCGAAGTCGCCGCCGGGCCTCACTTGCAGGAACAGGTCGGCCTGTTGGCTGGTCTGCGTTGGTTGAACGTCAATGACCGCCAGCGTTCGCTCGTCGCGGCTGGCAATGAACTGGCCCTCGGGGCGCATCGTGTACCGCTGCATGTGCCGCGGATGGGTGACGGCCGGATCGCTGCCCCAGTAGATGACCAGGTCGGCCCGATGGCGAACTTCCCCCAGCGTGCAGGTGGACTGGCCGACTTCCTGGAGCGCCGCAATCGCCGCTGCCTGGCTGCGCGAGGTTGCCGGATCGATCGATGCGCCCAGGCGATCGGCCAACCGAACTGCCTCCCGGGCGCCCGCGGTGCTACTGCGGGAAAGCCCAAAGATCAGCACATGGCGAGCCCCGGCGAGGATGGCGGCGGCGCGGTCCAGGGCATCGTTCAGGGACGCAGCCTGCCCTTCCACCGCAGCATGCGGCGGTTCATGCGCCTGGACGGATTGAAACCACTGCTCGGCCAGCGGGCACGTCGGTTCAACGCGGGTTACCCGATTGCCCACTATGGTCAATTGCAAATCGTCGCACACGCAGCCGCACACCGTGCAGGCAACATCGCTCACGACCGCGGGGGCTTCGGCCTTGGCATCGGCATGGGGCAGGCTCATCGTTGCGGCTCACCAGAGGTTTGGCCAAGGCGATTGCGCAGGGCGTTGATTCCGTCAAGCACCTCGATGGGGATGCTCAATCGAAATATTCGTCGGCCGGGTCGAACTTGGGAATGACGATATTGATGATCTTCATCTTCCCAATCGCGCGGTGGCGAACGCCCGGTGGAATCAGCACGCACATGCCCGGCCGCACGGGGATTTCCTCGTCGTCGAGTTGCATCCGCGCGTCGGGGCCGCATTCCAGAAAGTAATACGTTTCCGTCTGCCGCTTGTGGTAGTGCGTGACGGCGTCGGTGGAAATATCCGTCACATGGATCGTGGCCGGATAATCTTCCACGTCGGCGAATGCCCGGCGCGCTGTGCCGCATGGGCAAGGAACGCCGGGAATCTCCGCAAAGTCGGCGATGCGGTACCGAGGTTGGGACGACGTACTCATGGCGACCCGGGGCGCGAGGAGTCTTGATGGGACGACAGCACCAATTCAGGATATCGTTTCGCGCTCCATCTCGAAACCGCGGCGGAAGTTCAAATGGCAACGCCACTGCGGATCAGTACCGGGAAAGTCGCGGCGGTAGTGCACACCGCGGCTTTCTTCGCGAACCAGGGCCGCTTCGACCATCAGCCGGGAGACCGTCAGCATATTCTGCAACTGCCAGCCCTGTGGGTGCTGGAATTGGCGAGGCAGCACGTACCGGCACCATTCGTCGATGGTTGAGGCCGCTTCCGTCAATTGGGCCCGGTCGCGGCGAATGCCGGCGTCGCGCCACATCAGGCTCTTGAGCGAGTTCAGAATGTCGTCGACGATCAACGGTTCTTGCGGCAGATCTTGCGGGGCATTGGTCAGCGGCAATCCGCGAAATTCGTCGGGCATCTCCAGGGCGGCAGCCGAAGCTCCTTCACCCGCGTAAGCTCCAAACACCAGCCCTTCGAGCAGGCTGTTCGACGCCAGCCGGTTAGCACCGTGCAGCCCTGAAGAGGTCACCTCGCCGGCGGCCCAGAGATGAGGGATCGTGGTCCGCGCCTGCCGGTCGACGATGCAGCCGCCAACCATGTAGTGGGCGCCGGGCCGTACCGGGATGCGGTCCCGGGCAATATCGAGGTTAAACTCCGCACACACTTGGGCGATGCCGGGGAACCGCGCCCGCACCCGCTCGGCCGGCAGATGGCTCAGGTCGAGGTACACGCAGGGGGCTTGCGTTCGCTCCAACTGCTGCACGATGGCCTGGCTGACCACGTCGCGCGGCGCCAGCTCGGCCCGGGGGTCGTACTCGGGCATAAACCGTACGCCGTTGCGATCGCGCAGGTAGGCGCCTTCACCGCGGACGGCCTCGGTAATCAGGGTGCGGCTGCTGCCGGCGATGTACAGCACGGTGGGATGAAACTGCATGAACTCCATGTCACGCAGGGTAGCGCCGGCCCTCCAGGCGATCGCCAGGCCGTCACCGGTTGCCACGCTGGGATTGGTGGTTTCGCGAAAGACCTGCCCCACGCCGCCCGTGCAAAGGATGGTCTGCTTGGACCACACCAGGGTCTTGCCGTGCCGGGGGTTCCAGGCTAGCGCGCCTCGGCAGGTATCCTCGTGCGTGAGCAGATCGAGAATGAACGTATCGCTCCAAATCTCGATGTTGGGCCGTTCGCGTACCTGCTGGATCACCACGCGCATGATCTCGCGGCCGGTGGCATCGCCCATGGCATGGACAATCCGGTGGTGGCTGTGGCCGCCCTCGCGTCCCAAGGCCAGGTCGCCTGCCACGCGGTCGAAGTCGGCGCCCCAGGCGATCAGTTCGTTGATGCGGCGGGGAGCCTCGCGGACGACCATCTCGACCACATCGCGGTGGCAGAAGTCGCCGCCAGCGGTGAGCGTGTCTTCGATGTGGTTTTCGAAGCGATCCTCGGGATCGAGCACCCCGGCGATGCCGCCCTGGGCGTAGTTGCTGCTCGACTGCCCGATGCTCTCCTTGGTGACGACCACGACCGAGAGCGAAGGATCAATCGCCAAGGCTGCTCGGAAGCCGGCCAGCCCGCCGCCGATAATGAGGATATCGGCAAAGTGGTGCGGCACCTTCTTGGGATGGAAAGGGACCAGGTAGCGAGGGCTGTCGGCAAGCATTGAATTGTGGTGCAAGCGCCTCAGCCCTGGAACCGGCCGATGACCACGCCTGAAGCCTGGCCTTGGAGGTTCACGTTCACGTTGAGGAACGAATCACCCGGCGGCGTGCCGAACTCGCGAACTCCGCGGATGTTGCACTCCGGATCGGGCGATTCCAGGTTGAGGATGGGGAACAAGGCGTCGTGTTGCAGGGCCAGCAGGCTGGTGATGGCCTCCACCACGCCGCTGCCTGCCCCCAGGTTGCCGAAGTAGCTCTTGGCCGCCACGACCGGCAGGCGGTCGGCATGTTGATCGAAAACGTCGCGTACGGCCTGGGCTTCTTCAAGGTCGCCACTGACCGTGCCCAAGCCATGCGCGTGCAAATGGCCAAGCTGGCTGGTTTCCAGGCAGGCATCTTTCAGGGCGGCGGCCATCACATTGCGGAGGGCCGCGCGGCGGTTGGCGACGAAATGGCGGTCGGTCACCTGGCTGCTGGCGCTGCCGAGCAGTTCGCCATAGATCGTGGCCCCCCGCTTGGTGGCGGTTTCGAGGTCTTCCAGCACCATGGCGGCCGCGCCTTCTCCCACCACCGTTCCACGGCGGTTCCGGTCGAACGGCCGGCAGGCTTTTTCAGGTTCGGTTTCGCCATCGGCCAGTTCGAACTGCAAGTGGGCGTGCATGGTCTTCATGGGATGCACCCAGGTGCCGGTTGCCCCGGCGATCATGCAATCGGCATCGCCCCGGGCGATGATCCGCCCGGCTTCGCCCAGTGCCAGGTTGGACGATGCCTCGCGCTCGGTGAGCGAGTTGTTGGGGCCGCGGAGGTCGTTGTACATCGACAGATGCGCGGCTGGCATATTGGGCAGGTAGCGGAGCAGCCACAGTGGATCCAGGCCGGCCATCCCGTGAGTGGCCCAGAGCGAGTAATCGAACTCGCCGTTGGCGTCGACGCACCGCCGGCACGATTCGATGAACTCCTCCGGCATGGTGGTCATGTAGTCGGAGCCGAAAACGGCGCCGGTCCGCTCGGGATTGAACTTGCCCTGGATGGCGGCATGGTGCATCGCCAATTGGGCGGCGGCGATGCCCATTTGCGCCTCGCGGCAGACGGTCTTTAACCCTTTGCCGATGGTCCGCTTTTGCGGCTTTTCGAGCGGGCCAAAGTCGTTGATGTTACCGGTGAACTCGCGGGCCTCCCCACCGTAGGGGGCTGGAAAGGCGTCGGGGGGGAAAAGCTGGATGGGGCGCACGCCGCTGCGCTGCTGCGAGAGGTTCTCCCAGACCGCCTCGAGCGAATTGCCCAAGGGGCAGATGACCCCGAACCCGGTTATAACGACCCGGCGTTCACCGGGATGTGCGGCACTCATCCAGCCAACCCTTCGTTGGACCCTCGCCTCCGGCTTTCGTTAGAGGCACAAGCCCGAGCCGGAGAACTAGTTGTGATTCTAGTCACGGAGCCAGCAAGCGTCGAGATGTCGGCCCGCCGAGCACGCTCGGTCGGCCCGGCCCAACGCCGGGGGGCTCCCATTGCGGCCAGCAGTGGCCCCCTTCAAGGGGCGCATCGTGCCGCTGCACGTCGCACTCCCAGTCGTGCGACGCGGGGTGCGAGGCGCCGCATACCTGGCGGCCAGGCTGGGTGGAGGATTCGACCCGTCAGTTTCGCATGACTGAATTGGCCTGGACCAGGTTGCTATGGCTCCGTGCCAGGACGATCAACTTACCGCGGCACAGCCTGGGGAGCTTCGTGGCCGGAACCTCCTCGTACCCTGCCTCCTTGGCGTATGCAATGAATTCCCGCTGCGACTCCCAACGGGGTGATACCATCACGACCACGGCATCCATCGTTTGCGCCATCGTCTTCAGGTCTGGATGGTTCGGCCCATACGGGCAGTCGGGCAGGGTTTGGTACTGGGCATCGGCATAATAGGCCGACAGGGTCCACGTCCAGCTTCCGGCAACTCGGGCACCCGTACCAAATTCGCCGCGAATCCAGTGCCCCATCACGGCCTTGGCTTCGCGGCCCTGGTCTGAACTGGTCACGGCGTCGATCGTGCCAAAGAGCCCAAAACACACCAAGGCCAGCCGCAGCGCACGGCGCGAGGTTTCGCGAGCAGCTTTGGCCTGGATGAAGCCGTCGCCCCGCCTTACGCCTTCTGCCAGCCAGGTACAAAAGGCGAGCAGACCGGTCGAGGCAATCGGCGTGGAGATGATCACCAGCGACAGCACGTATCGGCTACTGGCCAGGTGGGCGCCCCACACGTGCACCGTGATCGCCGCGATGGTCACCACCGCCACCAACACCAGCGGCAAGTAGTCCATCCTCAGCCAGCGCCGGGACGACGCGATCACTCCGATTCCAAGCAGCACCAGAAAGACGAGGTTGAACCCCCGAGTAGCAGCCTTCAGAACGGTACTTGCCGTCTTGCCAACGGTCATCGACTGCGCCGGTTTGGACGGTATGGAGTTCTCCTCCGGCGGAACCGCAGCCAAAGTGACAGGCTCCGAAGCGGGCGCGGTGGACGATGTCCCGGGCGATTCGCCGGCGGCTACGTCCTCGGTGGGCGGGGGGCTCGTGGATGCGGCAACCGCGTCGGCAGGGTGGGTCGCTGGCCGGTCCTCAACCTCCTGGTCCTCGACATCGGGGAACATCCAGCGGATCGCCATCTCGACCCGATGAAAGGCCCCCCACTCCCAGCGCTCATAACCGAAGGCCTGCGTCAGGGCCATCATCGTCAGGGGGTATCCCAAGACGAGCAGGCTCATGCCGCTGGCGAGCCTCCAACGCGGCTGCGCGGTGGAGAACCATCGGGCGAGAGCCCAGCCCGCCGCCGGAATGGTTAAAAACCAGCCTTCAAATCGGGTGTGGATGGCCAGCGTGGTGCTGATACCGGCCAGCAGGTACCAAAGGAACCGACCTTCGCTGTTCGCTCTCCAGATCAGATACAGCGAGGTGGTGAACAGCAGCCAGAACGTGCTTTCGCGGAGAACTTCCGGCGACCACTCAATCAACTTGGGATGGAACGCATAAAGTATGCAGCTTAAAAGGGCCAGGCGGTGGTTGAACTGCCGCCGGACCCAGCCATACAGCGGAAGTACCGTCAGCGAGGCGCATAACACGCCCCAGGTTTCGGCCGCGGTTTCCCAGTCCCAGCCGGCTTGATGCAGCCGCGCCAGCACCAATGGGTAGATGTTGAGGTCGTATTTTTCCCTGGCTTGGGTCCGCGTGCCGGACTCAATTTCCCGGGCTTCTTGGATGAAGAATGCACCATCGCTGCTGATGGTGTCCAATCGCAAGGCCATTGCAATTCGCGGAATGGCACAAGCAGCAAACAACATCAACAAGATCATGGCGCGACGCCGGGACGGATTCGCGTCAGCCTTGGGGTTTGGTGGTGGCCCGGCAGACATGCGTTCAAACGACTCCTGATGATTTCATTGCCAAGTGGGAGTGGGGCGTACCAGTTGGTGCCATCGCCCCTAAGCCCAATCCGCCCCCGGCGAATCGCCGTTGGGGCAGAATGTATCCCTTGGCAAATGTCGCGAGCATGGTGCGCGCTTCACTCGGTGGTCGGATTTATCGGCCTAACCGGCAAAGTCGCTTAAGTCGTGATCCTCAGAAACCGCCATGGCTCCCCGAAGTTCTTCGCGGCCGCGCTCCGAACGGTTGCGACCCGGGGGGCGACCCGTTCTGCCGGCGAGCCGTACCCCCCGCTACCGTGCTTACTTGCTCAATTTCCGATTGAACTAGCATCAATGTTTGCTGTTCCTTCCACGCCCACGCTACAATGGCCGGTTGCTGTGCCCCCCCAAACTCAGGGAGGGCAGACCCCCCGACCAGTCAACCGCTGGAAAGGCCCAGAGGCTCGAATGTGTGCCGCTCGGCAGCGGAGCAATCAGTCTTGCTGGCAGTGCCGGCAGGAATCGGTCCGGCTCCCTCGGCATACAATGCGGCCACTTGGTAGCGACATGCGGCAAAGGCATCAACCGCAATCTGGCAAAATCGGCCAGCGGTCGCAGTAACCCGCCTATCGTGTGGCCCAAACGACTGATAGCTTCGACAGCATAAGCGGGGTATTCGCCGCCGGCTTGCTACCACCACAACCAACCTCCACGATTCATCCCACAGCGCGATTCGCTGGCAGGAGAATGTCGATGTTCAAACTCACGGGCAACGGCACGGCTCAAACGTGTGATGGGATCACGCGGCGCGATTTTCTCCAGGTTGGCGCGTTGGGAGCCATTGGGCTTTCGCTGCCGCAGTACCTGGCCGCTCAAGAAGCCGGCGCCGTTAAGGGCGACGACGACCGCGCCTGCATCATGATCTTCAACTTGGGCGCCCCCAGCCAACTCGACACCTTCGATATGAAGCCGGAAGCTCCGGCTGAAATCCGCGGCCCGTTCAAGCCAATCAGCACGGTCAGTCCGGAGATTCACATCTCCGAGATTCTGCCGCGGCACGCCAAGGTGGCCGACAAGTTTTCGCTCGTCCGCTCGTGCTACCACACCGGGGCCGCGGTTCACGATGCCGGCTGGCAAATGATGCAGACGGGCCGGCTGTTTTCTGGCGGCGTCAACACGCCCCATGCCGGTGCCGTGGTCAGTTACCTGCGGGGCCGCAAGACCGATCTGCCGCCATTCGTGGTGCTGCCCGAAACCATGGGCCGCGGCGGCGGCAACCTGCCCAACGGCCAGGCCGGCGGCTTCCTCGGCAAGGCACACGACCCCTTCGCGCTGATGGCCGATCCCTCGCAGCCCGATTTCAAAGTGCCCGACCTGCTGCCACCGGCCGAGATCGGCGAGGTGCGGCTGAACCGCCGCCGCCGGATGCGCGACGTGGTCGACGAGGCACTGAACCATTTTGAAGCCAGCGAGAATGCGGCCCTGCTGGACAGCAACTTCCAAGCCGCTTTCCGGCTGATGACCAGCCCGGCCGCCAAGGCTGCCTTCGACCTCAAGCAGGAACCGGAGAAGCTCCGCGAGCGGTACGGCATGAACCGCTTCGGCCAGTGCTGCCTGCTGGCCCGGCGGCTGATCGAGGCTGGCGTCCGGTTCGTGACCATCAACACGTTCCTGACGGTATTCGATGAGATCACCTGGGACATCCATGGTTCCAAGCCATTCACCAGCATCGAGGGCATGCAGAACATCGTCGCCCCCATGTACGACCAGGCCTACAGCACGCTGATTGAAGACCTGGACGAACGCGGGATGTTGGACAACACGATGGTTTGCAATCTGGCCGAGTTCGGACGCACCCCGCGCGTCAATCCGGCCGGCGGACGCGATCACTGGCCACAATGTTTCACCGTGTATTTTGCGGGCGGCGGCGTCCAGGGCGGCCGCGTGGTTGGCGCCAGCGATCCCATCGGCGGCGTGCCAGCCGATCGTCCGGCCGACCCGGGCGACGTGGTGGCCACCATCTTCCACAGCCTGGGCTTCAATCTGGAGACGCACCTGCCTGGGCCATCGGGGCGGCCGTTCCCGCTGGTGGACTTTGGCAAGCGGGAGATTGCGGAGCTGTTCTAGCAGCCCGTTGAAGAATTCACCGAAGCCCACACAACCATGCGATTTCCAGTTGGTTTTTGGATGCAGCGGCGCTGGAAAGCCAATTTCCAACAGGCTGCTAATGCAAGGCTATATGTCTGAATCGGATGGCATCAATGTCCAAGGAAATCAAGAAAGTGGACGACTAGCGCAGGGTAACTCTTGATGTGCCGTTTCGTCCCGGGACCAGATTGGAAATCGTGCTGCCGTTGCCGCCAGGTTTCATACCAACGCCATAATCAATCCCATGTATATGCTAATGCGATTTGCACGTTGCGCAACGATGTGGGTGTCAACACCTCTGCTGGCCATGGCATGGGTATTCCTCGTCTTCGCCACGCCTGCAAGCCTGGCCGCCGCGGATGAAACCACGCTGGCCATTCTGCCGGCCGATGTCACCCTCACGGGTCCGCATGCCAGCCAGCAGTTGCTCGTCCAACAAGTCGCCGGGGGCGAGTTCCTCGGCACACCGCAGGGCAACATCACCTGGCAAAGCAGCAATCCGCAGGTGGCGGCCGTCGAGACTGGCCTGGTTAAAGCCGTGGGCAATGGCACCGCGATCATCACGGCGACGGTAAATCGATCGGAAGGAGCAGATACCACCACCGCCCAAGTCCAGGTCACCGTATCAGGTGTTGACGCTCCGCACACGTGGAGCTTTCGCAACCATGTGTTGCCGGTACTCTCGCGGCTTGGCTGTAACTCCGGATCGTGCCATGGTGCGATGGCCGGCAAAGGAGGGTTCCGGCTGTCGCTGCACGGCTACGATCCGGTCGGCGATCATCACAATATTACCCGACAGTCACGAGGCCGCCGCGTGGAACTGGCCGACCCGGGCCGCAGCCTGATCTTGGCCAAACCGTCTGGTGCCTTGCCGCACAAGGGCGGGGTGCGGTTCGAGGTCGATTCGCACGAGTACCGCGTGCTGGCTCAGTGGATTGCCTCGGGGGCCGCTGGGCCTGCCGACAGCGACCCTCAACTTGAGCGCGTGGAGGTCCTCCCGCCGGCTATGTTGATCACCCCCGGCCGTTCGCAGCCGCTGGTCGTCCGCGCTCACTACACCGATGGACGCGTGGAGGACGTTACCCGTTGGGCCAAGTACACCTCGGCCAACGAGGCGGTTGCGCAGGTTGATGAGGACGGCATGGTGCGGATCATCGGCCACGGTGAAGGTGCGATAACGGTCTGGTTTTCCAGCCAGATTGCGATTGCCCGCGTGACGTCGCCTTATGCCCAGCAGATTGACGCCGAGGTTTTTACCAAAGCTCCGCGGCGGAACTTCATCGACGAATTGGTGCTGGAGCAGCTTCAGCGGTTGAATCTGCCGCCTTCGCCACCGGCCAGCGATGCCGAGTTTCTCCGCCGTGTGTACCTGGACACGATCGGCACGCTGCCCACCGCGGAAGAAGCGAGGCGCTTTTTGAAGGACGATGCGCTGGACAAGCGCGAGCGGCTGATTGAGTCGCTCCTGGCGCGGCCTGAGTTTGTGGATTATTGGACCTATCGCTGGTCGGACCTGCTGCTGATCAACGGGACGCGACTGCGGCCCGACGCCGTGAAGGCCTACTACAACTGGATTCACACGCACGTTGCGGAGAACACGCCTTGGGATGACTTCGTTCGCGAAGTCGTGCTGGCCCGGGGCAGCAGCTTGGAGAACGGAGCGACCAACTTCTACGCCTTGCACCAGGATCCCGAATCGCTCACTGAGAACGTCAGCCAGGCATTCCTGGGGCTCTCGCTGGGGTGTGCCAAGTGCCACAACCACCCGCTGGAGAAGTGGACCAACGATCAGTACTACGCCATGGCGAACCTGTTTGCCAGGGTGCGGTTCAAAGGCTGGGGTGGCGACGCCCGCAACGGTTCAGGCCAGATGACCGTATTTGTCGTGCCGCGGGGCGATCTGATTCAACCACTCACCGGCAAACCTCAGCCGCCTACGCCACTGGATGGCGAGCCCCTCGCCCTGGACGACCCGGGCGACCGCCGCGAACACCTGGCCCGCTGGCTTACCTCGCCTGAGAATCCCTACTTTGCCCGGGCGATTACCAATCGGGTGTGGGCCAACTTCTTTGGTGTGGGATTGGTCGAACCGGTCGATGACCTGCGGGCCTCCAACCCGGCCAGCAACGAACGGCTACTCACAGCGGCCGCCAACTACCTGGTTGAAAAAGACTTTGATCTCAAGGCCCTGATGCGGGCGATCCTGCAATCGGCCACCTATCAGCGCAGCAGCCAACCGCTGCCTGAGAATAAAGATGAGCAGCGTTTCTACTCGCGGTACTATCCCAAGCGGTTGATGGCGGAAGTGCTGTTGGATGCCGTGAGCCAAGTGACGGACGTAGCCGGCCAATTCAACGAGATCGAGTTTCCCGGCGCCGACCGCCGCAAGACCGATTTCTATCCCGAGGGCACGCGGGCGATCCAGCTCTACGATTCGGCCGTGGCCAACTATTTCTTGCAGACGTTTGGGCGCAACCAGCGGCGGATCACCTGCGAGTGCGAACGGTCGGACGAGCCAAGTATGGTGCAGGTGCTGCACATTTCCAACGGCGATACCATCAATCAAAAGCTGCAGGCCAAGGGAAGCCGCGTGGCACAGTTCCTTGCCGAGGGGAAGGAACCGGCCGAAATGGTGGAGGAAGTCTACCTGGCGGCACTATCGCGCTATCCGACGGACGAAGAACGCCGGCAGCTTGTGGCCCTGATGGCCGAAGCCGCGGCAGATGCCTCGCAGCCCAACGCTCAGGCTTTGACGCCTACCAAAGATACTGGGCCTACCAAAGATACTGGGCCCGACCAGAAAGAAAAGCCGCAGCCGCCTTCCCGGGCGTGGACGGACACCGAGCGAATCGCCGTGGAGGACCTGTTTTGGGCGGTTCTCAGCAGCCGCGAGTTCTTGTTCAACCATTAAGCTCCGCGGCGCCGGGTCGAGAGAAGTGAACCACCCCCTTTCATCCGGGCGTTTGCCGCCGGAAAATAGGATCGGTCGTTGCGCGGTATGGCCGCCGTGCCGACGAAGCCTGCCTGCCTCTTTACAACACCCGGCCCAAGTAGGGCGGCGCGCACTGCCGCTCCCCAGGGCAGCGAATCGCAGCCTGGGCACCCGATGAGGATTCTGCCGATGGCATATCCGCAGTTTTTTCGCGTTCGCCAGAAGTTTCCCCGCCCTCGCGTGGACGATATCCCCGGCGAGGTCGAGCGGCAATTGGCCAACTTAAACCTTCAAGAGAAGGTGAAGCCCGGCCAGAGCGTGGCCGTTACGGCCGGCAGCCGGGGCATCGCCAATATCCATATCATCACCAAGGCGGTGATCGATCACTTGAAACGGCTGGGCACCCAGCCATTCATCGTGCCGGCGATGGGCAGCCACGGCGGCGGTACGGCGGAGGGCCAGCGTGCCATCGTTGAAGGCTACGGCATGACCGAGGAGTTTCTCGGCTGCCCGATCCGCGCGTCGATGGAAACCGTCATCATCTGCGAAACCAAGGAAGGCATCCCGGTCCACTTCGACAAGTTCGCCTACGAAGCCGACCACGTGCTGGTGGTGGGCCGCATCAAGCCCCACACTAACTTCGTGGGCGATATCGAAAGTGGGCTGATGAAAATGATGCTCATCGGGTTGGGCAAGCACGAAGGCGCGAAAATCTACCACAGGGCAATCAACGACTACAGCTTCGGACAAATTGTCCGCAGTGTGGCCGGCCGCGTGCTGGAACAATGCGGCATCCTGGCAGGACTGGGAATTGTCGAGAATGGCTACGACGAAACCGCCCTGCTCGCCGCCGTGGCCCCGCAGGACTTTGAAGCCCGCGAAAAGGAACTGCTCCGCCAGGCCAAGGAATGGATGCCCCGGTTGCCGTTCCGCACCGCCGATCTTTTGATCATCGAAGACTTCGGTAAGAACATCAGCGGATCGGGTATGGACACCAACGTGGTGGGCCGCAAGTTCCGCTGGCACGAGGCGGCCGACGACGAGTGGCCCAAGATCAAGCGCATCTGGGTTCGCAGTCTCACGGAAGAAACGCACGGCAATGCCGCGGGAATCGGCGGGGCCGAGTATTGCAGTCGCCGCGTGCTCGATCAGATCGACCTGGAAATCACCAAGATCAACTGTATCACCGGCGGCGGACCCATCGGGGCCATGTTGCCCGTTTCCTATGATACCGAGCGCGAAATCATGGACTCGGCCCTCTCCACGGTGGGGCTGGTCGCGCCGGAAAATTCCGCCATCATGTGGATTCACAACACCCTGCACGTGGCCGAGGTGGAATGCTCGGCACGCTACCTGGAAGAAGCGCAAACGCGCGACGACCTGGAAATCGTGACGCCGCTGCGTGCCTTGCCCTGGACGGCCTCCGGCGACCTGGGATCGTTCGCCGAGTTTGGTTGATTCCATCACACGTGGTGAGCATGCCCCCCCGAAGTAATCACTCCGAACAATTCCCCCAACACCGCCTTCCAACAACACCG
>CAZEEG010000005.1:37428-58265 GCA_964511065.1 uncultured Pirellulales bacterium | reverse complement strand
CCCCCCCATGCAGGCCGCTCACGCTTGCGGTTGCGGCGGTTGCGGGTCAAACTGACGGCGACCTGCCGCTGGCGATCGTCGCGGCATCACCCCTTTCGCCCGTTGTTTCCCCCCACTCCTGCTTGAGCTGAGTGCATGAACCGCTACGAAAAGTCCCGAGCGTTGTATGAGCGCGCCTGTCGGAGTTTGGCTGGCGGCGTGGCCAGCGAGTTCCGCAAGTACGGCTACCCGCACCCGCTGTTCTACGAGCGGGGTGAAGGCAGCCGGGTATACGACGTCGACGGCAACGAGTACCTCGACTTCACCTTGAGCCAGGGGCCGCTCATCCTGGGGCACTCGCATCCCGAGGTGCTTCGCCGCGTGCAGGAAAGCAGCGCTCGCGGGCAACTTTACGCGGGGCAGCACCTGGAAGAACTGGAACTGGCAGAAACGCTCCAGCAGCTCATCCCCTGCGCGGAGTTGATGCGGTTCAGCCTTTCAGGCTCCGAGGCCGATCATGCCGCGCTGCGGTTGGCCCGGGCGGTGACGGGCCGCCGCAAGTTCATCAAGTTCGAGGGCCATTATCACGGCTGGTTCGATAGCGTGGCCTTCAGCATCTCGGCTGCCGACGAAGCAACGCTTGGCCCGCGCGAATCGCCCAATCCCGTGCCGTGGACGCAAGGGTTGCCAGCAGGCGCCGCCGACGATCTGATCGTCCTGCCTTGGAACGACCTGGACCTGGTCGCCGATACGCTCCGCCGCCAGGCCGATCAAGTCGCCGCCATCATCACCTCACCGGCGATGTGCAACGCCGGTTGCATCGCGCCCCGGGCGGGATACCTGCAAGGTCTCCGCCAACTGTGCGACGAATTGGGCGTGGTGCTGATCTTCGACGAAGTTATCACCGGCTTTCGCTTGGGCATGTCGGGAGGGCAAGGCCACTTCGATGTCGTGCCCGACCTGGCCGTGTTCGGCAAGGCCATGGCCAGTGGATACCCCATCAGCGTGCTGGCCGGCAAGCGCCCGTTCATGGAGTGGGTTGCCGACGGCCGGGTGATCCATGCCGGGACGATGAACAGCGGCAATCCCAGCATCGCGGCGGCCGCCGCCACGATCGACATCCTCCAGCGGGACAACGTCCACGAACGCCTGTTCGACCTGGGGCGCCAGTTGATGGAAGGTCTGGCCGAGGTTTCGCGGGCCGCCGGCCATCCGCTGCTGATCCAGGGGTTCGGCCCGGTGTTCCATGCGGGCTTCACCCCCAGGCAATCCGTGTACGACTTCCGCGATACGCTCAGTTACGACAAGGAGAAGTACAGCCGGTTCATGGCGGGCATGCACGACCGGGGAATCCGGCTGATTGGGCGCGGAATCTGGTACCTGTCAGCCGCTCACACCGAAGAAGACGTTCGCCAGGCGATCGACACGGCGAGTGTCGTGCTCAAGACGCTGTAAGTGCGCACCCTTGGGGGGGCTGCAAGCCGCTCCCGCTGGGGCGGAACCATGCCGGCCGCCAGAACCGACTATGCAGGACGAACCCAGAACATGGCGCCAGCGATGGAAGGCCAGCGCGCAACTGCTGCTGGTTCTGCTGGCCGCGATGTTGCTGCTGGAACTGCTCGATTGGGCGGGCCCCTGGCAATTGGATCGTTACGGCATCCGGCCCCGGCACCTGGGGAGCTTGCCAGCCATCGTGTATGCTCCGCTGCTCCATGGCGGCTTTTCGCATCTGCTTACCAACGCCCTGCCGTTCTTCCTGCTGGGCTGGCTGATCCTGCTCCGTGGCCGGCGCGACTTTATCCTGGTTACCATCGTTTCGGCGGTCGCTTCCGGTGCCGTGGTCTGGCTGCTGGGACGGCCCGGCAGCGTCCATATCGGCGTTAGCGGCGTGGTGTTCGGCTACTTTGGCTTCCTCATCGCGCGAGGGTTCTTCGAGCGGACCCTGGCGGCCGTGTTCAGCGCGCTGATCGCCGGGGGCATGTACGGCGGAATTGTCTGGGGCCTGCTGCCCGTTCGTTCCGACATTTCCTGGGAAGGGCACCTGGGCGGTCTGGTCGGCGGACTGTTGTGCGGCTACCAGTTCGCCCGGGCCAAGCCACGTGGCCGCCTGCGAAATGTGCCAGAGCGGTGAACCTGTCCGGCTCAATCTGTCCCGGCAGGCGCACCCTCTGGGCGGCCGGTTCGCTCGTCTGATTCGCGTGGCTTGGCGGCGCGGCGAGCCGATCCTTCTTGACCGTCCCAAGCCGTTTCAAACGGTGCCTCGGCCTCAAAGATCGCCCTGGTGCCCGAGGGCAGGCGGGCCATGATCTCCACGCTGGTCACTTCGATGGCAGAGGGATCGAAACTGCCGCCGCTGCGCAGTGCGAATTGAGCCAGGGGCAATTCTACCGCTTCGCCAGGGGCTACCGTACCGGGACGGTGGAAGTGAAAACGCTCGTTCAACGACACCGCCACGTTGCTCCACACCTGGTCGCCGGCATTGCGAAATCGCACCACGCGACTGGCAGGCTTGGCCGATGGAGGCGCAGCCGCCGCGTCGATCTGTTCCAGCACGGCGTGCAGCGGGTGTTGCTCAACCGGAGGCAACGTTTGCCACAGGTAGAGCACAGCGGCAACGGGCGTGGCCGCCACCAACAGCAGCAGCAGGGTTAAACCGCGGCGCGTCAAGCGGCGTCCCGGTGGCGAGGTTTGCGTGGTGGACGGCTGCTGCGTTGCCCCGTCTGAAGGCCGCGATGTCGGCGATGGTGGATCAAATTGCTGCATACCCAAACGCGATCGAAAGAATCCGCGGCCCACGGCATCAACATAGCGCCCCGCGCCCAATGGCTTTCCCTTTCCTTTTCAGAATATCGGGCGTGGGCAAAGTCGCGAAGGGCGCAAAAACGGCAACCCGCGCGGAACGTGCTACCGAGAGAACATGCCATGCGCCCGCCCTTAGCCCATTTGACGCTTGATGACCGCGGGCTCGCTGGGAAGCTTTGTGCTCTCGAGCATCAAGACAGCGGGCCGAACAGGCGCTGGTGAATCGCCTGGTAGCGCCGGGCCTGGTTGGCCAGTGGGCCCAGGTTGCACGGATCGAACCGTTCTGGTTCTACGAACAGTCTGGCCGGATGATCGAGTTGCTGTTGGCGCGCCAGGCGCCGCAGCAGCCCGCGGCTGGCGCGGTCCAAGCCATGCAGGCGGCACAGGTCGCGGAACAAGCGGCGTGGGCTGTTGATCGCCCGTCGCGGGGTATCGCGCGAGAGTCGCTTGAGCAGGGCAACGAGCGCTGCCACGCCAATGACAATAAAACTCGCCAGCAACAAATCCTTGTAAGAAAGCTCGGCGTTCGCTCCGCGAAAATTGCGGCCCAAGTCCGCAATGCGGTCTTGTTGTGCCAGCAGGATGAGCAGCAGGGATTCCATGGCGTCGTGGGTTCCTACCAGGTGAGTTGGTGCAGGGCCCGCCGTGCGGCATCCTGTACGACCGCACTGGGGTCGGTCAAAGCCAACCGCAGCGCATCGTGGGCGATGGGGCTGTTGAGCGTGGACAACACTTCCACCGCCTCCAACCGGACCAGGTGATCCTTGTCATCGACCAGCAGGGTCAACTCCGGTTCCAGTTCGTCGGCCAGGTCCATCGCCACGGCCATGGTGATGGCGCGGATGCGCCGCGAGCGGTTACTGGATGCCATCTCCGCCCTCAATCCATCCAGCGTGGTGGGATCAAGCTTGCGGACCAGTTCGCCCGTGCTTTGGCGGACTTCGGGATCGAGAATGTCGAAACTGGCCAGGTACTTCGCAAAGCTGAATTCGGTAAGGCTCTCGCGGACCGCCTGCCGCACGGCTTCGTGGGGATGATCGGCCAAAGCGATCAGCCGCGTGAGGGCGTCGGGCAGGCCGCGGCCGCGAATCTGCCGGGCGGCGTGTGCCACCACTACCGGATCGGGGTCCGAGAGCGCCTGGGTGATCACGGCGTTGGCCCGGTACCCGGGATACTCGGCCAGTGCCTGGATGGCTGCACGCCGGGCTGGCACCGCACCCTGGCTGGCCAGGTGGGAAAGCGCCGTGAGGGCTTCGGCCGGCGACATGGCCGAGCAGCTAATCACGCGCACCGCCGCTGCCTGTTCCGCATCAGTGAATTGTGCCAGGTGCTCCAGCCGTTGAGGGCTGGCCCAGGCCAGGTACTCCATCCGCCTGAAGTTGAAGGCGGCCACGGTGTGGTGGCCGTCGGCAACCCGCTCCAGTAGGGCCGATACAAAAGCATGGTCGCTGCGGCCGGCAATCACCTGCAGGGCGGTCAACGGCGCGTGCGGATCGTCCAAGAACGACAGCAGCAGGCGGAACACGCCCTGCTTCTCGCTGGTGCGGAGGATGCGAAGGATATCGTTCAGGCACGGATGGTCGGGATTGTGCAACACCTGTTGAAGCGTGGCGTTCTCCCGCCCGGCCAACATCAGGAAAGCTTCGAACGATTCTCGCCGCCAATGGTACGGATAGCGTTCCACCGATTTTTCCAGCGCAGCCACCATGTTCCGGCGGACAAACTGCGGATCGCGCCGGCGGCGATCGGGCGTCTGGCCGGTTTCCTCGCTGAGTTGTTCTGCCAGGCGGACGATGGTGCGACCGGCCAGGTCGGCAAACGGATTGCCCGGTGCCTCCAGGGCCGTGATCAGCACCGGAACCAGGTCGTACTCGCGAAACGTGCAAATGGCTTCGCAGGCGTAAGCCGCCAGGCGGCGGTCCGGGCCTAAAATGGCATCTCGAAACGTATCGGCCAGGCGGCCGCATTTCTCGGCGAGGACGCTCTCCCAACCCGGCCGGATACGGTTCAGCCGTCGCAGAATCTCTTGCAGCCCCCCCGGCGATTTCCGCTCCAGCAGGGCATCGAGCGCGGCCACCTGAATCGGCTCGTGCGGCGAATCCAGCAGCGGAATCAACACCGGCACTGCCGCATGGTTGGGCGTGCGGGCGAGATGGCGTAATGTTCTTTGCCAGCCGCTGTTCACCGGGGGGATCCTCCGCGCCGCCGTGGCGCTCTTTGCAACCTTGCAATCATGCAATACGACTGCGGGCAGGAGGCTGCGGAAAACCGCATTTCGCCACGTATTGGCGGAGTTCAATCCCAGCACCCGCCGGCATACCCGGCACCAGGCGGCATAACCGGCACAACCCAGACCATCGGGCATTGCCCCCCGGTTGATCCGATTCCGGCGGCGCGCCCTGTGGCAGCTTCATGAGAGGATACCGGGATAACCGCCTGGCCGCCTGCAACGGTGGCGGCATGTCTGTTGCGCACCCTCATAAAGGGTTTGCCTTCACCCGCCATTGGGAGTAAAAGCAAGTCTTAATGAACTTCAGCGGCGCGCGGCCCCGCCTGGGCGCGGCATGCGCCACCTGGAGGGCAGGCATATTTCACGCGTTCGTGCATTTCGCCGGCTTGCAGCCTTCACTGCTTTTTGAAGTCGGCACTTGGTATGACAGGGTTGCCTGATAGGGGTGTGCAACCGCAAGTGCGCGTCAGTGGGTCCAAAACGTGAAAGGGTAGCCGTCGCTGGCCCTGGAGGGGTAACCGGGGCCCGCGATGGAGAAGATACACGCTAATGGGGACAGCCCATCATGTCGCAATTCAATCCGTTCGTATCGCCGCAGAATCCCTCGGGAGGCTCGATCTCGGGCGCGTCGTCGGGAGGCCCCACCAAGTACACGTCGGGGACGGCCGAAATCTTGCTGCAGACGCGCGGCTGGACCATCTTCCGAGCCGTCGCGTGGTACATCGCCGGAGCGCTGATGCTGGTCGTCGCCTTGGCGGCGGCCCAAAACTTTGCGGCGTTCACCAGCCTTGTCGGCGGCGGTACTGTAGCGATGGTGTTCCTGCTTACGGCCCTCTTGCTGGGCGAAGCGGTCATGCTGACCATCTTCGCCATTCGAGTGGGCCAATATCGGCAGGCCAGCACGCCCGGCAACATGCTGAACATCGTGCGATCGCTGAAGTACTTCTGGCTGTTCAACGGCATCTTCGCCGTTGTGATGGCATTGGAGACCGTGATCGAATTCCTCCGCAGACTGCTGTAGGTGTCGTTCCCTCGACATGCTGCACGTGCGCCCGGCCGGGTGCGCGGATCTAACACCCCCCACAGATCAACCAACATGGCAGCCATGAGCAATCAACCCGGCGGGCAGCAGCCTGGGCCGAAACGACAACCGGGCCAACGGCAAGCGCCGCAGCGTGGCGGACAGCCAGGGCCAGGGCAGCAGCCATCCCAGTCGCAACCCGCCCAGCAGCAACCGCCAGGTGGACCTGTCCAACCGCCCGGGTATGGGCCGCCCCCGGGATATGCAATGCCGCCGGGGCAAGGGCCCTTTCCTGGCCCAGGCCAGTATCCCGGCCCTGGCCAACAGCCAGGCTATGGCCAAATGCCCTACGGGCAGCAACCACCCTATGGCGCGCAGCCGCCTTTTGGGCAACCCGGCTTTGGGCAACCACTGGGCGGCATGCCAGGGGCCGGGTTTGGACCACAGAGCCCCATGCAGGGTCCCATGCAAGGCCTGGGAGGGTCAGCCTTCGGCGCCGCTGCCACGGGGCCCAGTGCTGGCAGCCTTATCACGCGCGACCTGGGCCTGATTCGCATCTTTGCCATGGTTACGGCCATCGCGCTGGCCACGAACTACGGCCTGCGCATGTTGCAGTCGATCATGCAGTTCGTCCGCCTGAAAGGTTCTTATCTGATCGGGCACGCCATGGGTGAGCTGTTCATCAATACCATCGCTCTGGGAGTGGTAGCCACCTTTACGATCGTGCTGATGCGATTCGGTGGTACGATTGCCGACTATCGGCGCTCGCCAACGGCCAACAACCTGGAAAACGTCTTTGGAGCCCACAATACCTACTGGAAGGTGTGGGGAATCACCGCGTGCGTGATCGGTTTCTTGTTCTTGGTGTACCTGGCATTTGCGATGGCGGCCCCGCAACTTCGCATTCGCAGATAACACCAGGTGGCCTGGGGATTCATTAGGCCTCGGCTTGCCATGAATCCGCCGCGCGGAACCGGCTACCGCGATCGGCCACGGGCAACCGCTTCTGGTACCCGCACGTAGTAGGCCAACGGTCACGCTTGCATAAATGGGCAGACGGGTCATGTCGCAACTCAATCCCTTTGCATCACCCCAGGCCGTATCCGACCTCGATGAGCCAGTGGAGCTGCGCGGAGCGTTGACTTCGCGCACGTTGGAAATCCTGGCCAAGACACGCGCTTGGTTGATCTTGCTGGCGGTGCTGGGCTACCTGGGGGCGGCCCTGATCGTGGCCGTCCTGGTATGGGCTGCCGGCCGGGGAAGCCTGGTGTTTGCAGGCGAAATGGCGATCGGCCTCCTCGTCGCCTTGAGCGGAACCATCCTGATGAATGTTTGTGCGGTCCGGATCGGGCGATTCTTGCGCGCGGGCGACATGCAAAGCCTCGCTGCCGCTCTGGCAGCCCAAAAGGCGATTTGGATGGTGTACGGCATCATGGCGATCCTGGCGGTATTGTCGATATTGGCTGTCGTCGCTTCCGTCGTCGCATAGGGCAGGTCATCCGCGATCGCTGGTTCACCCTTGCTTAAGTGCTTGTACGCCCTGCAAGGAAGGTGATTGACCGGCAAGAAATGAAACACCGCACGCACCGGAGCGCATGATGAACATTGCAGGTGGTGACGACCCCGACTACGGCCAGGCAGGGCAACCTCCCCCATCACGGCCCGAGCAACAATCGCTGCCTGAGCAATTGCAGGCCAGCGATGGACTGCCGCCCTGGCAAGGCCAAGGCGCCAACCAACCGGCAGCCCAACCCCAAGCTCCTCAACCTGGGGGATTCGCCCCCGTGGCAGTCGGAGGCGATTACGAGGCTGCTGGATGGCCCCCAGCGCCGGAGCAAGCGCAGGTCGCCCGCGAAATGAGCGGCATGCGCCCTTGGGCAATGTTGGTTGGCATCATTGGAAGTATCTTCACCAGCCTGGTTCTGGTGGCCACCGTGTCTAACCTGTTCGACCAGGTCGACGACGTAGGCGGGATGATCTTTGGGATCGTGATGGTGGTCGTCATGATCCTGTTGATCCTGCTCTTCGGGTGGGCCATCACCTATGCGATCCGGATCGGCCGCTACTTGCAATCGCAGACTCCGGAAGCACTGGAAGCCGCCCTGGAGGCGCAACTGCGGTTCTGGAGTACGCTGGGCATGCTGGCGATCCTTTACCTGGTGGTGTACTTGCTGTTCTTTTTGCTCTTTCTCGGGCTCCGGTGAACGCGCCAACACGGGGGGCAAAACAGCCCGTTGCCGCCCGGGGTTAGCGCGAAGTTGGACTTGGAGCGTATCTTAGCGACGCACGCGCAGCGAACCGTGCAGCGTGACTGGACAATCCGCTGGCGGAACCACTTTGTGCAACTGCCCGCTGCGGTGGCCGGGTGCGTTCAACCTGGCGACCGGGTCACCGGGTGCCAGCAACTGGATGGCAGCCTGCGGCTGTTTTACAAGGAGCGGGAGTGGGCCTGGTCGGACACGGCACCTCAGCCAGTACGGATGAAGCCCAGAAGCGCTCGTCCGGCGGCGGGCTGAAGTCCAGCCAGAGGGGCAGAAGCCGGCGGCCGACCATCCTTGGCGGAAGCCTTACAAGAGTTCCCCTCCCCCCTGCGGCGGACGCGCCGGGCCGGCAAGCGAGCCGCCCCCTGCACCTAGTCCATGGCCGCCAGCACGCCGCGGACGATTTTCCGCAGTTTGGGTTCGCACTCGGCCGCCGTCTGCAGAATGTGTTCGATGGCAACCGGTTGCAGCGCATCGGCCAGGCACATATCGGTGATGGCGGAAAGCCCCAGCACCCGCATCCCCGCATGCACGGCGACCAGCACTTCCGGCACGGTGGACATGCCGACCACGTCGGCCCCGATCAGCCGCAGAAAGCGGTATTCGGCCCGGGTTTCCAGGTTTGGCCCCGTCACTGCCACGTACACGCCCTTGTGGGCCACGAAATCCTCGCGCCGGGCGATGGCCAGCGCCTGGTCGATCAAGGCGGGGTCGTACGGTTGGCACATATCCGGGAAGCGCGGCCCCAGGCGATCGTCGTTCACACCGATCAGCGGATTACCCCACATCAGATTGATATGGTCCTCGATCACCATGATTTCGCCGGTGCGAAACTGCGGATTCAAGCCTCCGCAGGCATTGGAGACCACCAGCAGTTCGGCCCCCAGGGCCTTCATCACCCGGATGGGAAAGGTGATCTGCTGATGCGTGTAGCCTTCGTAGGCGTGGAACCGGCCCTCCATCGCCACGACCACTTTCCCTTCCAGGCGGCCAATGATCAGGTTGCCGGCATGGCTGATGGCGGTTGAGCGCGGAAAGTGCGGGATGGATTCGTAAGGGATGGTGACTTCGGCCTCGATCTCTTGCCCCACCTCGCCCAGCCCGGTCCCCAAGATGATGCCTACCTGGGCCTCGCCGGACCAGTTTTCGCGGATGCGGACAACGGCTTCCTGAATCTGCGTGGCAAGTTCGACCATGGGGGAGACGTTCATCGATGCGAGGGGCGAAGCATCCGGCGGCGCAGCGCCGCCGCACTAACGGCACCGGCTATGGTATCGGCCCACGGCCCCGTCTGCCAAGGCGCACTTGCGTCACCGCGTGCACTTGGGTGGACAGCCCGTACTCAGTTCACAGCGCGCAGACATCGTCCGCGCGGCGCGGCTGCACCGGTACCGCTCGCTTCACGCGCCCCCCGGGGGGGCCGAATCACGCGCAGGCGTCAAAAGATAAGAATCGTACGGGCGCGGTTAAGAGATCGCCCGCTGACCAGCAGGGCGGCGTTCAGCACTCGTCCAGGTCGTCGCCTTCAAGCTCTTCGTCGAACTCGTCCTCGCCGGCCGGATCGTCGTCCAATCCCAGCAGGGATTCGACATCCAGCTCATCCAGTTCCTCGAAATCCTCGGGAAGGTCGCCTTCGAGCGGTTCGTCGTCGGCGAGGCTGCCGTAGGCGCGGAGCAGGTCCTGGTAGCCTTCCAGGTCGCGGATGCTTTCCAGGTCGGGGTCTGACTCCAGGTGGACAATGTCGTAGTAGCCCACGTCGAACGCGCGCCACAGTTCGGCGAGCGCTTCCTCGGCGTGGCCCAACAGGGCCAGGCTGCATGCCAGGTTATAGTGGGCGACACCGTCCAGGGGGCGCAACTGGACCAACCGCTGATCGACCTTCAAAGCGCGGCGATGCAGTCCACGCCGCGACAGCAACTCGCCCTGCACCCGAAGCACCTCGACCTGATCGGGATCGCGTTCGAGGATGCGGTCGTAGAATTCGATATCGAATTCGAGTTGATCCTGGTTCTTCCAGCGTGTAACGGCAGCGACGCCGCTCTCGCGGCCGGCCGCTTTTCCTGGTGCGCTCTTCTTCCCTGCCATGGGCCCGCTCCCCAAACTGGTCTGGTGACAATTGTGCCCGTGTATGTGAATCGTACCCCGCAGCGGCAGCGACGGATAGGGTACCCCGCGCCCGCTGGGCGGCGCACGCGGCACCCCGCCGCAATCTGGAGCGCGCAGGGGAAATGTACGGCCGCGCGGCGCAGCCGCCGCGCAAGCGCGCAATCGGTCGGCAAGAAATCGGCCCCGGGGGCCGCCGTAGCTGCCTCCCAGCGGCCGCGTGCTCGTTACTGTACCGGGTTGGCCAGCGTCCCGATTGAGCCGATGGTGGCCTCAACCTTATCACCGGGCTTGAGATACGTTCCCGTGGTATTCCCCACCCCGGCCGGCGTGCCCGTGGCGATGATGTCGCCGGGCTGGAGGGTCACGCTGCGCGAGATGAACTCGATCACCGCGGCCACGGGAAAGATCTGCTGCGCCGTGCTGGCGTCCTGCTTGACTTCCCCGTTGACGGTCAGCTTCATGGGCAGCGTTTGAGGATCGGAAATGGCGTCGGCCGATGCGATACACGGCCCAACTGGACAGAACGTGTCGTGCCACTTGCCGTGCAGCCAGTCGAAGAAAGCGTCGTTGCGGCGTTCCTTGCGGCCGGGATTGGGGCGGTAGCGGCGGTCTGAAATGTCGTTCACCACCGTGTAGCCCGCCACGTACTTGAGCGCCTCGCTTTCCGAGACGCCCTTGGTGTTGCGGCCGATGACCACGGCCAGTTCCAATTCCCAATCGATGTGGTCGGGCGACACCTCCGGAATCTTGATGGGATCGCCCGGGTTGGTCAGCGTGGTGGGGGGCTTGATGAACACGTAGGGGAACGTTTCGCGCCGCTCGGCGGCCACCCCGCCACCTTCGCGAATGTGTTCGGCATAGTTGCCGGCCAACAGCAGAATCTTCTTGGGAGCCGCGATCGGCACCAGCAGCTTGACGTCGGCCGCCGCCAGCACCACGCCCTGCGGCAGCTTGGAACGATTCTCCTCAACCCACGCGCTCAACTGCCGGGCAGATTCGAAGTCGTCGCCGCAGGGAAGCAGCGGGAGCAGGCAGTCGTCCTCGGAGATGGCCAGCGACTTGCCGGTCGCCTCGCCGTAGGTCTTGGCGGCCGCCGCGATGGAAACCACGGACTGGTCGTAATAGAAACCACGGTGCGTTTGTCCCTGGTGATGGAATCGGCAGACGCGCATCGCTCACTCCCGCGGTAAAAGAAAGTTTGGTCAGGATGGCTCCAGGGGCCGCAAGCACTCCCCAGGCAGTGCCGCGAAGCCGCAACTGGGCCAGCGGCTTTGCGGCGTGCCGATCGAGCAATGCGACCGGTAGCCGCGCGGACGCCCGGTGCGGCGTGTGCCGATGGCCACCACGTTGCCGTGCCGCAGACCGCTGGCCGCGTTGCACACCGTCCGCAATAGGGGTCACTTTCCGCCCCGCGGCGCGCGATGTCAAGCTTTCGCGCGCAAAGGAAACGACCGTCTTGAAGCGCGCCGGGCGATGTCCCCGCGGCCGTTTATCCCCTAGGGCGCGGCGGGCAGCAGGGCGCCATCGATCGCAGAAGCGTCGAGCAGCAAAGCGGATTCGCACAACTGGGCCACGGAATCGACCACGAGATCCGGCCGGTAGGCATAACGCATCAGGTCTTCGCGCCGCGTGCCGCCCGTCAGAACCAGAATGGTCCGGTACCCCATCTGCACGCCGCCCAGGATATCGGTTTCCATGGTGTCGCCCACGATCGTGGTCTCGGCGGCCGAAAGCCCCAGTTGCTTTCGAGCGGCGCGCATCATGATCGGGCTGGGCTTACCCAGGCTGAAGGCTTGCACGCCCGTCGCGGCTTCGAGCATGGCCACGATGGCGCCGCAACCGGGCCGGATGCCGTCTTGGGTGGGGCAGTTGGGGTCGAGGTTGGTGGCGATGAGCTTAGCGCCCGAAGCGATCATGCGCACGGCCGCTTCCACCTGCTCCATCGTAACGGTGCGGCCTTCGCCCACGACCACGTAATCGGGATCGGTGTCCACAATGGAGTAGCCATTGCGGTGCAATGCATGGAGCAGGCCGCCTTCTCCAATCACGAATGCGGTTCCGCCGGGCTTTTGCGCAGCCAGGAAGCGGGCGGTGGCCATCGAGCAGGTGAAGATATGCTGTTCTTGGGCGTCGATGCCGAGTCGCCGCAATTTGGTGGCAACGTCGCGCCGCGTGCGCTGGCTGTTGTTGGTCAGAAACAGAAAAGGAATCTGAAGGTTGCGCAGCTTCTGGATGAAAAGGTCCGCGCCAGGGATCAACTGAGAACCCCGGTAGATTACGCCATCCATGTCGATCAAGAATCCGTGATTCATCGTCGCGACCCTCCTGGGCGGTTTGCGGTGCAGGGGACAGGCGGCCAATGAGGCATGTGGCCGACGATGCCATGCGATGGTGAACAAGATGACGGCACTGCGGCGTACCGCCGGTGAAGGAGGGCGTGCCAGTGGCGGGCGGTGGGCGTGACCATCAAAACGTGCGTGCTGCCGTTGCAAACGGCGCGCCACAGACGCGGACAGCTCGGCCGCACGTCGCTGCCGAACCGCCGCCGGCCCGGCTTTTTCCCGCACGGCAACGTGGATCAGCGGGCAAATGGACTCCTCGTTCGTGCATCGCCGCAAGCCGCCGAAAACAGCAAAAATGCTAGCGGCGGGGCAGCCGTGCAAGCTCCGCGGGCAGTCGCTTCCCAATCGATGTGCAACCCGCTTGGCCGCGTGACGACGAAACAAGCCGCGCCCCTCCGAGCAGCCGACACGCTACACTTGCGGGAAGGATGCCGCACTGGCAACGCGGCACCAGCACCGGATACCTCCACACAGCGTTTGACACCCCACAGGCGTTTGACACCACACAAGCGTTTGCCGCCGCAAGAAATCATCGCTGCTGGGTCCGCACCTCGACCCCTTCCACGGAGACGAAGCCCATGCGTGCTGCTTCCATTGTGCTGCCAGGCCGCTGGCTGCTGGTGCTGATGGCCGCCGGGGTGTGGAACCTCGCGCCGCTGGCCTCGGCCGAGAAGGACCCCCTGCCGTCGTGGAACGATGGGCCAGCAAAGAAGGCGATCGTGCAGTTTGTCCGCGACACGACCGATGAACAAAGCCGCTCCTTTGTCGCACCCAGCGAGCGGATCGCCACGTTCGATCACGACGGCACCTTATGGGTCGAGCAACCGCTCTATACCCAGGTGGTCTTTGCGGCCCAGCAGGTGAAAGCCCTGGCGGCGAAGCATCCGAAGTGGCAGACGACACAGCCGTTCCAAGCCCTGCTGGAAGAGGGCGAGGCCGCCCTGGCCGATTTCAGCATCGAAGACTTCGCCACGGTCGTTGCGGAAACCCATCGCGGCATCACGATCGAGCAGTTCCACGACGAGGTGCGGCGGTGGCTCAAGATCGCGCGGCATCCGCGGTTCAAACGGCCTTACACCCAACTGGTCTACCAGCCCATGCTGGAGCTGATGCAGTATCTCAGGGCCAACGGCTACCGCACCTATATTGTCACCGGCGGAGGGCAGGAATTCGTGCGGGCGTTCGCCCAAGAAGTTTACGGCGTGCCTCCCGAGCAAGTGGTTGGTTCGGCCGCCGGCAGCCGGTACACCTACGCCAACGATGGCCGCCCCGAACTGGTCAAATTGCCCAAGTCCATCCTGATCGACGATGGCCCGGGCAAGCCTGAGGGGATCAACCTGATGATTGGCCGGCGGCCCGTGCTGGCCTTTGGCAACTCCATCGGCGATCGCGAAATGCTCCAGTGGACGGGTGCCGGATCAGGGGCTCGGCTGATGATGCTGATCCACCACGACGACGCGCAGCGGGAATACAACTACGGCCCCGATTCACGCGTGGGGCCCTTCCCTGATTCGCTAATGGAAGAGGCGCAGCGCCGCCGTTGGCACGTTGTCAGCATGCAGCGCGACTGGCGGCGCATCTTTGCGATTGAGGAGTGACCGACCGGCGGGAATGATCCCGGCTTTCCATGCCTGGGCCGATTACAACTTCTCGCCGGCACCGGGAGCGGGGGTGCTGGAAGCGCCGCGGGCCGACCCGAGCGAGTTGACCGCATGGCTGATGAAGCCGGCGCGGCGGTAGCACTCGCTCAACTCCAGCCAGATCTGCTTGGCCAATGGCTCGGGCAGTTCCTTGGCGGCCGCCTCCAGATATGATGCGGCGGCCTCAAAACGTTCCTCGATCTGCAGCGCGTGGCCGCGCATGTAAGAAACGAGACTGCCGAACGGGCCGTCGGTGGAAAGCGGTTGCAACCGCTCCAAAGCCTGGGCGGGCATCCCCAACTCGAGATACCCATCGGCCTCGACCAGCCTTTTGGCGATCTGAACGGTTTGGAAGGTTGCGGCCATGATTCCCACCTTATATCAGTTCGGCGGTTGCCGAAGTTGTTTGATTGTTCGGCCAGTTATGCAAAGGCCATGCCGCGGGCCATTTTCGTCAAATTTGTCAAACTTTGCGGCCCTGCGGCGGTTTCATTTAAGGACTTGCAATCAAAGCATTAGGTTCACTGCCAGATTGGGAAAATCCGCTACGGTCGCGAACCTGCCAGGCTGCTGTATGCCGGACCTGGGATGTCACCAAATCGCAACATACGCTGCTCCATAAGGCGACAACTGTCCTAAAACGCAACAGAGATTCGACTTTCCTTTACCCGCCCACCTTGCATGCCACCCAAAAGAACTGCCACGCACACGCGGGGGCTGCGTGCCGCACGGCCCAGCGGCACCAGGCATTAAGAGAGGGTGCCAGGGTGGGGGGAGCGCTGCCAGTTTGGTCGTCTGCGCTACGGCTGACTTGCGGCGGCTGAAGCATCTGCTGCCCAAGGATTAGGCAGGTAATAGAAGAAACCGTCTTCGGCCCCCAAGATGAGGTCGGGCCGCCCATCGCCATCGAAGTCGGCCACGGTGGGACAGGTGGTATGCCCTGCCAACCGAAGCTGTGAAACCGGCCCTTCGTTGCGGAACCGCCACTGGTTTCCGGTGCCAACATTCCGCCAAAACTCGGCGTTCATGCCGTTGAGTATCAGGTCCACGCGGCCATCGCCGTCCCAATCGGCCAGCGCCAGCTTGCGCCGGCCGCTCTTGCCGGCACGGCCCGGGTTGAGCCGCAGGGGTTGTCCTTGCTCGTCAGCGAAGATTCGCTGGGGCGGCTTCAACGCCAGGCCGCCGCCAGGCTCGCGGAACCGCTCATACCAGGCCAAGTATCCCTCATGGTCGAGGATCACCAGGTCGGCAAGCCCGTCGCCGTTGATGTCGTACAGCACAGGGCTGGTGCGCCACTGGGTGACGAGCGAACGCCCGCGCGGTTCCCACCAATTCCACTCCGGCTTGGGCGGCGCCCCCTCCCAGGCGACTTCCACGTTTTGCGCCGCGGCCAGCTTAGGGCTTTGCTGCGTGCCGATGTTGCGATACCACAGAATCTCGCCCCAGATCGAATTGATGACGATGTCTGGCAGGCCATCGCCATCGAAGTCGCCGGCCGCCGGCACCGTATACCCCCACTTGGCCTCGGCAGGGCCTTGGATCGAACCGTTTTCGCCGGCCTGGATGCGGATCACTTGCCCAGCGGCGGTTAGCTGCTGGGGATGGGCGAACCGCGGGGTTCCATCGGCATGCAGGCCGCCGAGGTTCTTCACCAGATGCAGGTAACCGGCGGTGTCTCCGCAAATCAGGTCCAGATCGCCGTCGCCGTCCCAATCGACCGCGCTGGGCGTGTTGAGGACGCCCACCTTCACGTAGTCGGCTTCCTGGCGGAAAAAGACCGGCGGCTTGAACCGGGGAATCCCTGCCTCACGGTCGAAACCGCGGCATTCGATCAACGCCACGCGGCCGTCTTCCTGGCCCACGATCAGATCGACATCGCCATCGCCGTCCCAATCGCAGGCCGTTACCCGAAGCATTTCCAGGTCCATGCGAATCACGCGGCCATCGTGCTGCAAACGGCGGCCGGCCGCATAACGGGGCTGCTGCCGCGTGCCGACGTTCTCAAAGAACGTAAAGTGGTCCAGAAAACTGCCGCACACCAGGTCCAGATCGCCGTCGCCGTCCCAATCGGCGAAATTGGGCGAAGGGCAGCCATACACGTCCACCGGCCCGTCGCCGGCTTGGATTTGCTCAGACTCGCCGTAGCGGGGCCGCTCGTCGGTGCCATGGTTCCTGACGACATAGACATACCCATGAAGCGGCCCGTTGACCCAGCGGCCGCTTGGATCGTAGGCATCGTCCCAGCCGTACTCGCGCCAATCGCTCACACCGATCACCAGGTCGCGGACGCCGTCACCATCGTAATCGAGCAGTTGCCACTGGTTGGCGCGGCCCACATGAAACGGCGGTTTGAACGGCAGCGGGCGCCCGGCCGAAAGGCCCTTGGTCAGAAAGTCATCGTGCCACCGGGCCGGCGTGCAGACCACGGCTTGCCCTGCATTCCAGGCCGCCATCACGTTGCCGTGGGCATCGCCAATTCGTCGCGCCGGCCGAAAGACGGGCAGCTTGGAACCGCCGGGATTCTCAAAAAAGTAGACGCCCGGTGTCGCCTTGTTCGACGTCGAGACCACCAGGTCCAAATCGCCGTCGCCGTCGTAATCGACGGCAATGGGAATCGCCCAAAGCCCTACCGCCAGGTCGGTGACGAGGTTCTCCTGGCCGTACTTCAACCGGACGAACTGGCCGTTACCGTGCGGATTGCCGGCGGAGGCCGCTGTGCCAAGCACCATCCAGGCTGATACGGCCAGCCAGTAGATAGCAACCAGACGGGCAATTTCGCCAAAGGAATCGCTGCCGACCAGCGACCGCGGGTGCTGATTCAGCGGCTTCGGGCATTCAAGGCAACTCATGATGGTCCCATCGCAACTGGCAGAGCGTGCAAGGGTGGCGTGAACGAAGTTCGACCAGGATACGCCAAGCCACTATGATAGGCCAGGATAGGGGGAGGCGTCCCTACCTGGCCGCCCCCCCCACATCGGGTGCAAGACGGTGCCGCGGATCGTGCAGCGCGGCACTGCCACTTTGCCGCCCGCGGTTACCGCGCATTGTTTTACGGCTGAGTTTTACGTCCGATTGTCACCGTTCGTTGCCTAAGGCTGACGGCTCTACCCATGACGTTGCTTTACACCGATCCTTGTTTTCTGGACCACGACACCGGGCAGCATCCCGAGAACTCCAGGCGGCTAACGCACATCACTGCTCGGCTCCAGGAGCAGAAGCTCATTGAGGCCTGCACTCGGCCGCAGTGGAAGCCGGCCACCGCGGAGCAGGTATCGCTGGTGCATGGTCGCGACTACATCGTGGAGGTGGAGAAGGCAGCCAACCGCGGCGGTGAACGGCTTGATCCCGACACGGTCGTTTCGCCGGCGTCTTACCGTGTGGCCCTGCAGGCCGCGGGAGCTTCGCTCGATGCGGTCCGCCGCGTGATGTCGGGCGAGGATACCACGGCACTGTGCCTGGTTCGGCCGCCCGGCCACCACGCCCTGCCGGCCAAGGCGATGGGTTTCTGCCTGTTCAACAACGTGGCGATTGCGGCGAGCTACGCGCGGCAACAGGGGCTGGACCGCGTGCTGATCGTGGACTGGGACGTGCATCACGGCAACGGCACCCAAGACATCTTCTGGAAGGATGGCACGGTGGGCTTCTTCTCGATCCACCGCTGGCCGTTTTACCCGGGCACAGGCCAGGACACGGAAACCGGGACAGGCGACGGCCTGGGCGCCACGGTCAACGTGCCGACGGAGTTCGGCACGCCGCGCGAGAAGTACTTCGACCAGTTCCGCTCGAAGCTGGAAGCGTTGTCCGGGAAGATCAAGCCGCAACTGGTGCTGATCAGCGCCGGTTTCGACGCCCACCGCGACGACCCCATCGGCTCGCTCGGATTGACAACCGAGGATTTTGGCAAGCTGACGGAGTTTGTTTGCCAATTGGCCCAGCAGCACTGCGAGGGCAAGGTCGTGAGCCTGCTGGAAGGCGGCTACAACCCCAACAAGCTGGCAGAAAGCGTGGAGCTGCACCTGCGCAGCCTGCTGAAGTACTCCAAGCAGCGGCAGTAGCCGCAAACCGCGCAGGCTACACACAAGGGCGCACCTACCGCGGATCGCGTGGGACATCCGCCTAAGACTCTGGAACCGGCCGGCCAACTGGCAGCGGTGTGCTGCCCAAACGGTCCAGGGCCGAGCCGGTAGGCGTGCTCTGTCCTCGGCGCGGTTTTCAGCCGTTTGGAACGGAACTTTCAGCACCAGAACTCCCTGGGCCACGGGCCACCTGTGGCGCCTTGCGCTGCGCGATTCCGCTTGCGCTGTGCGACACGCCCAAACAGGCCGGGGGAAACCGCCATGCTGATCGCCGTTGCCATTTTTGGCTGCTTCATCATTGCCCTGGGGTTTGTCGGGGTTGCCGCTCCGACAGCGCTGGTGCGATTCGTGCAGTCGTTGTGGGCCACGCCCGCCGGCATGTATTGGGCGATCGGCTTTCGCCTGACGTTGGGGGGCGTGCTGTTGGTTGCCGCGCCGGAAAGCCGCTTCCCTCGCACCCTCCAGGTGCTGGGCGTGGCATCCATGGCAGCGGCGATTGCCGTTGCAGCCTTGGGCTACCTGCGGTTGGCCCAGTTTGCGGAGTGGTGGGCGGACCAACCGCAAGCAGTGATTCGGGCATTGGCGGTGGTGGCGGTGCTGTTCGGGGCGTTCTTGGTTTACGCGGCCGTGGAAGGGCCCAGCGGTATCGAGACGCCGTTACCGGGGGCTGGGTCGATTGCTCCCCTGGGACCCACGCCGTATACTCAGCCGTTTGCGAGCGGCAGCGCCGCCCTCGCCGCGGATCCCTGGCCGATGTCTTCGTTTGGATATGTCCCACACCAGTTTCATTACCGCCGCTGAAGCACAGCCGCCCTATTTCGTGGGGGTCGACCTGGGGGGGACGAATATCAAGGTAGGGCTGGTCGATGACCTCGGCCGCACGTTGTGCCACTTCAGCATTCCCACCGAAACCGAACGCGGTCCCGACGACGGCGCCCGCCGCATGGCCGACGCCGTGCATCGCGTCATCGGCGAAGCCGGACTGAAACCCGACCAGATCGCCGGGGTAGGGCTCGGATCGCCAGGCACCATGGACGTGCCTGCCGGTATGTTGATCCGGCCGCACAACCTGCCGGGCTGGTTCAACTTTCCCATCCGCGATCGGGTGGCCGAGTACAGCGGGTTTCCCGTCACCTTCGCCAACGATGCCAACGCGGCCGCCTACGGCGAATACTGGGTGGGCCGCGGCCGCGATTTCCACAGCATGATGCTGCTCACGCTGGGGACCGGCATTGGCTGCGGCGTGATTATCGGCGACTTCATGATCGAGGGCGAGAACAGCCACGGCGCTGAGGGGGGGCATGTCATCATCGACATGAACCCAGACGCCCGCACCTGCCCCTGTGGCAAGAAAGGCCACCTGGAAGGCTACGCCAGCGCGACGGCGGTGATCCATCGTACGCACGAAGCCCTGCAAGCACGGCCGCAGACCAGTGTCCTGGCCAGGGTCGATGCCGGCGAAGAACTTACGCCGCTGATGCTGGCCGAAGAAGCCCACCGCGGCGACGACTTCTCCGAACAGATCATCATGGAAACGGCTCGATACCTGGGTATCGGGATCGTGACCATGCTGCACATGATCGACCCCACCGGCGTGGTGCTCGGCGGTGCAATGACCTTCGGCGGCGCCGACGATCCGCTGGGCCAACGCTTCCTCCAGCGCGTCATTCAGGAAGTCAAGGAACGGGCGTTTCCCGTCGTGGCCGAGCGCGCCACCATCGACTTCGCGCATCTGGGCGGCGATGCCGGCTATATCGGCGCCGCGGGGCTGGCGCGGCAAGCCGCGCGTAAAGCGACCAATGCATAGCCGGTTCTGGGATCCGCCGCCAGGTGGGCTGATCCGATCGTGCCCGACCCGTGGATCGAAGCATGAAAACCCTGCTCCTCCTTCGCCACGCCAAGAGCAGTTGGGACGATGAGTCGCTGGACGATCACGAGCGCCCGCTCAACCCTCGGGGCAAACGCGACGCCCCCCGGATCGGCCAACTGCTGCGGCAACGCGATCTGCTGCCGGAATTGATCCTTTGCTCCACGGCGGTTCGGGCACGTCAAACTCTCAACAGGGTTTGCAGGGCCGCCGAGTACGAAGGCGAACCGCTGCTGTGCGACGACCTGTACCTGGCTCCGCCCGACGCTTACGTAGGCACGCTGCGCGGCGTCGATGAACCGGTGGATCGGGTCATGGTCATTGGGCACAATCCAGGTCTGGAATCGCTGCTGACCCACCTCACCGGCGAGGTGGAACACTTTCCCACGGCGGGCCTGGCCGTGATCGAGCTGCCGATCGCCCGCTGGCAGGACCTGCAGCTCTCGGCGGCCGGGCGACTGGTGGACTTCTTCCGCCCAAAAGAACTCCCGTTTTAGGGCCCCGGTGTAGTCC
>CAZEEG010000005.1:14893-37328 GCA_964511065.1 uncultured Pirellulales bacterium | reverse complement strand
CTGGTGGACTTCTTCCGCCCAAAAGAACTCCCGTTTTAGGGCCCCGGTGTAGTCCCCATGCTACCCGTCTTGCGTCCGGCAGAGCCGGACCTACGGCTCTGCGGCGCCATCAAATGCTGGTGGAGTTTGCCATGACGGCGGCCTATGCTGTTAGCGTTTCGCCCCCCCGGGGGCGATGCGATAGGGCAAAGAGGTTACGTGGTTTCGGCGAGTGGGAGTTGGCATGACGACAAAACGAGGTACGAACCTGCTGCCATCGGAGCAGACCCGGCGCGAGTTCATTCTCTCTGGCGCTGCCCTGGCCAGTTTGCCATGGCTGGGGGTTTCCATGGCCCAAGCCGCAACGGCACGGGCCCGGTTCTCGAACGATCCGTTTCAACTTGGGGTGGCATCGGGCGATCCGTGGCCCAGCGGCGCCGTGATCTGGACACGGCTAGCTCCCGAACCGCTCAACGGTGGCGGCGTACCCCCGGAAATTTACGAGGTCCATTGGGAAGTTGCCGAAGACGACAACATGCAGAAGGTGGTGCAGCGGGGCACCGCCTTCGCCACCCCGGCATTGGCGCACTCGGTCCATGTCGAAATCAAAGGGCTTCAGCCCGACCGCTGGTACTGGTACCGCTTCCGCATTGGCGATGCTGACAGTCCCATCGGCCGGTTGCGGACCACGCCCCCGCGGCACGTGCTGGCCGAGCGGCTACGGTTCGCGTTCGCCTCGTGCCAGCACTACGAGCACGGCCTGTACACCGCCTACGAGCACATGGCGAAGGAAGACCTCGACCTGATCATCCACCTGGGCGACTACATCTACGAGTACGGCCGCAACGAAACCCAGGTCCGCCAGCACCACGGGCCGGAGCTCTACACGCTGGAGGACTACCGCAATCGGCACGCGCAGTACAAGACCGACCCGCACCTCCAGGCTGCGCATCAACTCTGCCCCTGGCTGGTGGTGTGGGACGATCACGAGTTCGACAACAACTGCGCCGGCGATGTTTCGGAGGAACTGGACGTTTCGCCGGACGAATACCTGCTTCGCCGGGCCAACGCCTACCAGGCGTATTACGAGCACATGCCGCTGCGGCGGCGGAGCTTGCCGCGCGGTCCGCACATGCAGTTGTACCGCACGATCCCGTTCGGCCGGTTGGCCGAGTTTCAGATGCTCGACACGCGCCAATACCGCAGCGACCAGCCCAATGGCGATGGCCTGAAAGCCATCAAGTACCAGGTGCTCGATCCGCGCGCCACCATGCTGGGCGACAAGCAGGAGCAATGGTTGATGGCCAGCCTGCTCGAATCGCCCGCCCAGTGGAACGTGCTGGCCCAGCAGGTGATGGTCGGCCGCGCCAATCGCAACACGCCCGAGTTGCCGCGGTTCAGCATGGACCAATGGGCAGGCTACGAGGTCGCCCGCAAGCGACTGCTCAACTTCCTGGGCACCCGCAAGATTACCAATCCCGTGGTTCTCACGGGCGATATCCACAGCAACTGGGTGAACGACCTGAAGGTGGACTTCGACCGCGACGACGATCCGGTGGTGGCAACGGAGTTCGTTGGCACTTCGATCAGTTCCGGCGGGAACGGCTCGCGCGACCTGGAGCCGGTTGAGAAGATGCTGGCGGCCAACCCCTTCACGCGGTTCTATAACCGCGAGCGGGGTTATGTCTCCTGCACGGTGACGCCCACTCAGTGGCAGAGCGATTACCAAGTGGTGGAGTACATCGACCGGCCCGGCGCCCCGCTGATCACGCGCTCCGCGTTTGTGGTCGAAAGCGGCCGCCCCGGCGCAACCGCCCTGGGATAAGGCCGCCTGCCAGCATTCGCAGGCCTGGCCCCTTTTTGGGGGCGCAGCCCGGCACCAACTGCAAGCATTGCAAGAAGGCAGGGCGCCATGCGCGGCATGGCACCCTGCCTTCGTTGGTTTGGTGTACTTTGGCTCAGCGCTACCGGGGACGAAACCCGGCGCTCCTTACAGCATACTTTCCAGCAGCAGCCGCATCTTGCGCAGCTCGGCCAGGTGGTCGATGCCCGAATCGGGCTCATCCACGATGTCGACGCACAGCGCCCGCTGGTATTGGAACTGCTCCAGTTGGGCAACCAGGCGGCCGTATTCCACCCGCCCTTGGCCGACACGTACTTGCAGTTTCTCGGGCGTGGTATCGCGAAGCTGAACGTGCGACACGTACGGCAGGAGCTGGTTGTACTGGGCGCCATTGTACGGCCCGCAGATGAAATGGCTGGGATCGAGGGAAACCCCCAGGCCGCGGATATGTTTGCACAGCACCAGGGCCACGTCGGGGTCCTGGGTCATGCGGCCCGATTCGGTCTTCACACACACGCGGACGCCTTCGGCGGATGCCAGCCGCACCATCTCAGTCAGCCGTTCAACTTCTTCGTTGAAGGGTGTTCCCACTTCGCTGGCACGGACGACCAGGGCCACCACCTTCGTGGCCTTGGCCAGGCGGCAGCAGGCATAGAAGTGCGGAAAGAACTGCTCGCCCGGTTCAATGTCCACGTAGTAAGCCACCGGCGTGAGCCGATGGGTGTCGCGGCACACGTAAATGGCATGGTCCAGGTCGGCCGCCACTTCCGAAGGTTTCAACTGATGGCCGCGCTCCCAGATGGCGATCTCAACCCGGCTGTACTCCAAGCTGTTCAAACGATCGATGGCGGCATCCAGGGGCAGATGCGGAAAACAGCCAGTGGATGCGGCAACAAACATAGTTATCTCCTCACGCCAGGTTCGAAAACTCGCGAGGCTTCCCGTCCCGTACCGGCAAAAGGGACAAGAGGCCGGGCAAAGAGACCACCCACACAACATCGCGCAGCCTGCGCTCGCAACGCGAGGCTGCTGCGGGGGCGGCGTAGAATAGCGATTTGTTGCGGCCGCACGAAGAGCGGTTTTTCGGGGGGCACTCACCCGCACGCCGGGGTGGCGGCGGGCCGCCGCTAGCCATCGCGCTGACCCCGCGCCCTCCACCCCCTGCGCCGCAATATGGCGGTCTGCTACAATGCCGTACAAACCTCGCCGCGCTAGCTATCAACGCAAGTTCTGCCTGTGTCGTCACCGAGTTGGGATACTGTCGCCATCGTGGGGGTGGGCCTGATCGGAGGTTCGCTCGGCTTGGCCCTGCGCCAGCGGAAACTGGCAGCCCGAGTGATCGGCATTGGCCGCCGCGCCAGCAGCCTGGACGCTGCTCTCGCAGTTGGCGCGGTCGATGAAGTCACCACCGACCTGGAGCAGGCGGTCCGCGAGGCTTCGGCCGTGGTCGTGTGTACGCCCGTTTCACGCATCGCCCACGATGTGGTGTGCGCGGCCGCGGCCGCGCCGCCGGAAACCCTCATTACCGATGCCGGCAGCGTCAAGCAGTCCGTGGTGACCCAGGTTGCCGAGCTCGCCAGGCAAGCGGCGCTTGTCCCGCAGCAGGTGCGCTTCGTGGGCAGCCACCCACTGGCAGGCAGCGAGAAATCGGGACCACAACATGCAGTGACCGACCTGTTTGCCGGCCGGGTGGTGGTGATTACCCCCGAGGATGCCACCGACCCGGCCGTGGTAGAAGCGGCGACCGCACTCTGGGAAGCCGTCGGGGCGAACGTCCGAATCATGTCGCCGGCCGAGCACGATCGAGTACTGGCCGCCACGAGCCATTTGCCGCACGTGCTGGCAACGGTGCTGTCCGCCGGAATCCCGGACTCCTGGTGGGAGTTCTCCGCCGGTGGCCTGCGCGACACCACCCGTGTTGCCTCGGGCGACCCCGAGCTTTGGCGGCAGATTCTGCTGGCCAACCGGGAGGCGCTTCTCGACGGGCTGGAACACTTTGAACGCAACCTGGCCGCGTTTCGCGCCGCGTTGGCAGACGGCGATGACGGCCGGCTCCTTGAACAATTGATCCTGGGAAAAGAAAAACGCGATGCTTTGGGAAATTGACATCTACCCGGCCGATCCTGGCCACGACCTGGATGGCGCCCGCGTGGCCGAAGAAGCCGCCGACCTGCACCTGGCCAGCGGCCTGGAGGTTCGCAGCGGCCGGGGGTACCTGGTTCAGGGCGACCTGGATCAGGACGCCGTCGAGCGGTTGGCCGCGCAGCTACTGGCCGACGGCGTGGCGGAGCGCACCGTCGTGGCCCCGGTGGGCAGCGCGGTCCTCTCCGATCCGCCGTCGCCCGAGTTCCGGCACCTGGTGCATGTGCTGCCCAAGCCGGGCGTGATGGATCCGGTGGCGCTGAGCGCCCGCCGCGCCATCGGTGACCTGGGCCTGTCCGCCGACGAAGTTCGCACCTTCCGCAAGTATTGGTTCCCCGCGATGGACCGCGAGACGCTGGAACGCCTGGCGGGCCGCATTCTGGCGAACGATGCCATCGAACAATGCGTGTTCGGCCCGCTGGAGCTTACGTCGCTCTCGCTGGGCGGCGAGTACGTATTCAAACTGAAGACGGTCAAGTTAGCCGGCCGCAGCGACGAGGAGTTGATGCAGATCAGCCGGGATGGGCATCTTTCGCTGTCGCTGGCCGAGATGAAAACCATCCAGGCTTACTACGAGAAACTGGGCCGCGACCCCACCGATATCGAACTGGAAACGCTGGCCCAAACCTGGAGCGAGCATTGCAGTCACAAGACGCTCAAAGGCCGCATCCACTATCGCGATGAGAACGGCGAGCGGCAGTTCGAGAACATGCTCAAGGAAACCATCTTTGCGGCCACAGTCCAGGTTCGCCAAAACCTGGGGGCCGACGACTGGTGCGTGAGCGTGTTCGAGGATAACGCCGGCATTGTCCGCTTCGACGACGAATACAACCTGGTCTTCAAGGTCGAGACGCACAATCACCCCTCGGCCATCGAACCTTACGGCGGTGCCAATACCGGCCTGGGCGGCGTGATCCGCGACAGCCTGGGCACCGGACTGGGAGCCCGGCCGATCTGCAATACCAACGTGTTCTGTTTCGCTCCACCGGACTTCCCTCCCGAAGAACTGCCCCGCGGTGTGCTGCATCCGCGGCGCGTGATGCGGGGCGTGGTGGCCGGCGTGCGCGACTACGGCAACCGGATGGGCATTCCCACGGTTAACGGGGCCATCTGCTTCGATCGCCGTTACCTGGGCAATCCGCTGGTGTACTGCGGCAATGTCGGCATCATCCCGCGCGACAAATCGCACAAAGAGCCGCAACCCGGCGACCTGATCGTGGTCGTTGGCGGCCGCACTGGTAAAGATGGCCTGCACGGCGCCACGTTCAGTTCCGTGGAACTGACCCACGAGAGCGAAACCGTTTCCGGGGGGGCCGTGCAGATTGGCAATGCGATCACGGAGAAAATGGTCGTCGATGTCGTTCTGCAGGCCCGCGACCGCGGCCTGTTCACCGCCATCACCGACTGCGGGGCCGGTGGCCTCTCGAGCGCCGTGGGTGAGATGGGCGAAAAGATCGGCGCCGAAGTCCACCTGGAACGGGTGCCACTGAAGTATGCCGGGCTTTCCTATACGGAAATTTGGATCTCCGAAGCCCAGGAGCGGATGGTGCTGTCCGTTCCACCGGAAAATTGGGAAGCGTTCTCCGCGCTGTGCGCCGCGGAAAGTGTCGAGGCCACGGCCATTGGCACCTTTGTCCCCACGGGCCGCTTGAACCTGCTGTACGACAACTACCCGGTCGGCGAACTGGAGATGGCGTTCCTGCACGATGGCCGGCCCGAGGTGCTCCGCGAGGCCGTGTACGAACCGCCCGCCGTGACCGAGCAGCCGCTGCCCGACAAGTACTCCTGGGATTACACGCCGGAGTTGCTTGCGATCCTGGGTTCGCTCGACGTGTGCAGCAAGGAATGGGTGATCCGCCAGTACGACCACGAGGTGCAGGGCGGCAGCGTGGTCAAACCGCTGGTGGGTATTCACAACGACGGCCCCAGTGATGCCGCCGTCATTCGGCCCGTGCTCGGTTCGCCAAAAGCGGTTGTGATCGGCTGCGGCATCAATCCGGCCTACGGGGACTTCGATCCCTACCACATGGCGGCTGGAGCGATCGACGAGGCCGTGCGCAATTGCGTGGCCGTGGGCGCCGATCCGAGCCGGATTGCCATCCTTGACAACTTCTGCTGGGGCAACACCGAGCGGCCCGAGCAGCTAGGCTCGCTGGTCCGCGCGGCCCTGGCCTGCCACGATGTGGCCATCGCGCTAGGCACGCCGTTCATCAGCGGCAAGGACAGCCTCTACAACGAATTCCGACCCGCCGAGGGCGGCGAACCGATCGCGATCCCGGGCACGCTGCTGATCAGCGCAATGGGCCAGATGGACGACGCCTCCCAGGCCGTGACCATGGACTTCAAGCGGCCTGGCAATTTCCTCTACCAACTCGGCTGGACACGCGAGGAACTGGCCGGCTCGCAGTTCGCGCTCACGCAGTCGCTCCCTGGTGGCCAGGTTCCCAAGGTCGATACGGAGCTGGCGCGGCGGCTGTTCCAAGCCCTGCACCAAGCCATCACGGCCGAGTTCGTGGCCAGTTGCCACGACTTGAGCGACGGCGGCCTGGCTGCGGCGGCGGCCGAATCGGCATTTGCCGGAGGACTGGGGGCGCGGTTGTTCCTCGCCCAGGTTCCGCATCAAATTGAACCCGATCTGCAATCGCAGCAGGAACTCAAGCGACTCAGCGAAGCCTGGAGCGGCGACCCGCTCCACCCGCTTTGCGCCTGCCCCCAAGCAACGTCGGTGCTGCTGTTCTCGGAGTCCCATTCGCGGTTCTTGTGCGAGGTTCCGGAGCAGCACGCAGAAGCGTTCGAGGCCCTGTTTGCCGACCTGCCATGTAGCCTGATCGGCGAAGTGCTCGACGAACCGCGGTTGCAAGTGGTGGGCATCCCCGCACCGGTGGAAGACGACGCCGGCCCGCCGACGGAGCTTTCGGCCCCGCTGGTGATCGACGCCGAACTGGCCGCGCTGAAAGAAGCCTGGCAGGCACCGCTGCGCTGGGACTGACCGCAGATACGACTTGCGCGGTCGCATCGGGCGTTTTCCTCGCCCGGCTTCCTCGGACGATCGTTTCGCGCGCTTGTGCGCTGTCCGGCGGTTTGCCCATGCGCCGTCGCGGCAACCTGGTGCGAACGCAGCGCAGCCTAGGGTTCGCAACACCGCGTTTCCCGACAACGCGGGCGTCTTAGCAGCGTGTGAGCTTGAGCAGCGCCGGCAGTAGCACAAGGTTGCCGATCAGGCCGCCCAGCATGGCCAGGCCGACCAGCACGCCGAAGTACATCGTCGGCACAAAGTCGCTCGTACACAGGGCGGAAAAGCCCACGATCAGCGACAGGGTGGAAAACACCACCGCCATGCCCACGCTTTGCTGCACGTGCTGCAAGGCATCGTCGGTATTCAACCCGTCGCGTCGTAGCCGTTGAAATGCGGTGATGTAATGAATGGAGGAATCGATGGCCAGCCCCAGGCTCACCGCCGCGATCATCGCCGCTCCCATGTTGATGGAAACCTGCAGCCAGCCCATCACGCCGCTGATGACCAGGATCGGCAGGATATTGGGAACCAGGGCGACGAGTGTCAAGGTCAGGCTGCGGAAAGCGACCAGCATCATGGCGCCGATGGCCACGGTGGCAATACCGAACGTCACCCACTGATCGCGCAACATGCTCTCGATCAGATTGGCCAGCAGCACGAAGAAGCCAGTCACAACCGGTGCCCCTGCTGGTTGCGAATCGGTGTTCTCTCCACTGCTTGCCGACGTTGAGGCTGCCGGCATGTCGCCGGCGAATGCCTCGTTGCAGATGGACTGTACGGCAGCGATCAGCCGGCTCTTGGTTTCCGCCGGTTGGCGTTCGTACGCCCTGAGCATGATCCGCGAGTAATACCGAGGCGGCCCCGCCACGGCGGTCGGGCTGCCCCCCAAAATGCCGCGGGCGGTCCAGGCGGGGTCTTCCCCCACGGCACTACCCACGGCCGTTGGCATCAGGGCCGCGAGCACGTTGAGCAGCCGTTGCGGCGGCAGGCGTCGCAACAGTCCTTCGCGGCCGCCCGCCCACCAGGCCCCGGCCACGTAGGCCACGTCGCCCGGAGTGAGCCTGGCTTGGAGCAGGGCCATGGCGTCGAACTGGACCGGCATCTGCCGCGCCGTGTCGATGATGTCGGCCAGGCTCAGCACCTTGGTGAGGCCCACTCGGGCGCTTGCGTCCGCGGCAGTCTCCCTCGCGGCAGTATCCCGGGCGATAGGCTCTCCTGCGGCCGGATACTCGCCGGGCGTTCGCGCGCTGCCGGGCTTGGCCAGGGTTGTCGCCAGGGCGGGGTCGCCCAGTTCCGTTCGCAGTCGGTGGGTGAGCTGCCGGAGCTTGTCGAGATAGGCTTCGTCGATCGTAGCGGGCGCCGGCACGATCACATCCCAGACTCCTGCTCCCCCCAAGCGGCTTTCGACGAACGTATACGACCGCACAATTTCGCTGCCAGAACGGAAATTCTTGGTGAAGTCGGATTCCACTTGCAGCCAAGGGATGCCGGCCACCGCGCCGCAGCCCACGATGGTCATCGCGGCAACCACGCGCCAGGGATGGCGCAGGATGCCCTCGAGCATTCGCCGCAGCCCACCTTGCAGCCAGCGGTCACCCCAGGGCCGGTGAGGGTCGCCGTCGATCCGTCCGGTCAAGGCCATGGCGGGCAGGATGGCCGCCAGGGCGACCATTGCCAACAGGGCTCCGACCGTCATCATCAGGCCAAAGTCTTTCACCGGCCCCACACTCGCGGCCAGCAGCGAACTGAAACCGGCGGCATCGGTCAGGCAGGCCCAAAAGATGGGTACCATCAGGACGGCCATCGTGGTGCGCAAGGCCACGCGGCGTTCCGTCCCTGCATCGCGCAGGTCGCGGAACCGCACAATGACGTGAATCACCATGGCGATGCCGACCACGGTGATAATCGCCCAGAGCATCGAACTGACCATGCTCAGGCGAATCTGGCTCGCCACCAAAAGGCCCTGGGTCCACAAGAGCGTGACATACACCACGGCCACCGGGATCAACACCCAGCGGAGACTGCGAAAGCACAGGGCAATGGTCAGCATCAGCAGCACGGTGGCCACGGCACCCAGCCGCCGGCCGTCTTCGTCGATCAGCCGGAAGCCTTCGGCCACCATCACGGGCTCGCCCACCAGCACTCCGCTTTCGTCATGCTCCTGTACGGCCTGCCGCAGCGCGTGCACCGCGGCCTCGCGCTGGGCCGAAGTCCGCGCTGGATCGAGCAGCACCACCACGGCCGGCACCTGGTGCGCGGCATCGACCAGGTAGCCTTCGAACTGGTGCAGCAGTGCGTCGCGGCCGGGCGTGGTCGGATCGAGAATAGCTTCGCCCAGTGGTGTGGTGGTGAGGCTCATTACGGCCGGCTGGCCGTCGATGGCAGCAACTCCATCCACGGCCGCCAGTCGCCACGTAAGCTGCGCCAAGCGGCGATAACCCGAGGGCGTCATCAACTGCGGATCGACGTACGCCGCCATCACAATCTCGTTGCCGCGAAAGGTGCGCTTCAACAGCCGATAGGGCGGCAAGAGCGGATCGTCGGGCGCGAACATGTTTTCGACCGAGCGATCAAAATCCAGCCGCGATGCGGGCCCCCATGCCAGCGCCGTCAACAGCGCTGCCACTGTCAGCAGCGGCCACCGCCAGGCGATCAGAGCGTTCGCAAACTTCAACGCCATCCAGGTTCCTTGCGTTGGAAGAAAGGTTCGACACGGTCATCGCCGAGCCCCCAGTGTAACAACTGCCACGCGGGACGGGATTTCGGACATGCACGTCCCCAATGGGGGGCGCTGGTTAACTTGGCCGCGCAGCGCCGAGGCCGGCGCACCAAGAAACAGGCCGCTGGACCGATCGTCCGATGCGAGCCAAAACACATTCCGTATAATACCAGCCATCCCGGCGGCACCAGCGGCCGCCTCACTCGCGGGAGAATCCCACGGTTCATGTAGCGGAGCGCTTTATGCATTTGGAGTTGAAGAGCATCTGTGTGCCGACCGATTTCAGCGAACCTGCCGAGAAGGCGCTGCTGTACGGCGTGACCTTGGCGGAAACCCTGAACCTGCAACTGCACGTATTGCACATCCTGCAGGATGTCGCCGATATCGTGGCCCATCCCGACTTCACCCGCCACGGCGATTCTGCCCGGAGATATTTCAACGAGCTGGAGCGGCAGGAAGGGGCCCCCGAGGACACCGACGAACAAACCATCAACTTCCTCCGCACCTTGAAAGAAGGGGCGGAAAAACAGTTCGAGGAAGTACCGCTGGGCGACCGCATCAACGCCCTGGGAGCCATCAAGGCGATCCGCTATGGCAATCCGGTCGAAGAAATTGTCCAGTATGCCGAAAAGCACCAGATCGACCTGCTGGTGATCGGCACCCACGGCCGCACCGGCTTCCGGCGAATCCTGCTGGGCAGCGTGGCCGAGCGCGTGGTCCGGGCTGCCCCCTGCCCGGTACTCACCGTTCGCGACCGGGCCCTGCACGACCTCTTGCGATACGATTGAGCCTGAGCGCATGGACCAGCGCAGCGCGAAGCGGGCGGTTGGTAGCCGCCGCCATCAACCAGCATCGGGCAACCTGGACGGTTGGGCCATCGATAGGGTTCACCAGGTGGACTGCGTTGAGATGCTCCGCAGCCTGCCCGATGCCTCCGTCGACCTGGCCATCGCCGATCCGCCTTACAACCTGGCCAAGGGAGGCCATTGGTCTTGGGACGCCACGGCGCCGCTACCGGGTTTCGGTGGGCCGTGGCAGAAGGCCATGCCGGCTTGGGACGATCGGCCCCTGGCCGACTACCTCGCCTTTACGCTCACGTGGTTACGCGAACTGGGGCGCGTGGTCCGGCCCACAGGCTCGCTCTGGATTCACGGCACGTACCACAATGCCGGCATTCTCAACGTGGCGCTCCAGTTGCTGGGGATTGAGATTATCAACGAAGTCGTCTGGTACAAGCGAAACAGTTTCCCCAACTTATCGGGCCGCCGCCTCACCGCCAGCCACGAAACCATCCTCTGGGCGCATACCGGCGGCAAGCGGCGGCAATACTTCTTCAACTACGAGGCCGCCCGGGCGATGGAATGCCCCGAGGATCCCCTCAAGGTTCCCGGCCGGCAGCTGCGCACCGTTTGGGACATCCCCAATAACAAGGGCCGAGAGGAACTGGAGCACGGCAAGCATCCCACGCAAAAGCCGCTGCGACTATTGATGCGGATGCTAACGATATCTGCCCGGCCCGGCGATCTGGTGCTGGTACCGTTTGCGGGTTCCGGTTCGGAATGCGTGGCCGCCAGGAACTTTGGTGCCCACTTTCTGGCCGCCGAGACCGACGCCCAGTACGTGCGGATTGCTTCCCGGCGTTTGAACCGCGCCGCCCAAACCGAGGCAGCCAGCCACCGGTCGCCAACAGCACAGCAACCCACGGAACTGAAAAAACCGCGCACCGGTTCCGTCACGATGCCATCGAACGGGACAAAGATGGAACCATGCTTGGAAACGAAGAACTCACGGCGGGTCGTGCCCTCACTCTTGAAATGGACCGGCAGCAAGCGCAGCCAGGCGGCCTCCATCGCGGCATTGATCCCGCCGCACAAGCGGTACCTGGAGCCGTTCTTGGGCGGAGGCGCGGTGCTGTATTATGCCGCGGGCGAAGGCACAGTGGCGGGCGATTCATACGGCCCGTTGATCGAACTGTGGCAACTGGTGCAGGCAAACCCAGATCGGGTGATCGCCGACTATCGCCGCCAATGGACGCTACTCCAACAAGAACTCGATAGCCTGGGCGAAGATTGGAATTCGGCCGCCGCACCAGCCAGACCCCGCACCGGCACGTCGAAAACGGCCGAGCCGGCGCTGCTTCCGCAGTATTACTACCGGGTGCGCGAGCGGTTTAACCGCGCGCCCAACCCTTTGGATTTGAACTTTCTGCTGCGGACCTGCGTAAACGGCATCGTCCGGTTCAACGCGGCAGGGCGGTTCAACAATTCGTTTCACTTATCGCGGCGAGGGATGCAGCCCGACCGCTTTGCAAATACCGTAGCGGCCTGGGTGCCGCGATTACAGGGCGTGCGGTTCGTCTGCCAGGATTATGAGGTCACCGTGGCCGATGCCCGGCGCGGTGATTTCGTTTATTTCGATCCGCCGTATGCCGGCAACCACCAGCGCTACACGCAGAATCTGGACTGCGAGCGGTTGTTCGCCGTGCTCGACGCATTGAACCGCCGCGAGGTGCGCTGGGCGCTTTCCTTCGATGGCCGCCGCGGCAACCGCGATCTCACCTACGCCGTGCCCAAGTCCCTGTATCGCCGCCAGGTATACCTGGATAGCGGCAACTCGGCCGTGCACAAGGTGCTCAACGGTCCGGTGGAGAAAGTCCAAGAATCGCTGTATCTGAACTTCGATTGACGGCGCTGACCGCGGCTGCCTGAAAGGTGGCGATGGTTGCTTGGGGGGCATCTCGGGCTGCTCGGCTCACCTTCGCCGCAGCCGAGGCGGGCCTTAGCGTGGGCGGCGAAAGTCGCCTTCGTTGTTGGCCAGGGCCGCGGCGTCGCCCAGGCTCGTCAGGATTGATGGCGAGAGGCGCGAGAAGCTTTCGTACCCCCGCGCCGCATGTTGGCCGATGCCGCCCATTTCCGGCAGCAGTCGTCCCACGATCTGCATGAACTGGTGAACCAGGCCGGGTGCCACTGCCGTCAGCTTATACAGCGGATTGCCAACGATCACTTCGCGGTCGCCGTTCTGGCAGGCGGTGATGATCTGCCGAGCAGCCGCTTCGGCACTGCTGGTGATGCCCGGCAGCGAACCGCCAATGCTGAACCAGGCGTACTCCTTGCGGTGCTGGCCTTTGAAGATCGCCCGGGGAGGACTGCCAGTGCGCATCAAGCTGGGGCACACGGTGGTGACCAGGATACCGTCGCGCAACAACTCGGTTCGCAGCCCATTGGAAAGCCCGACCAAGGCAAACTTGCTGGCCGTGTAGGGCAGCATGTGAGGGACTGCCTGCTTGCCGCCGATGGAAGCCACGTTGACGATCCGGCCCCAGCGGCGAATCCGCATCGCGGGTAACACGGCCAGCGTGGTGTTGAGCGGCCCCCAACAATTGATGGCCATCGCTTCTTCAAAATCTTCCCGCGTCATGGCATCCAGCGGGCCAACCTGGATGATGCCGGCCACGTTGAACAGTACTTCCACCGGGCCGAAGCGGTCGGCCGCTTGTTGCACCAATTCGTCGACTTCCTCGCGGTTGCGGACATCGCACGGCACCGCCAGCACATCGCCGCCACGGTCACGCAGCTCCGCTTCCGCCTCGGCCAGGTCACCGGCCGTTCGGGCGCAAATGGTGAGCCGGGCCCCGGCATCGACCAGTTGCCGGGCCAGCACCAATCCCAGGCCGCGCGAACCTCCGGTGATCAACACGCTACGGCCGCGGAAATCGAACCAGCGCGAGCGGCGGACCAACGATCGGACCGCCAGCGCCGCAACCGTGCCGGCCCCGCCCAGCACCAGCAGACGCTTGAAAGTCTCGTTCATCCTCAAAGTCCTGTTTGAAACGCGCGCAGACTATCCTTGGCTATTCGTCTCAGCAGATTGCGTGCCAACGAATCCTTTTCCCCGGGGGAGTCGTCGTGCAAGTGGCTGCACGGCCGGTGTGTGGTTAAATCACCAGGCGATGGCAAAATCCTCAACCGGAATGCAAAAAGGCCACCCGCTTTGGCAGGTGGCCTTTGACCACGGCAGTGGAGGCGAAGGGAGTCGAACCCTCGACCTCAGCATTGCGAACGCTGCGCTCTCCCAACTGAGCTACGCCCCCGTGGATTGCAAGGAAAAGCGCCGAGATAGGGCCGGCGCTTCCCTCTTCCAAAATCTATTCGTTCGCTGTCGGTTTGTCAAAGCCTGTCCGCGGCGTCTGGGGCACGGCGCATTGCCACGGCCAACCGCTGCCCCCCCCTTTATGGCTGAAGGCAAATGGCTGCCGCTTGCTGGCTGGTTCGCCCTGCCTTGCCGGACTGGGAACGCCGCGGCAGCTCCGCTGCGAGCCACCCACTCTTTATTGGTAATTGCAGCTACAGCCACTTAGAATCGACGTGACTTGCGTGATCGGCATGGCCGACGGTTGCCTCCGTATCTATTGAGCATGAGGAGGAAGGATGAGCGAGCATCGACCTGTCCGTTGCCAGCGGTACCACTCGCCGCCTGCCTGCCAGGCCGTTCCAACCCAGCGTTTTCTGTCGAACGGCTTTCTGCACGAGGGCTTTCTGTCGCTGCGTTTACCGGGCCGCCGGTCCAGGCCGCTGACCGTGATCGGCCTGGCGCTGGTTGCCGGGGCGCTCATGTTCCAACCGCCTGGGCTGTTGGCCGACGATTGGCCGCAATTCCGCGGCGTCAATTGTGCCGGCATCGCGAGCGATTCTGCACCGCTGCCCGCCCAATTCGACCCAAGCCAGAACCTGGCCTGGTCGGCCAAGTTGGGCGACGGCATCGGTTCCCCGGTCGTGGCCGACGGCCGGCTGTTCATCTCGGAGATGAGCGGCGAGCAGGAAGTATCGCTGGTATGCTTCGATGCGGCCTCTGGCAAGGAGCTATGGCGCCGCGCGTTCGATACCGGCCTGCTGCCCGATATCCATAAGACCAATAGCCATGCGGCCACCACCTGCGCCGCCGATGCTTCGCGGGTGTACTTCTATTTCAGCACCTTGGGCCTGATCGCTTGCGATGCCGCCACCGGCGAGCAGCTTTGGCAGCGCAAACTGCCCGAACCGTATTTTGTGTTCAAATGGGGGCCGGGCATGTCGCCCATCCTGCTGGAAGACAAGGTGATCTTCTGCCAGGACGACGATCTGAATCCCGCTATCTATGCCCTGGATAAGGCCGATGGCCGTATCCTGTGGCAAGTGGCCCGCGACGACATGGCCGTGAACTATTCGCATCCCGTGGTTTGCGAAACGGAAAACGGCCTGGAACTGATTGTCGCAGGCACCGGCAAGTTGATTGCCTACGATCCAGACACGGGCCAGGAGCGATGGTTCGCTCGCGTGCTGCTGCGCAACATCAAGACCACCCCCGCCGTGGCCGATGGCGTGATCTACATCTCGCTGCAAAGCGGCGGAATTGCCAATCAGTGGTTGGCTTCAGTCGATCGGGCAGAAACCGGCAACAACGACGGCAAGCTCACCAAGGATGAAATCCAGGCCTTTGTCGGCGAGCGCAAAGTGCCCGAGGCGTTCTTCAAGAAGTTTGACCGCGGCGACACCAACGGCGACGGCGTGCTGGAAGGTCCGGAAATCGACCAGGCGTTTCTCTCTGAAAACAATTTTGGCGGGGCGCGCTGGAACGCTGCCAATCCGTCCGACCAGTATATCCTGGCGGTGAAAGCCGGAGGGCGCGGCGATGTCACCGAAAGCCACCTGCTGTGGAAGCACCGCAACCGGGCCCCCGATCACATTGTCTCGCCGCTGGTCGTCAATGGCCGCATGTTCGTGGTCAAAGGCGGTGGCATCTCTAGCTGCTTCCGCACCGAAGACGGCCAACCGCTGTGGTCGCAAAAGCGGATCGATAACACGGGCGAATACTTCGCCTCGCCGATTTACGGCGACGGCAAGATTTACGTCGTCGGCGAGAACGGCTATGTGGTCGTGCTGAAAGATTCGCCCTCGCTGGAAATCCTCTCGGTGAACGACCTCGGCGAGTCGTGCCTGGCCACGCCCGCCATTGCAGGCGGCCGCATCTATTTCCGCACCCGCACGCAACTGCTGTGCTTTGAACAGAAATAGCAATTGCTTGCGCAGCGCGGTACGTTTCAGCCAGCGCGGGGTTGGGGGCCGATTCCGCATTAGCCCGAGGTGCCCTGGGCTGGGCTCCGCGCGCGGCGAAACTTGTGAACGACCACGCCGCCAGCGGCCACGGCGACCATCAGGGCCAGCGTGCCCCAGGCCGTCGCGGCATTGGCCGCACTGAGCGTGGCCCCAGGCGACCATCCCCAACGCCACAGCGGCCGCCACAAGAGAACCAGTAATAACGTGCCCGGCCATAGGGCCGTGGTCCAAGGGAGCCGGGCGGCAGCCCTCAAGATCGCGGTGAGCAGGGACGCAGTCAGCACCCCCTGCCAGCCCAAGAAGGCCCCCGCTGTCGCCCCCGAGAGCATGGCGTTCAAGCGGCGGACTTCCAACCGGCGTTGTGGCAGAGGCGAAACGGCAGTCTCGCTCGTTGGCTCCTGGTCGCCGGTCATTGCTTCAGCAACCTGTTCGGTTGGTTCGCCCGGCATGCCCGCCTGGTGTTCCTCCTCGGGCGGCCCTGGAATGGCAGTGCGCGCGGACGCTGCCGCAATGGGTGCTGCAGTCATGGAGGGTGCGTCTTCGTCCGCAAGTTGCGATTCAGCTTCGCCTGGCGGCCGGTTCTCACTCTGTGGGGCCGAAGACCGATCGTGCGCGGTTGAGGTATCTTCGTGCGAAGCGGTGGAGTCACCGCCCAATGTTGAGACTTCGTCGTTCAAGCGGTGCTGACTGCGCGTTCGCGACAGCCCAACCGCCAAGGCTCCGAGCGTTCCGCCCAATCCCATGCCGGCCAGCACCCCCAGGCCCGCCAAAGTGCGATCGGCCGTGGCCGGCGCGACTAGAACCTGCCAAACCTGCGGGTCCAAGGGGGGCAGCGGATGCAGCGACGGCATCAGCACCGCCAGGCCGGCGCCGGTTGCGAGTGCAAAGGATGCAAACCGGCGCGTCGGCTGTTGGCCGTCCCACGCCATGAGCGACCACGCGGCCAGCAGAAACATCAGCAGCACGTGATAGCCAAAGATCGCCAGCAGTTCCCAATCGGGCGTCCACACCACCCAGGTGGCCCCCGCCAGGCGATTGAGCGGTCGCAGCGGCAGATTGGCCCCGCCGGAGATCAGTTCCCATTGGGACAACCCCCACACGATCCAGCCGAATGCCAGTTCCACCAGCGGATAACGAACGGAGATCGGCAGCCAGCAATCGCGGCAGCGGCCCCGCAACAGCACCCAACCAAACAGCGGAATGTTATCCGTAAGGCGGATCGGGCTGTGGCAGCGAGGGCAATATGATGGCCGCCAGATGATCGACTCGCGCCGCGGCACGCGGTACACCACCACGTTCAGAAAACTGCCCAGCGACGCCCCCACCGCCAGAAACCATAAACCGGTCAGAGCCTCCACGGCCATCATGCGGACCAGGTCGGCCCCGGCAAGCGGGATATCGGTCGCCCGGCGGGGGGAGGTCAGCAGCGGCCGCAGGGCAGGCAGCACGGCGGCGATCAGCACCGTAAGCACCACCAGCACGAGGACGGTGCGGACCCGTCGCGACGACCCATTCATCGTTCAGCGTTTCCAGCCAGATCGAGGGAGTGTTCTTCCACCGCGGGGTGCTATCCAAGCGCCGCACCGCAAGGCGGCCGCGGCCATCAACCATAATGCGTTAGTCTAGTCGCCGGCGGCCCCTTGAGGCAGGGCCGAACGCCAGACCGCCCGAGAACCACGGCACGCTGGTGTCAAAACACCGCTCCCGGCGGACCGCGGCCGACCGGCCAGGCTGACCGATTCGTGGTGGACATCGGCCGGTGCTCAGGTCAAATTCAAGGAACTGCTTTCGCGCAGCGAGGGTCATTCCGCATATTCTGGCCGACTTGAAAAAAAAGATGATGCCTGACAACACACCCCCCGTTTCAACCCGCCGCGCCTTCCTCCAAGGCAGTTCGCTGATCCTGCTGGGAGCAACCGTAGATTTCAGCCGCGCCGCCAGCCTGCTGGCCGCTGACCGCGGTGCGAAACCGCAAGTTCGTGTTGGCATGGTCACCGACCTGCATTATGCCGATAAGCCGGCCCGGGGAAGCCGCCACTACCGCGAAACGCTCGTCAAGCTGGAGGAAGTCGCCCGGCAGTTCGAGAAAGACCAGCCCGAGGTGGTGGTCGAGTTGGGCGATTTCATCGATGCGGCCGATTCGGTAGACGTGGAGTTGGGGTACCTGAAGCGTATTCAAAAGGACTTCTCGGCTCTGCCCGGCCAGAAGCATTACGTACTGGGCAATCACTGCGTGGATACCCTTCGCAAGGAAGAATTTCTGGAAGGCGTGGGGCAGGAGAAATCGTATTACTCGTTCGACCGGGGCGGCATCCACTTCGTGGTGCTGGATTCGTGCTTCCGCAGCGATGGCCAACCGTACGGCCGCAAGAACTCCGTGTGGACCGACCCGAACATCCCCGCCGCCGAGGTCCAGTGGCTCCAGGCCGACCTGAAAGCCAACGACAAGCCGGTGGTGGTGTTTGCGCACCAGAGGCTCGACGTGAGCACTCACTACGGGGTGAAGAACGCCGCCCAGGTGCGCAAGGTGCTGGAAGATGCCGGCAACGTGCTGGCCGTGTTCCAGGGCCATAGCCACAAGAACGATTACCACCAGATCGGCGGCATCCACTACTGCACGCTGGTGGCGATGGTCGAAGGAACGGGAGCCGAAAACAACGGCTACGCGATCATGGATGTCTTAGACGACCAGGTCATTCGGCTGGCCGGATTCAGAAAGCAGACGGGCTACCACTGGAAGTGAATGCTGGACACGCAGCGTTGTGCGTGCGGGCCAGCGGGCGTGCCGGCGCGATCTAGGGAATGTCGCGCCGCGGCAGGCCATCAGCACGGTGCGGTGGGCCGGTCGGTTTCAAACCGGCCAGTGCCGCGCCGCGGGTATCGTCCGCCGGCATCGCTGGCGGCGAAGTTTCATCAATGGCCCAGGCACGATTGGCAGCAAAGGCGGTGTCGCCGGCGGTCCACTTGATGAGCCCTAGCCCCAGCGCCGCGCACAGCGCGGAAGCGATCCAGAATCGCACCACGATCTTGGTTTCCGGCCAGCCCTTAAACTGAAAGTGATGATGCAGCGGCGCGCACAGCAGGATGCGTTTGCGGCGGAGCTTGTAACTGCCCACCTGCAGCAGCACGCTGAGGGCCTCGGCCACGAACACGGCGCCCACGACCAGCAACAGCAACTCTTGCCGGGTGGCCACGGCCACCAACCCCAGCAGGCCGCCTAGCGGTAATGAACCGGTATCGCCCATGAACACCTGCGCCGGGTGGCAATTGAACCACAAGAAGCCCAGCACGCCGCCGAGCATGGCGGCGACCAGGACCAGTACTTCTTGCGCGCCGGGCAGCCGCGGCAGGTTGAGGTACGCGGCCAGTTCGGCATGGCCGCAGCCATAGGCCACGATGCCCAGTGCCGCCAGGGAACACATCAGGCACCCGCCCGCCAGGCCGTCCAGGCCGTCGGTCAGGTTCACGGCGTTGGAACTGCCGACCATCACCACCACGGCCAGCGGGATAAACCACCAGCCCAATTCCAGCGTTGCGCCGATGATCGGCAATTGCAGTTGGAGGCCGGCTTCTTGCTGGGCCTGGTACGGGTACAGCAACAGGGCCGCCGCCAGGCAGACGGCTACTTGCCCCGCGAGTTTGGTCCGAACAGAGATTCCGTTGCGCTGCCCGCGCAGCTTGGTGAGGTCGTCCCAGGCGCCCAGGGCAGCCAGTCCCAAAGCGACCAGCAGCGCCACCAGCATGTATGGATTAGCCAGGTCGCCAAACACCAGCACCCCGGCAACCAATCCCGCCACGATGAACAGTCCGCCCATGGTGGGCGTGCGGGCTTTGCTTTGATGGAGTTCTTCAATCCGCGCCGAGTCGCTACGGATAGGCTCGCGAAACCGCTGCTGGAGCCAGCGGATCAGTGCCGGCCCTAGCAGCAGCGCCAGTCCAAAACTGCACAGCGCGGCCAGCACCGCTCTGAGCGTCGTCTTGCCAAGTTCCGACGTATAGGCTTCAAAGAACCAGAGGATCATCGGGGGGCAAAGGGGAGTGCGGGAGTGGGTTCTGTAGCGTGCGGGCAACCTATAGCCGAACAATCACCGTCAACAAACGGCATCAGGGGCCGGGGGGTGCCGACGCAAGCTGCCGGGTATCGGCATCTCGCGCCCGATTGATGGTTGCGCCGCCAGTGTCCGGTTGTTGAACGATCGGTTTCGGTGCACCGGCAGGAACATGAAACAGACATTCGCTGCGCGGGCGTCAAACCAATCAGCCCTACCAACGAATCAGCCCTACCAACGTAAAAAGGGGGGCGTGCCGCCAGGACACGCCCCCCGGTGTTCCCTAGTCGCCGGAGCGGCATTGCACCGCTCCGGCGACCAGTCATTGAAGCCCCACCGTGAAGCACTTGCCGAGGCGGTCGACCCAGTAACCGCAATCTTCGGCAAGCTCGATGCTCCTACCCAGGAGGGAGGGTAGTGGACAGACTCCCGCAAATCCATCCACAGCCGGCGGGGCTTCCGCACGATATGGTGTTGTATCGATGAAGCGGGACATTTGACATCACAATCGACTTGCTGGGACGGGCCGAACAGCCTGTCAGATTTTGTCAATATTCAGATCGGACTTTTATACGGTTGCCGACAGGTGATTCACCCAAGAACGACGAGCGGGCGATATCGATGCCGGATGGGTCCGATCCTGTATTGATGAGGGTTGTTGATGGTTGCGCCGCGAATGTCCGATGGTCGAACGATCGGTGCCGCAAGACTTTCGTATTCCATCGCAATTGGCCACATTTCGGAGGGCCAGCACGAAAGTGAGCGGACATTCGCTGCGCAGGTGTCAATAAGGTTTGCAATCCGTGTGGTTGCCGTACTGCTCTGACAGCGGCTTCCAAAAGCGTGTCAGATTCGATCTGCCGGAGTCAGGTCTTTCATGCCCCCGACGGGGAGAGTGAATAACAAACTTTCGGTTGCAGGGAAATGGCGGTTCGGCCTTTGGGCGAGAAGTTTTTTCAGATTCTCGGCGGCGGCCTCCAATCCGACCGCGCGCGATGCTTTCACCAGCACGGTATCGCCAGGCTGGAGCAGGGCCGCCAGTTGAGGCAGCGCCTCTTGCACATCGCCAGATGCCCAAACGCGCTGCGGCGATAACCCGGCCCAGCGGGCCGCGCTGGCCACGGTTTGCGCAAAGTGTCCACAGGCCAGGAGGCCGTCGGCCCCGGCGGTGTGTACGACGGCCTCGCCCAACTCCGCGTGGAAGCGTGGGGACTGCGGCCCCAGTTCGAGCATATCGCCGCAGATGACGAACCTCCGCCCTGCTGGCGGTGTCTCCCACAACGCGCGAAATGCCGCCAACATTGAAGTGGGGCAGGCGTTGTAAGCATCGTTGATGATCGTCACGCCCTCAACTCGGCTCACTTCGCACCGCATCGGTACGCCGGTGAAATGCACCAGGGCATCGGCCACGTCGCCCAGGTCCCAACCAGCCTGGACCGCCACGGCGATGGCTGCCAGCACGCTGGGCAGAAAATGCCGACCAGCCAGCGCCACGCAGAACGGGATGCCAGCGATGCGGAATTCCAGTTGCCCTTCGCGGTAGCGGACGTGGTCGGCGCGGATGTCGCAGTTGGCACCTCGCCCCACCCAACAGATGCGCGGCGCATCGGCCTTCCTTGCGGCGGCCCAGCGGCGCAACCGTTCGTCGTCGCCATTGGCGATGAGCAGCCCATCGCCGGGCAGGGCAGCGGCCAGTTCGGCCTTGGCAGCCGTCACGCCTTGGCTGTCGCCAAAGCCTTGCAAGTGGGCATCGGCCACGCTGGTGATGACACCCCAATGGGGCCGGCACAAGGCCGCCAGGTCAGCGATTTCGCCGGGCCCACTGGCCGCCAGTTCAAACACGCCAAACTGAGTTCCCGGCTCAAGCCCTAGCATGCTGAGCGGGACGCCCAAGTGATTGTTGTGGTTGCCAGCGCTGGCGACAGTGGCGTGCCGCTGCGATAGCAGCGTGCGAATGAGTTCCTTGGCCGTGGTCTTGCCGACACTGCCTGTCACCGCGATGACCGTGGCCGCTGTCCGTTCCCGGTACAGGGCCGCCAGGCGATGCAAAGCCGCCAGCGGGTTGGCTACTTCGATCAACCAGCAACCGGGCGGAGGGACCAATCCTCGCCGCGAGGTTACCGCGCCGATGGCACCCCGGGCGAAAGCATCGGCGATGAAGTCGGCGCCGTCGCGCTGCTCGCCGGGCAGCGCCCAAAAGATGCTGCCCGGTTCCACTTTGCGGCTATCGATCACGACCGACGGCTGCTTTTGAGCGCCCACCGCAACCGTGCCTGGCCAGGTAGAAGTCGGTCCACCATCAATCGGATTGACAAGCCGGCCGCACAATGCCGCGGCCAATTCGTGAGGAGAAACATGTATCATTCAAATCTCGCCTTCCTGATGTCTTTTTTGGGTCGATAGGTATTGATGTTCGATATGGCCGGCGGTCCTGCGCTATCGGTTCTGGAACCAGCGTAACGCTGCCAGATGAATATCGCGCAAGCCGCCGATGAAGGCCCTGTGGGAGAAGGCCGCCCCACTGGCTCACGAACCGCAGCGCATGTCAGGCTATGCGGCAAACCTCGCGGGCAAACCTCGCGGGCAAACCTCGCG
>CAZEEG010000005.1:0-14793 GCA_964511065.1 uncultured Pirellulales bacterium | reverse complement strand
GCGTCACCCCGCCCGACCTGGCAACCAGGTGCGGCGGGGAGGCGGCGCTAGGCGGTCCTGCGGTAGCGGGGATTGGCGGGTACGCCCGCGTACAGCGTGTCGCGGATTGCCTCGCGGTCGTCGAAATGCAGCGTCTGCTCGCCGATCAGTTGATAGGTTTCGTGGCCTTTGCCGGCCACCAGCACGGTGTCACCGGGCTCGGCTTCGGCGAGTGCCCAGGAAATGGCTTCGTGGCGGTCGAGGATCGTTTGAACGCTGGCGGGTCGGCGGAAGCCGGTGAGCAGGTCGGCGGCGATCTCCTGGGGGTCTTCCGTACGGGGGTTATCGTTGGTGATTACGGCCACGTCGGCCAACCGGTCCACGGCCCTGCCCATCCAGGGACGCTTGGAGCGGTCGCGATCGCCCCCGGCTCCAAACACGCAAATCAGCCGTCCGGCGGTCAGCGGCTTGAGGGTCGAAAGCACTTCTTCGAGGGCGTCGGGCGTGTGGGCGTAGTCCACAAACGCACTGAATGGCTGTCCGCACTCGATCCGTTCCAGCCGTCCGGAAACGGTTTGCACGGACTCCAGCCCTCGCACCACGGTGGCAATGTCCAGCCCATAGGCGAAACCGGCGGCCGCGGCAATCAGGCAGTTGTAGACGTTGTGGGTCCCGATCAGCGCGGTGCGAACCGGCATGGTTTCGCTGCCGGCGGTCAGCAGGAATGTCTGGTCGCTGATCGTCTGTTCGATGATCTGGCCGCAGATTTCGGCCTGGTGGTTGATCCCGATGGTAAGCGTGGGATGGTGCAGGCGGTCGATGTACTCGGCCGCCCCGTGATCGTCGGCATTGATCACCGCCACCCCCTCGGGCAGCAGGTGGTCGAAGATGCGTTCCTTGGCCTGGGCGTAGTTTTCCCAGGTGCCGTGGTAGTCGAGATGCTCATGGCGGACGTTGGTTACGCATGCCATATCGAAGTCGATCCCCGCCACGCGGTGCTGTGCCAAGGCGTGGCTGCTGACTTCCATCACGGCGTGGGTGCAGCGAGCCTGCGCGAGTTGGTCCAGCCAGCGGGCAATCACGGGGGCCGTGGGCGTGGTGAGCGCTGGCCCGACCGGAGCCGGTTCCATTCGGCGGCCATCGCTACAGCCCAGCGTGCCCATGACACCGGTCGGATAATCGCCCGCTGCCAGCACGCCGGCGATCAAGTAGCTGGTGGTGGTCTTGCCATTGGTGCCGGTGATGCCAATCACCTTGAGCTGGCGGCTGGGATGGCCGGCCAATGCCTGGCAGATGCGTCCCAGGGCCTCGCGGCTATCGCGAACCACACACACCGGCACGGACACGCCAGCCACCGGCCGTTCCACGATTAGTGCAGCGGCGCCACGGGCCAGGGCATCGGCCACATAGTCGTGGCCGTCGCGGTTCTCGCCATGGACAGCAATAAACACATCGCCCGGCTGGCAACTCCGGCTATCCGACGAACAGGAAACCACCTGCACGTCCTCGGCGTTGATGAAGCTGGCATCGGGGAGCAGGTCGCGCAGACGGATACCGGGCCTGGTTTCGTGAAAACTGCTCATGGGCGCGAGGGCCTCCTTGCCGTTCGCGAACGATGGCTGCGGGTGAGTTTTGCAGGGAATGTTCGATCGGCGATCCGGCGTCGCCGGTGGTGGTTCATGTGCTGTCCCCCAATAGCCGCTGCGCTTCATACGCGAGCGCGGGGGAGCAAGGGGAGGGATTCTGACGAAATTCGCCAGACAGTCAAGTGGGTTTGCCCCAAGTAACCCTCTCTTGCGACAGCACTTATCTGCTATCCCCTACAGAATGTGCTGCCAGTGCCAGGGCCGATAGCAGGACGCTAGCGCCAAGAGAGAAATGCTTGCAACCGCCGTTGCCTGCCGGCGTGCAGCACCAGGTCCACGCGGCGCTGCCATGGATATGCGCCGTCGCTTATTGAACCGGCGAACCGGCCGGGGCAATGACATTGCACTTTCACCAAACGCCGGAATTTGTACCTTATGCGGGGTCCGCGTCAGCGGATGCCATGTTGTGCGGGATTGAAAGCCCAGCACTCGCCCCGCGCAACTGACACTTTTCCGCACCGTGGCCTCTAACGGCTTTGGACCCAAACGGCCCTCCCGCAATCGGATCGAGCAGTTACCGTGCAACGCGCCGCGCAATACCTGGGCTATCTGGTGGTCCGCAGTTTCTTTTGCATCGCGCAGGCGCTGCCGCTTGCGGCGTGCCAGAGCGTGGCGGCCGTATTGGGGTGGCTGTGCAACGATGTGATCCGCATTCGCGGCCGCGTGATCGACGACAATCTGCGCCATGCCTTTCCCGAACTCGACCGAGCCCAGCGGCGACGGCTTGCCAGGGCCATGTGGTCGCACTTGTTTTTGTTCGGAGCCGAGATGGCGCATGCCCGATGCAAAATTCATGCAACCAACTGGCGCGACTACGTAGAAGTCGAGGGGCAGGAAGCGATGGTCGAACTGTTCCTCCAGGATCGGCCGCTGCTGCTGGTGACCGCTCACTTTGGCAACTTTGAACTGGCCGGTTACGTGCTGGGGATCTTCGGGTATCCCGTTCATGCCGTCGCCCGCACGCTCGATAACCCTTATCTCGACCGCTTCATCCTCAAGCTGCGGAGCGCCACCGGGCAAGGCATCCTGGCCAAGCAGGGCGATTACGACCGCATCCTGGACATTCTGGCCGCAGGCGGAACCGTGAGCTTTCTGGCCGATCAATACGCGGGCCAGAAGGGATGCTGGGTGCAGTTCTTTAACCGGCCCGCTTCCAGCCACAAGGCCATTGCGCTGTTTGCGCTGGACTACAATGCTCCCCTGGCCGTGGGCTTTTGCCGCCGCGCCGGCCGCCCGCTGCACTTTGTGTTTCACCTGCAAGACGTGGCCGATCCACAGGCGATGGGCGATGAAATCGGCAGCATCCGCCAATTGACACAATGGTATAACGACCGCTTTGTAGACGGCATTATGAAGGCGCCCGAGCAGTACTGGTGGCTGCACCGGCGCTGGAAGGACCGCCGCCCGAAGCGCAAGAATCAAAAGGCGCAAACTGCCGCAGACCAGTCCAAGGCGGCCTGATCGCCCCCCCCAGCGCGGCACTATCAAGGCGACTGTTCTGCTGCCTGGCGCAACCTTGCGGCATTGTTGTTCCGGTGCGCAAGGAGTGCGGCACTATCAAGGCGACTGTTCTGCCGCCTGGCCGCCGCAGCTTATAGCTCCTTAACCGCGGCCACCATGTCCAGCACGGCCTGCTTGCCGTCGGCAAAGTACATCAGGCAGTTATCGGCCGCGAACAGTGGGTTCGGAATGCCGGCAAAGCCGGGGCTCAAGCTCCGTTTGACGACGACCACGGTTCGGGCCTCGTCCACGTTGAGAATGGGCATCCCATAGATGGGACTGGACGGATCGGTCCGGGCCGACGGGTTCACCACGTCGTTGGCTCCGATAATCACCACCACGTCCGTTTGGCTGAAGGTGGGATTGATCTCGTCCATCTCCTTCAACTGATCGTAAGGGATGTTGGCCTCGGCCAGCAGCACGTTCATGTGGCCCGGCATGCGACCGGCAACCGGATGAATGGCGAACTCGACTTCCGTGCCGCGATTTTGCAGCAGGTTCGCCAGGTCGCGCACCGCATGTTGGGCTTGGGCCACGGCCAGGCCGTAGCCGGGAACGACGACCACGCGGCGGGCCCCGTCGAAGAGCATGGCGACTTCATCGGCCGTGGTCGACTTGATCCGTCCGGCGTAGACATCGTCGGCCGAGGGCGCATCGGCCGAGGGCCCCAGCACGCCGAACAGCACGTTGAACAGCGAGCGGTTCATCGCCTTGCACATGATCTGCGTGAGGATGATGCCTGAGGCCCCCACCAGCGAACCGGCGATGATGAGCACGCTGTTGTTGAGGACAAACCCAGTCGCCGCCGCGGCCAGGCCCGAGTAGGAGTTCAGCAGAGCGATCACCACCGGCATGTCGGCACCGCCGATGGGAAGTACCAGCAGCACGCCCAGCGCGGAAGCCACGACCACCAGCAGCCAATAGGCGGCCAGGTTGCCGCCGTCGGCAACCATCCAGGCCCCCAGGGCAATGGTGCACACCAGCAGCACGGCGTTAATGGCCTGGTGCCCGGTGAACGTGACCGGCTTGGTGAACCACAGTTCGTGCAGCTTGCTGAATGCGATCAGGCTGCCCAAGAAGGTGACGGCCCCGATCAGGCCCGTTGCCGCCGCGGCCACGAAGGCGCCATCGGGAAGTCCAACCGGCCGGATCAACTCGGCCCCGGCGACCAGCACCGAGGCCGCGCCGCCAAAGCCGTTGAGCAGGGCCACCATCTGCGGCATGGCGGTCATGGGCACCTTGATGGCCATCACCGCTCCGACACCAGCCCCGATCAACACTCCCACGATGATATAGGCGAACGTGGTGACTTCCTGGTGCAACAGCGTGGCAATCACGGCCACCAGCATGCCGGTCGCGCCCAGCAGGTTGCCGCGCACGGCGGTGCGGGGGTGCGTCAATCCCTTGAGGCCCAGGATGAACAGCACCCCGGCCAAGAGATACGCCAGTTCGATCACATTTTCTTTGAACACCGGTGTTGCTTTCCTGCAAATTGGGCCGAGTGGATCGGGAACACAGAAGTGCCAGGCAACCTGCCGGCACCGCAGGGCCGTCGTGCGGCTTAATCCCTGCGTTTGAACATGCCCAACATGCGGTGCGTGACGAGGAACCCGCCCACCACGTTGATCGTGGCCAGGATCACCGCCAGCATTCCCAGAATCCGCGCTGCCAAGCTGTATTCTGCGCTGGCCGCCAGCACGGCTCCCACCAGCGTGATCCCCGAGATGGCGTTGGAGCCGGACATCAGCGGTGTGTGCAGGGTCGGCGGGATCTTGGTGATGATCTCAAACCCGACAAACACGGCCAGCACGAAGATGGTCAGTCCGATGACTAGCGACATGGTTCGGTCCGTTGCGTCAAACAGGAAAGTTCAAAAAAAACCGCTCCCCCTGCCGTCCCATGAAAGACATGCGCGTGGGTGGTACGGCCCGCCTCGCAGCGCATCAATCGTCCGAAGTCTGCGGCTCATCTTCGGGCTGCTGGGGTGCGGCGGTGCCGGCTGGGCCAGGTTGCGGCGGTGTGTTCGAAGGAGACGCGGTCGAAGGAGTCGTCGTCGAGGGAGTGCCCGGCACGGTCGAGGGCGTTCGCTCCGCCGGCGGCGAACTGGAGGCCGGCGGTTCCTTTGCAGTGGATGGCCCTTCGGCCAGTGGGATGGGCGCCTCGGTGGTTTTTTGCGGTTCTGTCTTGGGAACCAGCGGCGGCAAATTGAGTTTCTCGCGTACCGTGATGTTACGGATTTCCCCGTTGTGAACGGCCAGCGTGGCGTCGATCACGTCGTCGCCCAGGTTCACCGACGGAAAACCCTGCTTGAGCAGGTGCAGCACCAGCGTCGATACGTTCTTGCTGTAGAGTTGGCTGGCGTGGTGGGGAATCGAGGAGGGCAGATTCACCGGCCCGAGAATCGTCACGCCGCCGTGAACCACGGTTTCCCCTGGCTGAGTCAGTTCGCAGTTGCCTCCCCGCTCGGCGGCCAAATCCACCAGCACGGAGCCCGGCGGCATGGCTTCCAGCATTTCGCGGGTAATGAGGGTGGGCGCTTTTTTGCCTGGAACGGCGGCCGTGGTAACGACCATGTCCTGATCGGCCAGGGCCTGCCTGGTCAGCTCGCGTTGCCGCTGCAGGAACGCTTCATCCTGCACCCTGGCATAGCCGCCGGCCGTTTGGGCGTCTTTGGTTTCCAGCGGCAATTCGAGGAAACGGGCACCCAGGCTTTCGACCTCCTGCTTGGCGACGGGCCGAACGTCGTAGGCCAGCACCACCGCCCCCAACCGCCGCGCCGTGGCAATCGCCTGCAATCCAGCGACCCCGGCCCCCATGACGAACACCTTGGCCGGGCTTACCGTACCGGCGGCCGTCATCATCATGGGGAACATCTTGGGCAACTCGACCGCCCCCAGCAGCACGGCCTTGTAACCGGCCACCATGGCCATCGAACTGAGGGCGTCCATGCTTTGGGCCCTGGTGGTGCGCGGAATCAACTCCATCGCGTACACCGAGAGTCCCGATCCGGCCGCGGTTTGCAGCGAGGCTGGTTCCCCCAGCGGGTCGCAAAAGCCGATCCAGCTTTGGCCGGAACGGAAGTTCGCCGGGTCGTCGGCCTCGGCTCCAACGTTGCCGCCAAACGCCCTCACCGTGGCCACGATGTCGGCCTGCCCGATCGCCTGGGCGCGGCTATCGACCAGGATCGCGCCCTGTTGTTCGTACTGCTGGTCGGGAAAACCAGCAGCGACGCCGGCCCCGCGCTGCACGAGCACTTCCAGCCCAGCCTTCTTGAGCGTTGCAAGGTGGGCCGGCACCAGGGCCACGCGGTTCTCGCCAGGAAAAGTTTCCTTGGGAACTGCCACCTTCATAGCGTTAAGCTGCCTTGCTGCTAAGAGTTGCTGAGCCGGCACGCCAGCGGGGCGCCGGGCAAACGAGGTAGGACTCCGGACAGCTCGGCTTCCGCCGCCCTGCCGGCCGTGGTACATTTCATCGGGCTAGCGGCAGGCGTCCCTTTTGGGGGGAACCCGGCCCGTTGCGGCCGGCTTTGGGTCGCCCTTGCCAGCTTTGGCTTCTGCCAAACCGGCTTCGCGCTATTGCCGCAACAGCCCAGGCCAACGATCGCGCGATTGTCCGCCGTTGGTTGTCCTCTTGGCCGCGGTGCCCGTAGATGCTTCGCCCACTTTAAGGGTCGCATCTTGAAGGGACAAGGGGAAACGGATAAAGTACCAGTTTCTTCCCGGCTCAAGCTGCCGCTTGAGGGCGGGGAAGGACTCCACCTGCTGGGCGTGGCATCCTGCGGGGCCTGCACTGGCCGGGGGGGGAAACTCGCACCTGCTGCGGGGTTCACCAGCGTCGGCGTTCACTAGCGGCAGAACGATCGAGAACCTGCCGGCGCAGTTTTCAAGCAATCAACACAACAGCATTTGCATTCACGGTACCGGGTATACCACGATGAAAACGTTCATGGCCAAGCCGGGCGAGGTCGCCCAAAAGTGGTGGGTGGTCGACGCGACCGATAAAGTGGTCGGCCGGCTGGCGTCGGAGATCGCCACGGTCTTGATGGGCAAGCACCGCCCCACGTACACGCCGCACGTGGACACCGGCGATTTCGTCGTTGTCATCAATGCCGACAAGGTGAAGCTCACCGGCAACAAGTGGCAGCAGAAGACCTACACCTGGTACACCGGTTTCCCGGGCCTGCGGAAGGAAACGGCCGAAGCCCGGTTTGCCAAGACGCCCGAGCTGATTCTCCGGGAGGCGGTGCGGCGGATGCTGCCCAAGAACCGCCTAGCCGCCAAAATGCTCACCAAGCTGAAGATCTACACCGGCCCGGACCATCCGCACCAGGCCCAGCAGCCGGAACTCAAAGAGTTGGGCACCAACTAGCTGGTAGCGGGCTTACCGAGCCGGGCCAATCGGTCGACCGGCCACATCACCCAGCCGGCTGGGCCGTCCAGCCCCCCCCACCCATATAGATTAAAGATTTCGGTCTCAGGAACTCTCGATCGATGAATAAGACGAACGACGCATTGGGAACTGGACGCCGCAAGACTGCGGTAGCGCGGGTACGGATCCGGCCGGGCGAAGGCGTGATTGTGGTGAACAATCGCCCGCTCGACGAATACTTCGTCAACGAGCGCGACCGCAATTCGGTGCATTCTCCCATCCGGGCCACCGAGCAGGAGGGCAAGATCGATGTGACGATCACGCTCCACGGCGGCGGCCCCACCGGCCAGGCTGAGGCTGCCATGCTGGGTGTCGCCCGCGCGCTCAAGGAATTCAACGCCGAGTTGGAGCCGATCCTGCGCGAAAAGCACCTGCTCACCCGCGATAGCCGCAAGAAAGAGCGCAAGAAGTACGGCCTGCACGGTGCCCGCCGTGGCACGCAGTTCTCCAAGCGTTAACGCGCCGGGAGTTCTGGCCGCCGTGCCAAGCCGCCAAGCCGCCGGATATGTGCCGCGGTTTGCCACTGGCCTTTGCGGCGAGCCTGCCGATCTGAAATCCTGTCTTATGAACCACGCGCCGCCGCCTCCATCCTGTGCATTGGGGGCGGCGGCGATTTGTTTTTGCCGCCCTGGCGGGGCACGGCACCGCAAGCATCCCCGGCGGCAGTTCACCTTTCCCGCGGCTGTGGCTTGGGAGTTCGTCCGCCATGGATGATGTCTCATTCTGGTACTTGGGCTACATCGCAGGCGAATGGACGATCCGCGTGGTGATGTTGCCGGTGGTGGTTCGCGGCGGCCGCCGGCCCGACTCCGCCATGGCCTGGCTGCTGGTCATCAGCTTCCTGCCATTTCTGGGGCTGTTGCTGTATGCGCTGTTTGGCAACTACCGGCTTCCGCAGCGGCGGGTGCGGAGGCACTCGGACCTGCAAAAGCAGTTCAACGAGATTCGGCAACGGCTGGAAAGCCATCCCCAGTTTCAGTTGCCGGAGATCGCGCCGGAGTACAAGCCGATTGTCCGCCTGGCCGAACGCCTCGGCTATTATCAAACGCTGGGGTACAACCACATGGAGTTGATGATCGACACCGATGAGATGATCGACGCTCTCATCCGTGAAATCGATCAGGCAACCCATCACGTGCACCTGCTGTATTACATCTTTGCCGCCGACCAGACCGGCCGCCGCGTGGCCGATGCGCTGGCCAAGGCAGCCGCCCGCGGGGTCGAGTGCCGGGTGCTGGCCGACGCCGTGGGTTCCCGCCCCTTCTTCAAGAAACTGGCGCCGCAGATGCGCGAGGCAGGTGTTGACATCCGGGCGGCCCTGCCGGTGAACCCGTTCCGCCGCAAGGCGGCGCGGATCGACCTGCGCAACCATCGCAAACTGGCGGTGATCGACGGCACGGTGGCGTTTACCGGGTCGCAAAACATTGTCGATGCCGACTACGGCCACAAAGACCTGGCGTGGTGCGATATGTCGGCGCGGCTCCTGGGTCCCACGGTGCTGCCGCTCCAATCGGTGTTCGTGATCGATTGGTACTTTGAAACCGACGAGATGCTCACCGAGCCGGTGTACTTTCCGGTGCCCCCGAAGGCCGGCGACGCCTTGATCCAGTTGCTGCCCAGCGGGCCATCGTATCCCACGGAGAATTACCAGCGGGCCGTGACAGCCGCGCTGCACGAAGCCCGACGGCAGGTCATCATCACCACGCCATACTTCATCCCCGATGAACCACTGCTGCAGGCAGTGCAAGTGGCCGCGATGCGCGGGGTCGATGTGATCCTGATCGTGCCCAGCCGCAGCGATCAAGTGCTGGTCGGCGCGGCGGGCAGGGCATACTACGAAGACATCCTCCGGGCAGGCGCCCGGCTGTACTTGTTTGAAGCCGGGCTGCTGCACGCCAAGACCGTGACCGTGGACGACAGCATCGCCGTGATCGGCAGCAGCAACTTTGACATTCGTTCGTTCATGCTCAACTTCGAACTCAGCCTGCTCGTCTATGGGCCTGAGCCCACCCGAAAACTGCGCGAAAAGCAGTTGAGCTACCTGAGCGACTCCCGCGAATTGACACTGGCCCAGTGGCGAGAGCGGCCACGGATGACGCGGCTACTGCAAAACGTGGCGCGATTGTTCAGCCCGCTGCTCTAAATGGCGATTCGCTAGCGCTGTGCCGCCCCCCGACGGTTTTCTGTTCCAGGCGTGCGCGCACTGCCAGCCCACTTTTCGAGCGAACGTGCTTCTTGTGTCGCGGCCGCTTCAACCGGTAGCCACGCGGCCGGGGTACAGCACCTCGGGCTCGGCCACGCCAGGCAGACGCAGCACCAGGCCACCCTCGGGGGCATCCACATCGACCACGGCACCGGGCTGCCCGGCCGCATGCCGGGCCAGGATAGCTTCCATCGCATGGACGGCGGCCACCACCTGGCGATCGGCAGAAACATCGTTGTAGGCCAGTTGCCGCGCGGCCTCCAAACGCTGCTCGCGTTGTTGAGCGGGACCGCCAAACTCCACGTGGGCCACTTCGCGGGCAAACCGCTCGATCACCTCGATGCCGTAGCCGCGTTGCGACCGGTCGCCCCAAGGTTCCACGCACGGGGCGTTGTAGTGGTTATTGATGGAGATCTTGATATCGAACGGGGTCTTGTCCTCGATGGTGCATTCCACGCCCCGCTTGCGGCTATGGCCGTTCCACACGCCGTTGTCGAACCGGAACTGAACTTCCTGTTCGACATAGCCTGGGAAGTTGTTGGGGGTGACCCACGAAGTGTGGATGTCGAAGCAGGCTTCGCGGCCCGATTCGTACCGGTAGATCAGCCGCAACTGGGTGGAATCCCAGGTATCGCCATCGGCGGGGCCGACCAGCCCTCGCTGTCCCGTACAACTGACCTGAACCAACCGCCCTCCAAAGGTGAAGTCGATCAGCTTGATGTAGTGGACGGCGACGTAAGTGCCGGGATTGCGGCCGCGAATCCACTCCGAGAACTGCTCGCCGGAGATCAATTTCGGCTCCAGCAGCGTGCAGTAGCCATTGTTCACGTGCTGGAGCAGGCCATCGTACACCAGGGTACGAAGCCGCTTGTGGTCCGGGTCGAGCAGCTTGTGATAGACGATCTTGGCCAACACGCCGTTTTGCCGTGCCAGCTGATCCAACTCGTCCAACTCGGCCAGCGACAATACCGACGGCTTTTCGACCAACAGGTGCTTGCCAGCGGTCAGGACCGCTTTGGCCGCTTCGAAATGGCGGTCGTCGGGCGTGGCCACACACACGAAATTGAGATCGCGGGCGTTGAGCAACTGGCCGATGGAATCGGGTTCTTTGAAGCTTTCAAATTCGCCCAGTTTGCCTGCGCTGCGGTAAGCCTCGGCCCGGCGTCCAGTGCGGCTGGCGACGGCGGCCAGGTCCACCTGGCAGACACCAAAGGCCGGGTCGTACAGCGGTTGCCGGCGAACCGCTTCAAAAAACGGCCGATACGTTTCGTCGAAGATCATGCCCAGCCCGACCATGCCGGCGGCCAGGCGATTCACTTGGGTAGCTGGAGTATTCATGCCGCGTATGGTAGCGGAGAACGCCTAGGGTTTCCAGCGTACGCGGCGCCGAGGGTGCGGATGGGTTGCTTTTTTGCGCTGTAAGATGGCCCGCGCCAAGATAAAGCGTGAGCCATCGCACTGGCAGGGCGCAGCTACCTGCCGAGAACCGTCAGTTCGCACCATCCGAAGTAAGCGAAGGCGTGACCGGTGCGAACCGCCAATCGTGCCGTGGGCGCCAAGCAAGTGAGATGAGCGCAAAATAATAGGCGAAGTCGTTTGGATGAGAACCCGACTTCGCCCGGAAGAACATAGAGCGGAATATGATGTTGTTGGTTATACCACTGCTTAACCAGAATGCAATAGAAATCTGGCCAAAAACTCTTCGTAAGCCGCGGAGGCCATGCCCCACCCTTCATACCTCCCAGCCATCCCATTTTCACGCCATCTACGACTGGCCGCTGAACATGGAGCACCAAACGGAAGTCATTACCTATCAATCACTTACTGCGATGCGATTGCCTGCTGGGTAGCACGCCACGCGGTCAGGTAGCGTGTGAATCCCTCGCGCACGGCCGGGGCCGCTTGGGAGATGGCCTCGAGCGCCTCGGGTTGAAGGAGCGATTGCCGCTCGGTCTGGAACAGGTGCGCCGCCTGGGCCGCGGTGGCCGCGTCGTAGGTCGCCAGGCTTTTCAGCAGTTCCGGCAAGTCGGCCGCCCGGTCAACCAACCGCCGGGCGTAGGCGTAGGCAGCCGTGGGCCGCCCATCGCCATCGACGTCGATCCAGACGGCCCCGGTGTGGGCCATGGAAATCCGTTCCAAGTGTGGCGAAAGCGGCTGATAGGGCTTGTTGGATCGCCAATACAGGCCGTCGATGCCGGGCCCGGTCGCCAGCGCCACCAGGTGAACATCGTGGGCCGGCTTGGGAATTTTCCACCGCCCTTGCCACTTCACCCCCGGCGGCAGGCCTTTGGCATGGGGATCGATTTCCGCTTCGCGGACCTTTTCGCCGTTGGCGTACAACACCACCTTGGTTGCCGTGGTCCAATGGGGACCTTGGACGCGCACGGCCACTTCCACTTCGTCGCCGGGTATCACGGCCACCTCGCCCGGCCCGTACTTGCCGGCCACTTCGATCTCGGCCAACAGTCCGTAGCTCACCAGGACGCGGCCTTGGAGGAAGCTGTTGACGGCCGCTTCCACATCGATCTGGCCGGGGTCGCGATCGTCGCAGCGGATATAGGTCCGCGCCTGGCCGACAAAGTGCCGGCCAACGTCGTGCGAATCGCTGGAGCCAACCGGCGTGATCCGCCGCCCTCGATTGAGCAGGGTGAGGTAATCATGGAACAGCCGGGTGGGTTCGGTCTGCGTGGCGGAGGAATTCACCACTTCCATGGCGTTGACGCCCCAGCGCCAGCCAGCGATGTTTTCTCCCACCGCTGCGTTGTACAACTTGGGGCCAAACGGGCGCGTGCCGGCGTGCAGGTCGCGGGCGTGGTTCAAGATGACAACCTTAACGCCGGGGACGCCGTAGATTTCGTCAAAAATCGCAGACCAATCTTCGAGCCGATGGTCCGGCAGGTGCGCGCCCGGCGCGACGGGAAAGACATTGAAATGCCCTACCTTGGTTGTGACTTCGTTGCCCACCACGGGCGTGAAGTACTGTCGAACGCCCATTTCCTTGGCGAGCGGTTCGAAATCGGCGTAGATGTTGTGGTCGGTGCCGACCGGCAACTCAATGCCTTCGGCCGCCAGGGTAATCATCCGTTCGGCGGCGGTGGCGTCCCCGTGCCGGGAGTACGTGAGCGTGTGTACGTGCGGATCGCAGGCAACGTAGCCGGCCGTATCGACTTCGCGGCGGATCGAAAGCCGGCATTGCCGCGTGGAGCCCGCGGTGAGTGTCACTTCCTCGGTGGCCAGCGAATACTCGAATCCCCGGCCGGCGTGCAGCGTGTAGCGACCGGCGGGCAATGTGAAGCGGGCCTTGCCGGTGGAGGTGAATACGATGCCGGGCCGCACCGCAAGCTGGTCGTGGCTCTGGGCGCCGACGGTTTGCAGCGGCCCGCCTTCGCGCAGCACGGTGAGCCGAGCCGGCGTGGGGATGCTCTGATCGCCGCCGGATAATTGCTCCACGACTTCCACCTCAACCGTGGCTTCCCCCAGCACGGTGCTGCGCGGCCGGGCATCGAGCACCACCTCGCCCAGGCGGATGTCGTCGGCCTGGAGCGATCCCCGCCCCTGCTGCTCGACCACCAGGCGATTGGCGCCGTCGCGAACCGCCCCCTGCGGTACGTCGAGATACAGGAGCAGGTCGTTCTCGTCGCGGACCAGGCTGCCCAGCGATTGGTCATTCAGCGTGACCCGCCAGTTCTGCTTCACGTCCTCTTGCCGCAGCCGCAATGTCCAAGGCTCGCGGTTAGCTTGCGCCTCGAAGGCGATTTCCAACCGGCGTAACTTGGCCTGCTCGGGAAATTCGTCCCATTCCCTGGGATCGGTGGCGCGGAGGTGAACCATCTCGGCCTGGAGCACTTGCGGACCTTCTTCGGCCGCCACGGTCGAGCCGAGCAAACAACAGAGCAAAGCTGCGATGGACCCGCGCATGGTAAATGCCACCATTGAGCAAAGCAGATGAGAGTTTCCCTAGAACCCTAGCTGGCGTGGCCGTACCGCCCAGCGACCCATTGGGCAACGCCAACGGCTCTCGATCGCCAGCGTGGGTTCCATGGTGATTACAATGCGGCGCCCGGGGAATTGCAAACGTTCGAAATCTGAAGATGTCCAGGTTCGTCTGAGCCTGACTTCTGCCAGCTCACGCGCTGCACTCGCGGTCTGCACTCTTGAAACGGCGCCGGGCGTGTGGAACACTAGAACCGCCCCCCAAGAGTCGGGCGGTCGGAGTCACCCCCGCCAACCAAGGCGCCCCGCCCCCCGGCCCGTTCTTGCCAGTCACCTTCCCCGCTACCTTTACACCCTCTGCGAGCGAGCCCGCCATGCGCACCAATCCCGTGAAGGAGAAACTTCGTAACGGCGAACCCACCTTTGGCACCTGGTTGTCGCTGGGCGACTTGTACGCCACGCGCGTCATGGCCCGGGTGGGCTTTGATTGGTTGACGCTGGATATCGAACACTCGCCCATCGACTGGTCGCAGGCAGCCACCATTTTCGCCTGCATTGCCGATGCGGGCTGTGTGCCGCTGGCTCGGGTTCCCAAGGGCAACCACGATTACATCAAGCGGGTGCTCGATGCCGGCGCCTGGGGCATCGTGGTGCCCATGGTCGATACGGTCGAACAGGCCAAGATTGCCATCGCCGCCGCCAAGTATCCGCCCGAGGGTAACCGCAGCCTGGGCGGAGGCATGCAGTTCATGAACTTCGAGGCGACGCCGGGCGATTACTTCCGCCGCGCCAACGACGAGATCCTGGTGATCCTACAGACGGAAAGCCCCACCGGGGTGGAAAACGCCGAGGCCATTTATTCCTTGCCGGGCGTGGATGCCATCTTCGTGGGCCCTGTGGATTTGCGAGCGAACATGCGCGATAAGGACTGGAACGAGCCGAACCACGACGAGTTCGAAGCCGTGCTCCAGCGGATTGTCGATACGGGCAAACAGGTGGGCACGCCGACCGGCATGCACGTGCAGGATGCGGAAACGGCCCTCCGCCGCGCCGAGCAGGGCATGCAGTTCATCGCCATCGGCAGCGAACTGAAGATGATGACCA
>CAZEEG010000004.1:60552-93703 GCA_964511065.1 uncultured Pirellulales bacterium | reverse complement strand
GCGGAATTTCGATTCGTTTCGGCGCACCCCAATAGTAACGCCACGAAAGCAACACGAAGCACTCGCATCGGCCCTAGGCCCTAATCAAGCGTGGTTTCGTCCGTGGATATTCCAGAAAAGCCCCAACCCCTCGGCGAATTGCGGCAATTGAGGTGTAACAACCAACTCATTTCCCGCACGCAAATGAGGGTTTCGAGTGAGCGCCAAACTACGCCCATAGGCGCGACAACGCAAGCGATCGAACGCGCAACAAGGCTGGCACCGGAAGGCACGCAATCGCCAGCAGCAGATGCTCAAACGAATCAACAAGAACAACGGCTCCGGGCGGTCACCGATGATTCGCGCGGGCAAGGTTGAGTATGAGTATGAGTTCGCCGTGCGAACGCAAGCCATTGCCGCCGGCGGCCGGGAGTTTACCGGAAAGTTACGTGACAACGGCCTTGCCGATTCGTACAATTCCGCCACCTATGCCACATGGCTGCTATGGATCATCCATCATCCCAATTTTCAATCGCAAAGTGGGGGGAGGTAGTACTTTAGGGATTTCATTAATACTGCGCAGAAAGGACAGAGTTGTGGCCCTTGCAAATGATGGCCAGCTATTGGAGATGCTGGGCCGAATTGCGATTGCGCTGGAGAAGATAGCGGCGCGGTTGGAATCAACTGATGGAGCCGAAGCGGTCGCCGAAAAGGCGCAGCGGCCCACCATGTCGCGGGCCGAATTGCCTCAACAGGCCGCCACGCCCGTAACCCCGGCCGAGGTTAATTCCCTGAACGCGGTGCGGCCTCTGGTCGAGTTTCTTGCCCGGCGGAAAATTGAGGTCAAGGCCTTTCCGCAAGTGGACGAGGGCGATGAGGTTCTGGACCGATTGGCGCAGCATATCGGCTCGCGGTACGGCGCCGTGAAGAAGCTCCTCGATTCGATAAAGTGGAGCTTGAGGAACGACAAGCCGATCAATCTGTCATTGAAGAACGAGCGGCAGGAGGTTGTCTCCAACTGCTGTCAGATTGCATCGATGTTGCATGAGATCGCGTTCTTCACGCGATACCGCTACGAGCGCTCTCCCAAGTGCCTGCTCCGCGCTGAGCCGAGCCGGTTTCCCAGGGCGATCAATTTTTTCACCGGCGGCTGGCTGGAGCGATACATCAAGTCCGAGGTGTTGTCGGCAATGAGCCGCGCGCAGCCTGGGAAGCCCGTGTATGTTCTGCAGGGCGCCCAGATTGTGTTGCCCAATGGCGACGACTTCGAACTCGATCTGCTGGCCGGAAGCGGCGATGAAACGTACTGGTTCGAAGTGAAGTCAGGCGATTACCAACAGTACGTGCAGAAGTACGCCCGGATGTCGTCGCTGCTGGGGTTGGGCCCTAGCCATTCGATCATGGTCCTGGCCGATTTATCGCGTTCGACGGCGTCGGCCATTGCCAGGTTGTTCAGGATGACCGTCGTATCCATTGCCGACGTGCCATCATTTCTGGAGTCGCTATTCGAGGCTCCGGCGGAAGCAGCCGCCGCTCACAGTGTGGCTGCCCCGGTTCCCATTTCGCATGAAGCGGCGGAACCCGCGCCCGATGCCGAAAGCGCGTAGGCCGCTGCCCCGTGGCCGCTCACTTGCCCGTGGGTCGCAGGGGACTTTTGGCGATTACGAACGATTTTCGCCCGTGTCCGGGGAACTGCACGGCCGCCCGGCGATTGGGACCGCGGCCGGTAAGCTGTTCCACCTTGCCGGGGCCGTAGGTGGGATGCAACACGACCATCCCTTCAAAGAACTGGTCTGGATCGGTTGCCGTAGACATCCCGGTTCCCTTGGCGACCCCTTCAGCGGCGGGACGCGGGGACGGCTCTCCCGCCTCTTGGATTGCGGCGGGCGACTGGGGCCGTGCGGCGGCGGCGGTCGCACCGGAGAGCAGTTGATCGGCCGTCATGATCTGCGGCTGGCCCGGCACGGATTCCGTTCGGACAGCAGGCGGACGGTTGAACTGGCTGGGTTGCCTCGGTCCGCGAAAGCCGGCTTCGCTCGAACTGCTCGACCGGCTAAGGTCCTCCCAATCCATTTCGTCGCGGGGTAGTTCGCTCAAGAACCAGCTTGGAACCGTGGCCCTGGTCATGCCCCGAAACGTGCGCAGCTTGGCCGACGAAAGATACAGTTCCTGCTTCGCCCGCGTGATGCCGACAAACAGCAGGCGCCGTTCTTCCTCAATTTCCAACTCGCTCTTGCAGCGATCGTGCGGCAGCACGCCTTCTTCCAGGGCGATGATGGAAACCACGGGAAATTCCAAACCCTTGGCTGAGTGCAGGGTCATCAGCGAGACACAGTCTTCTTCGTCGTCGAAGGCATCGGTATCGTTGACCAGCGACGAGGCTTCGAGAAACGCTTCCAGACCGCCGTTCTCGCCCTGGGTTGCGTCGAACTGCTGGGCAGCGGTGAGCAGTTCTTCGATGTTCGCCACCCGCTGCATATCTTCTTCGGTGCCCGAATCTTGAAAATGGTCGCGGTAACCGGTGGCGATGAGGACTTCGCCCAGGATGGTGGCGACCGGTTCATGGGCGCGTTCGGTCAATTGGTCCATCATCAGGGCGAACCGTGCGAGGGCCTTGGCCGGCCGGCTGGATAGGGTCTGGATGATGTTGTTATCGCGCACGGCCTCCAGCAGGGTGAGGCCTTGCAGTATGGCCAGCTTCCTCAGCCGTGCGAGCGAGGTCTTGCCGATGCCGCGCGAGGGTTCGTTCACGATCCGCAAAAAGGCCACGTCGTCGCGAGGATTGTTCACCAGCGCCAGGTACGCCATCAAATCCTTGATTTCTTTCCGCTGGTAAAACTCCACGCTATTGACCATGCGATACGGCACGCCGTGGTGGCGAAAGTACGATTCCAACACCCGCGATAAGGCATTGATCCGGTAAAACACCGCAAAATCGCGCGGCCGGCGGCGGCCGCTGCGCACGGCCTCGACCACGCGGCGGGCAATCGCCTCGGCCTCGGCCTGCTCATCGGGATAGAACGTGAAGTGGACGGGCTGGCCAGGCTCGTTTTCCGTGAACAGCCGCTTCTCCTTGCGCAGCCGGTTGTGGCGAATCACCTGGTCGGCCACGCTTAAGATACGCTGGGTGCTGCGGTAGTTCTGTTCGAGCTTCACGACCTTCACGTTGGGATAGTCGTGCTCGAACTCCAGAATGTTGCGCACGTTGGCACCCCGCCACCCATAGATCGACTGGTCGGGATCGCCGGTCACGGCCAAGTTAGGGTAATCCTGGCACAAGCCCCGGGCAATGACGTACTGGGCCAGGTTCGTGTCCTGGTATTCGTCCACCATCACGTAGCGGAACCGCTCGTCGAGTTGAGCGCGAATTTCCGGGTGCTCCCGCAGGATGGTTGCCACGTGAACCAGCAGGTCGTCGAAATCGACCGCGTTGGACTTGAGCAACTGCCGCTGGTACTGCGGATAAGCCTTCTCGACCACCTTGCCGATGGCCGATGCCGCGGGGTAGTCGTGAGGGCCAATCATTTCGTTCTTGGCCCGACTGATTTCCGCGGCGATCTGGTCGGCCGTGAAATTCCCCAGATCGATGTCGCTATCTTCCAGCACCCGCTTGAGCACGCGACGGCTATCGCCCGTGTCGTAGATGGCATAATTGGGCTCCAGCCCCACCAGCGGCGCGTATTCGCGCAGCAATCGAGCGCACAGGCGGTGGAAGGTGCTGGTCCAGATGCGGGCACCCGGGGCAAGCTGATCCAAGCGGGACTTCAGTTCGTCGGCCGCCTTATTGGTGAAGGTGACCGCCAGGATTTGCGATGGATAAACCCCCTGCTCCAGCAGCCAGGCAATCCGGTGGGAAACCACGCGGGTTTTGCCGCTGCCAGGCCCCGCAACAATCAGCAGCGGCCCATCGACATGCTGTACCGCCTCGCGCTGCGCGTCGGTGAGGCCAACGAGAATGCGCTGGGCGTTGTCGGGGCCATTCAAAGCTGGGGACATGCGGCGACTCCGTGCCGAAGGGTGGGCGGCAAAGCGGTTGTGAGGCGGGGTCTGCGTCTGTCGGCAAATTATAAAACAAACGGAACGAATGTGCAGGTGTGACCCGGTGCCGGAGGGATGGACGCCCCCCCCGGCCCGCGCCGGCTTCGCTGGGTTGAACCAGCGGCTGACGGCGAAGCTGACCGGGCATTTCTGTTCTCGCGGGGCGCCCTTGGCTGCTTGCGGCCGCACAAGCTAGGATGGGCTTTGCGGCACCAAGAGCGTCCAGGAGAGCGGCCGCGACCCGGCCGGAGGTGCATCCGGCTCCAGCGAACAAAGGGAACCGGATGAACCTGATCGGCATTGGCATCGACATCATCGAATGCCTGCGGATCGCCCAGATGATTGAGCGGCACGGCGAGTTGTTCATCAATCGCGTGTACACGCCGTACGAGATCGACTTCTGTCAGAGTCGCAAGGCGGCCACTCAGCATTTTGCCGGCCGCTGGGCCGCCAAGGAAGCCATCCTCAAGGCGATTGGGACCGGCTGGCGCAAGGGCATCAGTTGGCGCGATATGGAAATCCGCAGCAACACCCAGGGCAAGCCATCGGTCATTCTGACCGGCGGCGCCCGCGACGTGGCCGATGCCCTGGGGGTCCAGGAAATTCTGGTCAGCATCTCCCATTGCCGTTCGCACGCCACGGCCATGGCGACCGCCGTAGGCTTTGAGGAGTAGCCGCCGGCTGCAGGGACCAGGGAGACGGGTACCTTTCGCGCACGGCTCGGGAGAGCCGGGGCATGCCCATAGAATCCGGCGGTGCGGACCAGCAAATGGTGCTGTCTTGGGCAGTCCGAAGTTACAAGCTACATTGGGGGCCCCAACGCGATTCCCCGGAGAAACCTGGCAACACGCGGCGCCAGCCACTGGCGGGGGGCGGCGACTCCCGGCCAGCATCGCCAGCGGCCCCCTTTACGGTCTTACCCGATAGAAAGCGCACCACGATGGATATGGATAAACTGGTCTCGCTGTGCAAGCGGCGGGGCTTTCTGTTTCAGTCGAGCGAAATCTACGGCGGCTTCAACGGATTCTGGGATTACGGGCCGCTGGGAGTCGAACTGAAACGCAACATCAAGGACGCCTGGTGGCGCGACATGGTCACCGGCCACGACGACCTCACGCAGCCTGAGGGGGCCCCCTGCCCTTACGAAATGGTCGGTCTCGATGCCACCATCATCATGCACCCGCAGGTGTGGAAGGTTTCCGGCCACTACGATCTGTTCCACGACTACATGGTCGATTGCCGCGAATCCAAGCGCCGTTACCGGCACGACCAGGTCAACGGCCGTTGGGTGAGCTACCGCGAGCGGCGGGTCTTCGTCGCCACCGCGGTCGAGGATGAGAAGCAACTGGAGGACGTCCAGCAGCGGGCCCTCAAGTTTTTCAATCTGCGGAGCAAGAACGCCGACGACCTGCAGTGGGAGAGCGACCTGGTTTCGCTGACCACGGTGGACGATTTCTCGCAGGTGCTGGGCCCCGACGCCAAGGAACCCGGCACGCTCACCGAGCCCCGCGAATTCAACCTGATGTTTGAGACGCACACCGGTGCGATCCAGGACGAATCGAGCAAATGCTTCCTGCGGCCCGAAACGGCCCAAGGCATCTTCGTCAACTTCAAGAACGTGCTGGATAGCACGCGGGTGCGGGTGCCCTTTGGCATCGCCCAGGTCGGCAAGAGTTTCCGCAACGAGATCACCCCGCGGAACTTCACCTTCCGCAGCCGCGAATTCGAGCAGATGGAGATCGAGTTTTTCTGTCATCCCAGCCAGTCGCGGCAGTGGTACCAGTATTGGCGCGATCGCCGGTTTCGCTGGTATACCGAGCTTGGCCTGGCCGGCGAGCGGCTACGGCTCCGCGACCACGACGCCGACGAACTGAGTCACTACTCGGTCGGGACGGCCGACGTGGAGTATGCCTTCCCGTTCCTGCAGGACGGCGAGTTCGGCGAGTTGGAAGGCATCGCCCACCGCGGCGATTTCGATCTCCGCAGCCACATGGAAGGCAAGCTCACGCGGAACGAGGAAGGCTGCCTGGTGCTGGAAACCGGTCCCGACGGCAAACCACGGCACAAGGGCAGTGGCCGCGACCTCTCCTACCGCGACGACATCAGTGGCGAGCGGTTCATCCCGCACGTGGTCGAGCCATCGGCCGGGGCCGATCGGGCCACGCTGGCCTTCCTGTGCGAAGCGTACACCGAGGACGAGGCCCCCGACGAGCACGGCAAGCTGCAAACCCGCACGGTGCTCAAACTGCATCCCCGCATCGCGCCCATCAAGGCCGCCGTATTCCCGCTGGTCAGGAAGGACGGCATGCCGGAGATTGCCCAGGACATCTACCGGGCACTCAAGCAAGAGTGCAACGTGTTTTACGACGAGAAGGGTGCCGTGGGCCGCCGCTATCGTCGGCAGGACGAGGCCGGCACGCCGTATTGCATCACCGTCGATAGCGACACGCTGAAGGACAACACGGTCACCATCCGCGATCGCGACACGCTGGAGCAAACCCGGGTAAAGATCGACGACGTGGTCGATGAAATTCGCCGCCGGGTGCGGTAGCGACACAGCGAATACCGCGTGCCATGGCTCTGCGGGCCGCGCGAATCACCCATTGCGCGTTGCTGCGGCCGTTTCCCCCGGGTGCGCGTGTATCTGGTGCATGGTCCGCAATACGCACCCTATAGGGTGTTTTCAACATAAAGAGTGTCTTCAACATAAAAAGCCTCTCCGCTGGTCAGACCGGCGGAGAGGCTCCTTTTATTTCAGGCGTGCGACGCGCCAATGCTTCGCTTAGGTCGGCGTTAGTCCCACCACCATTGGCCGGGCGGCAGGTTTTTCAGGTCGACCTGTTGCCGCTTCTGGGCCACGGCCTGGTTTTCATCCGGCAGCAGGTTGCTGGAGGCCAGGGCCATCGCAGGTTCGATGTGGACCCCGCCGCCGACCGGCGTCATCAGCCGGTTGCCTTTCCAGAGGGCGTTGACGGCCGTTTCCACGGTCTTGGGTACGTTGAGCGTGCGGACGGGGACTTTCTCTTCGCTGCGGAAGATGGCAGCATCCCAGCCAGCCTTGCCGTAGTAATCGTTGTCCTGGATGAACGCCGCGGCAACCAGCAGGTCGATGCAGTTGCGCAGTTGGGCATAGACCGGGCTCTTGTCGGCCAGGCGTCCATAGTTGCGGGTGAAATCGTCCACAAAGCCCTTACTGGCCATGTTGGGCGTGCTGTTCTGCACGAGCCGCTCGCCGCTTCCGGTGACTACTTCGTCTTCGCCCAGCAGCTTGACGCCGTCGCCGACCAGTTCCACGGCCAGGCGGTCCTCGGCTACGCGCAGGCATTCGTAGTCGGGCACGAAGTACCACCGCTGCATGGCATTGCGGCTGACTTGCGTAGCGCTGGCCCGTTCCACGTAGCTGGTCAGCTTGATGGGCGGTTTCTCGAGGCCGATGCCGATGAGCTTCATGCGGTAGTCGGCTTCGACCAACACCTGTGCCATGTGGGTATCGGCGTCGATGCCCAGCACCGTGACCACTTGCAGGCCAAGCGACTTCTGCAGGCCGTTGACGATGAACTGGGTGTCGCGCGGGGTGGCATGCCCGCCGACCTGGCGGAGAAACTGCTGCATGCGGGCGAGGCCTTCAGCGGTGGGATCAATCGAGCAGCCCACCGCCACGCCGCGGTCGCGGACGCCGGGCGGATAGGTCCGCAGGGCCACGATCAGGTCTTGCAACTCCACGATCGGCCGGCCCGACTTGATGCCGCGCATCCGTCCCGAGAGGTCCTTGGCCCAGGGTTCGGCCGGGCCGGCGATGACCACGTCGCCCGTCTCGGGAATGAGGAACACGTATTGGACTCGGGTAAGCCCTGCCAGGGCCTGCATTTCTTCGGTGGGATGGCGGTCGGCGGCGATGCGATCGGCAACCGCTTTTTCCAGGCGGTTGAGCGAGATGTAGCGCAGCGCGCTGGGCCTGGCGATGTCTGGGTCGAGCGCGGCCAGTTGAGCCTCGATCCGCTGCCTGGTCAATTGCCCGCCGGGATCGTTGAACTCATGTTTGCGCAGGACACCTTCGGCGTCGACGTAGACACCGGCGGTCTGCTGAGCCCAAGCCCACGAGCCCGCCCCGTACACGGCCAACACCGTGAAGGCGGCGAGCCATCGAGGGAGGTTGCGCCACATGCGAAATACTCCTGTTCCGAAGAGGTGACCGGTACGCCCCCGCTCGTGCCAAGGGCCGCCGGAAAGGGCGCCGCAACGAGCGGGAGCGATAGGTGATTCGTCCGCACCGCCGGGAAGAATGCGAAGCAATCGGGCCTGGAAACCCGCGACAAGTGCGTTCTCTTGATGGTAATTGGGTAAAACAGGCAAGGCAAGTAAAATGCCGCCAGCCTTGCCGGAGGAAGATGCGGGGGACCACCCAACCATACCGCCCCAACAGCGGGGGCACTACAGGCGCTGAGGCCATATGTACCATTTGGCGCAATAAAAGCGGCGCCGGAGACCACTGCCCCCGGCGCCGCTTGCAAATGAACCCAAATGATACCAATGGGCCTAAGTCGTGCTAAAAACGATTTTTAGCACGGGCAGGCAAACCTAGCCCAGGTCCAGCGGGCCATCGACCGAGAGCCGTTCCAGGCCGAAGGCTTCGATGTGGTGGCCCATCACATGCGCCAAGGACATGAGCAGCCGGTTATGGGGCACCTTGGGGAAGTGGACCGCGCGACCGGTCTGGACACCCAGGTTTTCGCCGCCGACCAGGACCATCGGAATATCGTTGAGCGTATGGCTGTTGCCCTTGCCCAACTCGTTGGTCCACACGATCAGGGTGTTGTCGAGCATCGAGCCGCCCACCCCGCCGGGTTCAGGCGTATCGGCCAGTCGCTTAGTCAGATAGGCCAACTCGCCGCAGAACCAGGTGTTGATCCGGATCAGCTTGTCGCGAGCCGATTCGTTGTTATCCGGTTCGTGCGAGAGCGTGTGGTGTCCTTCTTCCACGCCCAGCCAGTTCATCCGGGCCTGGCCTACCGAACGCATATATTGCAGCGTGGCGACGCGGGCCATGTTGTTGGCAAAGCTGTTCACCAACAGGTCGATCTGCATCCGGCTGATCTCCGGCGTATTGTCGTTGACCAGCTCGATGCTGGGATCGACCTCGGGCACCGGATGGTGGAGTTGCTGCTGGTCGTCCGCGCCGCGCAGTTCGTTCTCCATCGATGCAACCAGGGCCAGGTGTTCCTCAAGCATGCGGCGGTCCTCGGGGCTGAGCTTGCCCGAGACGCGGCGGAGGTCGTTCTTCACGCCGTCCACAATGCTCAACAGGCTTTCCTTGTCCTTGGTGGCTCCATACAGCTTGTGGAGCATTTGCCGAGGATCATCGATCGGCGCCACCGGCTTGTTGGCGCCGGCGTACGACATGCGGGTCCAAGGATCGGCCCGGTGCGGCACCGCCACGCCGAATTCCAGGCTGCCGAAACGGGTGCGGCTTTCCTCGCGCGACTGGCAGAAGTTGCGGATCTCCTGGTCGATGGAAATGCCCTTGGCCCAGCCAGCGGGCGTGTGCGAACCGCCCTGGATGTTGCCGGGGAACAACTCGTGGCCGGTGAGCAGGCAGCTCATGCCGCGCATGTGGGCATCGCCGTCGCCGCGGACCTGGTTGCAAACGCCCTTGAGCACCATCATCCGATCGCGATAGGCCTCCAGCGGCTTGAGGATCGGCTTCAACTCGGTGAGCGGGCCGGGTTCGTCGGGCCAGTAGGCATCGGGAATGGTGCCGTTGGGCGAGAACATGATGATCAGCCGCTTGGGCTTGGGTTCCAGCGGCGCGCCGCTGAGCGACGATAGCCCCATCAAGAACGGTGCGGCGGCCGCGCTGACACCCAATTCTCGGACGAAATCGCGGCGGGTCAGTTTACTCATGGTTGGCATTCCTCGTCGCTCGGATCAGGGGGCCTGCCGCACCGATAATGCGGCCGTGCCCGACTTGGTACCACCGGATGGATGTAAACCGTAGCTGGCAGCTTCTGCCGCTAGCACGGCCCAGATGTTCCGAATATGTGCATCGGAATTTGAGAACTCCAACTCCAACGCATCCAACAGCCCGGGGCTGAAGGACGTTGTATCCTCTTTCACCGTGTGCTGGAATAGTTGCCGCACGAACGTCCGGCGCGAAACCGGCGACTCGATCGCCAACTGGGCCACGTCGCGGGGCCCCCGCAGACGGACCGTGCTGCCATCGTCGGCCGGAAAATCGCTTTCCGCGTCGATCGGCTTGCCCTGCTCCTGGGTGCGGAAACGGCCTAACCCGTCAAAATGTTCCAGGCTGAACCCCAGCGGGTTGATCGTGGCATGGCAAGCCATGCAGGCTTCATCACCGGTGAACAGCGTGACCTTCTCGCGCATGGTCAGCGTGGGGTCGAAGTTCGCATCGTTGAACTGGATGGCATTGGGGGGTTGCCTCAACTGCCGGCCGACCACGTTCCGCGTCAGAAACACGCCCCGATGAATGGGCGAAGTGCTGTCCCGATATGCCATCACCGTCAGCAGGTAGGGATGCGTAAGCACCCCGCTCCGCGGTTGGTCTTTCAATACCACGGCTTCAAATGCATCGCTGGCCCGCTCGCGGTCCTTCTCTTCCTCCGCCTTGGCTTCGGATTCCGGTAGCCCGTACACCTCGCGAAGCCGGTCGTTGAGGAACACGTAATCGGCCAGGAGCAGTTCGCGGTAATCCGACTTCTCCGACCAGACCACGTGGTCGATGAACTTCTGAAGCGAGACACGAAGGTCCGCCAGCAGGGTGTCGTCGAACTGGGGGAATACCTCGCGATCCTTGCTCACGCCCGCGGCATGATCCAGCTGCAGCCAATGAAAGAAGAACTCGTCCAGCTTGGCCTTGGCCCGGCGGTCGTTGAGCATCCGCCGCGCGTGGGTGAGGATCGACTCCGGACTGGCCAACTCGCTCCGCGCGGCCGCCTCGCGCAGCGCCGCATCCGGCAGCGAATCCCAAAGGTAGAGCGCCAATCGGGACGCCACGTCGTAACTGTCGGGCGGCTGATTCCCGGCGGCGGGATACAAGAACTGCGCCGAGCAGAGCGTTAGCAGCACCACGCGCTTGGCAGCCAGGTCGATGTTATCGGTGCTGGCCAGCGGTGCCTCGACAAACTGCTTCAACGTTACGTCGTTCAGCGGCCGCCGTAGCGCCCGGGTAACGAACTCCCCGCAGAAAGCACGGATTTTTTCCTCCCGCTGGGGATCGTCGGCCTTGGTGCCGGCCAGGGCGTTGAGATCGTCGGTCACTTGCGAAGCCACCTCAATGGCCGCCTGCACGACGGCTTCGTACCAGGCGGCCGAAATGGCCGTACCCCGCTCGTAGCCCAAGCTGGCATCGTCGGCGGGGAATGGAGTGCCAATCAGCACGGCCTTGGGCGTGGTGCTTGGGATGAGCAGCCTCGCCGGTACGCGCTGGAGCGGATTGGCCGGCGATTTGTAAAGCAGTTCAATGAATCCATTCGGTTCCTGGGGGCCGAGCATCCATTGCACGCGGATCGGGTAGGCCTGCCCGGCCAGCAGCGGGACCGAGATGCGTTCTTCGCGAACGCCTTCACCGGAAACCACCGTGCCGTCGATGCGCGGCAATGCATCGCCTTCGACGTCGTTGAACCAGAGGTTGAACCCATTGGGCGTGCGGATCACCAACTCGTGTTCGCCCGACACCTCGGCAACCAAGGCGCCCGACCAGGTAACGGTAAACCGTTCGCTGCGGTCAATGTCGGCGTGTGGCGATGCCTCGCCCACGCGCATGTGCACTTCACCGTGAGCCAGTTCCCGGCCCACCCACTTCTTCTGGCCGTTCTTGTCTTTTTCTTCGGGATGCCGCCCGCTGATTCGGGTGATCAGGCCGCGCTTGTCAGTGTAAGGCTTGTCGAAGTCGCGGCGGAAACTACCAACCAGATCGGTCACCGAACGGCGGAATTGTCCGACCGTCAACCGTTGCAAGTGTGGCTGGAGTTGCTCGATGGCCGCCGCGCGGGCTTGTGGCGAATAGAAGCTGTCGTACATGTACCGGGCAACCGCCGCGGCGTCTTCGCCCACGCAGGCTTCCGGTTCGCCCTCGGGCATGGTTTCGTCGATGCGCCGGGTCAAGGCAGCCAGGCTGTCGTCGCCGATCAGTGGCTTGGGATAGATGTCCTTTACGCCCTGCCCTTTGTCGCCGTGGCACTTGGAACACATCAGGGCGTAGATGGCACGGCCCCGCGCGAACAGCTTGTTGGCTTCAGCGTCGGCCGGATTCGAGGACGGTTTGACATCAGAAGCCGGATTAGCCGTGGCCAGCGGCGAGGACGGTTCTTCGGCCGCGGCCGGAATTGCCAGTACCGAGGTCAGCGCCAGCGCAGCGCATAGCCAAACGGTCCGCAGTGTGGTGGGCAATGGGCGATACATGGCGGGAGAGGCTTGGGGGGTGGGATTTCCGATTCGCATGGAACAACGATTCGGGCGGGCGTACAAGCCCAATGGGTAGGGGCCAGCACACCGTACAGTCTAAAAAAATGCACCCGATTTGCAAATCTTTGCCCCCGCTAGAGGGGGCTGGCTTTCAAGCTATCGGCGAAGGAAGGAGCCCCGTCCGAGCGAGCGGTTGCTTTCCTCCCATTAGTAGGTCGGGTACCTTGTGAGCATGCCAGGCCGCATGCGCGGTATCGGCTGCCAGCGGCCTGGCGGTGGAAATGTTTCTCCCGGCGGAACGTGTTGCCGCCGTAGTCCGCCCCCCTACCCTGCCCCGCCTGTTCACCAACCGAGGACCAATCGTATGAGAAACGGCCTGCTTTGCCTTGGATGGATCGTCGCCTGCGGATTGCAGATGGCCCTCGGATCCAGCGCCGCGGTGGCCGACGACTGGCCGCAATGGCGAGGGCCCCAGCGCGATGGCGTATGGCGCGAGACGGGGATTGTGCAGCGGTTCGATACGCCGCGGCTCACGCCCAAGTGGCGGGTGCCCATCGCCGCCGGCTACAGCGGTCCCACCGTGGCCGCTGGCCGGGTGTACGTAACCGATCGTGTTACCGAGCCTGAGCAGGCCGAACGCGTTCACTGCTTTGATGCCGCCACCGGCAAGCTCCTCTGGACCTATAGCTATCCGTGCGTCTACCGCAACGTGAGCTACACGGCGGGGCCGAGGGCGAGCGTCACCCTCGACGAGGGCCGCGCCTATGCCCTGGGCACCATGGGCCACCTGCACTGTTTCGATGCCGCCTCCGGCAACGTGCTCTGGAAAAAAGACCTCGATGCCGCTTATGCGATCCGCATGCCGGCCTGGGGCATCGCCGCCGCGCCGCTGGTGTATCGCAACCTGGTCATTATTCAGGTGGGCGGAGAGAACGCTTGCCTGGTGGCGTTTGACAAGCGCACAGGCGAGGAAGCCTGGAAGGCCCTCGACGACCGCGCCAGTTACTCCGCTCCGATCATCATTCAGCAGGCCGGCCGCGACGTGCTGATTGCCTGGACCGGCGACCATGTCGCTGCCCTGGAGCCGCTTACCGGAAAGCTCCACTGGAAGCATCCCTTTCAGCCAACGCGCATGGTGATCAATATTGCCACGCCCGTGCTCGAAGACGGGCGGTTGTTCGTCACCTCGTTCTACGATGGTTCGCTGCTGTTGAAACTGGACCAGGATAGCCTGGCCGCCAAGGCCGTTTGGCGGCGGCTTGGCCCCGACGAACAAAAGACCGATGCCTTGCACTCGATCATGGCTACGCCCGTTTTCGAGGGCGATTACATCTACGGCGTGGACAGCTATGGCGAGTTGCGCTGCCTGGAAGCGGCAACCGGCGACCGCGTTTGGGAAGACCGCACCGCCACGCCGCCCAACCGCTGGAGCAACATCCACATGGTGCGCAACGGCGACCGGTTCTGGATGTTCAACGAGGCCGGCGAACTGGTCATCGGCAAGCTCTCCCCCCAGGGCTTTCAAGAAATCGACCGTGCCAAGCTGATCGATCCCACCCGCGAACAGTTGCGCCGCCGCGACGGTGTGTGCTGGGCCCACCCGGCTTATGCCGACCGGCATGTCTTTGCCCGAAACGATGAAGAACTGATCTGCACCAGCCTGGCCGCCCAGGAGTAGCCGAGGAGCAGGCGCACCCCCCTGGGAGCGCGCCTTGCCGCTGCCCCCTGGCTTTGAGCCGCGCGCACTGCCGTGTGGGCGTTTGATCCCTGCGCACCTTGCCCTCTCCGAATCTATGTCTGCCGTTGCCATACCGTGCCCCCGCGCAACCGTTCACCAGCCCCGCTGGGCGGCACTCCTGCTGCCTTGGGTGCTGGCGATCTGCGGAGGCTGGTTCGGCGATACAGCCTGGGCTGCGCCGGGCCCCGAAAATACGGCCCTGGTGGTCAACGGCGACAGTTGGGTGTCCAGGGCCGTGGCGGCGCGGTACGCGCAGTTGCGGGAGATTCCACCGCAAAACGTGGTCGAACTGCGCGACCTTCCCGGCACCGACATCATCGACGTGGAAACCTTCCGGCAGAAGATTCTCCGGCCAGTTCTCGAGACTTTGGAGGAACGCGGCCTGGCCGGACAGATCGACTGCGTGGCCTATTCGGCCGATTTTCCCTTTGGCGTGGACGTGCGGGGCGATCTCCGCGGCATCGAAGTGCCTCGCGTGATCACCCCGCGAGCTTCGATCACCGGCCTCACGTACCTTTACCAGGGCGTGTTGGCGAAACAGCCGGGCTATCTCTCGCTTTCGGTCAATCGCTACTATCGGCGCGTGACGGGCCCTAAACGTGGCGGTGGCCGGCGTGGCGAAAACCAGAAGCCCGATAGCGCGGAGCGCGAGCCCCCGCGGTTCCGCGTGGCCGATTCCATCGGGTTCCGCGGTGCTTACGGTTGGGATTCCGACGGCCAGCCCCGCACCGCTGGCGAACACCCGCGGTACCTGTTGAGCACCATGCTCACGGTGACCAGCGGCCGAGGGATCAGCTACGCGGAGGCGATGGAGCAGCTTCAGCGGAGCGCGGCAGCCGATCACACGGCGCCCGGTGGCACGATTTATTTTCTGGAGAACAGCGACATTCGCAGCACGACCCGGAAATGGGGATTTGACTCCGCGATCGAAGCATTGCGCAGCCTGGGCGTCCAAGCCGAAAAGATGCAGGGTGTGCTGCCGCAGCGCAAGGGCGATGTCGCTGGAGCCTGTGTCGGTTCGGCCAGCTTCAATTGGCCGGCGTCGGGCAGCCGCATCTTGCCCGGGGCCATCTGCGAACATCTGACCAGCTTTGGCGGCGTGTTGAGCGAAGGCGCCGGGCAAACGCCGCTTACGGCCTTCCTGCGTCACGGCGCGGCCGGCAGCAGCGGCACCGTGACCGAACCGTTTGCGGTCCAGGCCAAGTTCCCCACGCCGTTTCTGTATGTCCATTACGCCCGGGGAGCCACGCTTGCCGAGGCGTTTTATCAATCCGTGGCCGGGCCGTATCAACTGCTGATCGTAGGCGACCCGTTGTGCGCACCGTGGGCGCCCCGGGGCGAAGTGGCCATCGCAGGGATCGAGCCTCGCGCTACCGTGGAAGCCGAAACGATCACCGTGCAGCCCCGCCTTAGCAAGCGCGACGAAAACCTTCCCCCGGTAGATCGTTGGGAACTATACCTCGACGGCCGCCGCGTGGCGGTAGAGCCTGATGGTGAGCCCTGCCGCTTGGACCTGGAAAGCCTGCCCAACGGTCAGCACCTGCTGACCGCTGCGGCCGTGTGCGGCCCCCTGGAGCTGCGCTGCCGCGGCAGCGTCCTGTTTGTCGTACGCCGCAAGGGTCCGACGGTCGCACTCACGGCCGCGCGGCCGGCCGTGCCTTGGGACAGTGAACTCGCATTTGAGATTCGCACCTCGGGCGGGCATCGGGTGCAACTCCGCTCCGCCGGCCGAGTACTCGCTGAAGTATCGGCACCCGGCAGCAAGCGCGAGCATACCGGCCCAGCCGCCCCGCCGAGCGATCCGCCCGTTACCACACCGCCTGGTGACTGGCAAACGTCGCTGCGAGTGCCTGCTCGCGACCTGGGGCCGGGAAGCGTGGTGCTTCAAGCCGCGGCGCTCAATGCCCAAGGCAAAACGGTCGCCGTGAGCGAGTGCTTGTCGATCGAGGTGCAACTGCCTCTGGCCATTGCGGCTCCTGTGCGACTACCGGCCCAGCCGGACGAGGGGGGCGAATGGATCTCCGGCGTGGAAGTTACCACGGCCGAGGGCAAGACCCAGATCGTCGAGAACACGCTACGGCCGCAGTGGCTAGTCGATGCCGGGGTGAAGATGGGCCAAGGTGCAAACATCGCCGCAGTGATCCCTGCTGGCGATGATGCCCTGTTCCAGTTTCAAGCGCGCAGCGACCGCCGCCTGACGATGGCCATCAACGGCCAGCCTTGGGCGGAAATACCCGGCGACAATCGCTGGCACTACTTGCCGCTGCATCTGGCCCAGGGCTGGCATGCCCTGGCGGTGCAAGTTTCGCGCGGCCACAAAACGCCCCACATCAGCCTGCGATTGGGCGTAGCCGGCACCTTCAGCCTGGGGGCGGGGCAAGCGCAGGTGCTCGACAGGCCGCCGACCTATTCGCCGCTGGAGTGACCCTAGCGCCCGTTGCGTGCGACGGCCTGTTCACGGCAGCACCCCCACTGGGGACTTTGCGGCCACGGCGTTTTGGCATGTAAGATGCACGCCACGGAAGCCCGGCGAGATGGCGGGCGGCCCCCAGGAACTTCAATTCGCGAAATCGCGATTGAGGATTGCTGCGAGTCATTACGGCGGCCTGCCTGGTCCTGTAAGCTGCGGTTGTGCCCTTTGTTGATGAATGGTTGCGCGGACCATGTCCGGCCGCCGAAAGATCGGCGCCGGACACCGTCTGCTTGCCCGGACATTGGGCCGGGTTTCGGCAGCCCCGCCTGAAATCAAGCAGACATTTGCTGCGCAGGCATCAATCAGCTCGACGTCACAACGGATCACCGAAGCCCTTTACACGTTCTACGGAATCAGCGATGGACACGGAATCCCACCCCAGCGACGCTGCGCCTCCCCACGGCTGCCCGGCCGGCACCGACCACGATCGGGAAGTGCCCGAGGTCGATCTTCTGAGCCCGCTGACAATCCGCGGGGTGACGTTCCGCAACCGGATCGTGATGTCGCCCATGTGCCAGTACAGTTGCGAGGATGGGCTGGCCAACGATTGGCACCTGGTCCATCTGGGTAGCAGGGCCGTCGGCGGAACGGCGTTGATCTTCGTTGAGGCGACGGCCGTAACGCCGCAGGGACGCATCTCGCCGGCCGACATGGGAATCTGGGACGATCAACACATCGAGCCGCTGGCCCGAATCGCCCGGTTCGTGGAATCGCAGGGAGCGGTCGCAGGCATCCAGCTTGCCCATGCCGGGCGGAAGGCCAGTTGCGAACCTCCCTGGCTGGGCGGTTCCAGTCTCAAAGCACCCGAGCAGGGTGGCTGGCCGGTGGTCGGCCCCAGCCCTATCCCCTTTCAGGAAGGCGACCCGGTGCCGACGCCGTTGGACGAGGCCGGCATCAAGGAAATTATCGCTGCATTTGAAGCCGGCGCTCGCCGCGCGCTGGCGGCCGGGTTCCGCGTGATCGAGATTCACGCCGCCCACGGTTACCTGCTGCACGAGTTCCTCTCTCCACTGAGCAACCAGCGCGATGACAGGTACGGCGGCAGCCTGGAGAACCGGATGCGGCTGACCTTGGAAGTTGCCGAGTGTCTGCGCCGCCTGATCCCCGACGAACTGCCACTGTTCGTGCGCATCTCGGCCACCGATTGGGTGGATGGCGGCTGGGATGCCGAACAATCGGTAGTGCTGGCCCGGCACTTGAAAGATCGGGGAGTTGATCTGATCGACGTTTCCTCTGGCGCCTTGGTTCCAAAGGCCCGGATTCCCGTCGGACGCGGTTACCAGGTGCCCCTGGCACGACAGATTCGCGATGAGGCGGACATCCGCACCGGCGCCGTGGGGCTCATCACCGAACCGCAGCACGCTAACGAGATCATCACCGGCGGCGATGCCGATCTGGTGTTCATCGGCCGTGAACTGCTCCGCGAGCCCTACTGGGCCCTCAAGGCTCAGCAAGAACTGGGCGAAGAGCCGGCCTGGCCTGTCCCCTATGGCTACGCCGTCCGCCGCCGAGCCAGGTAAACGCCGGCCAAGAGAACGCTACGTGCCTGGGGCCGGTCCGCATCGCCAAGTTGGACGGGCCGCTGCTGCGCTAGGCAAAAATGGACCTTGTTCCGCTGCACTTTGCGCCAGCCCGCAGGCAGCTTCTATGTAGCGGCCGTCTGATATGCGCAGTGGCAACTGTACTTCGATTCTGGCTCCATCAGGGGGGCTAGCGCTCTGTCCCTTGGACATTCGTTGCAACCCCCCTCAGGATTGCTCTATCCACCGCCAGGGGCTTTAGTTGCGATATTTGCGCTACTTTACGCAGTCCCTGTATCTTTCCGCTTGCTTTTCTTATCCCTCGCAATTTAACTAGGATGTCGCGGCGTCTACATGGAACGTGCCGTCGGAACCCAGTGGCAAGCACGAAAACGGATCCAGGAAGGACGCATCGGCCCGTGCAGCCTTTGCTTGAGTTGATTGTTCGACCGCAATCCACTCGCCTTACTAGGAGCTGTTGATTCATGTTGAAATTCGAATGGTTGCGAGGTGGCGGGCCCCATCAACAACGGCAAAGGCCAGCGAGCCAACAAAAGCCGTCGAAAGCACGTTTGAGGATCGAACGTCTTGAAGAACGCTACCTGCTTTATGCGCCAGCATTGGACGTTGAAACAACGGATGACCCCAACGACCACCTCGCGCCTGTCAGCGAACTGGCCATTGGGTCAACAGCGGTTGGAAGTTCGCTCAACGTTATGGCAGGCAACGACGCGAGCCGTGTAACGCACACGCCCGGTTCGAGTTCGCAGTACGACCTTTCGAATGCCACCTTAATTACCGGTCCTACCACGATTACGCGGCCGGGGCTGTATCGCCTTGCAAACGATATCGTCGTGACCTCGGGAAACGGTATCAATATCCAGGCCAGTGACGTCATTATCGATCTGGATGGACACCAGATTATCGGGCGACTGAACTCTCAAACCACGGGAATCGGCATCTGGGCGATTAGCGAGAGCAACATTACCATTCGAAATGGTACGATCCGCGGCTTCATGTACGGGATCTACCTGTCAGACTACGCCGGTCCCCGTGAAGCCAACAACTCAACTTTCATGCATGGCGGACATCTGATCGAATCCATGCAGATTTATGACAACACATTCCGCGGCATTCGCGTCGAAGGTCACGGCAATGTGGTGCGCGACAACATCATTCAGGATATCGGCGGCACCAGCGTTTATGCCAATCCCCTCATCATGGGAATCGAAAGCTATGGGCCCGGCGCCACGATTCAAAATAATGTCATTTACGCCATCCGCGGGCACGGGTACGGTATTTCCATCACGTCGCGCGGGAGCGGATCCGTTGTAGACGGGAATACGATCGCGAACAGTTCCCGCACGGTCGAAGCCTACTACAGCCCTCAAACGGATGGCACCGTAAACAATGCCTTTACGATGGGGATTCGAATTGCCGGCGACAGCACGCGAGCCATCGTCTCCAATAACCTGATCATCAACTACACCTATGGCGTAAGTTATCAACCCGTCGCAGAAGGACTTGTCACGGGGAATGTCGTCTCGGCAGCGGACGTGCCGTATCACACGCCCGGAAGCTCGGCATCCTCGGGCTACATTGCAGCCAACAACGACAGTAACGGCGGGACCACGAATACCCCACCGGCATCGCCTACATCCAAGGCGTACGTGTCGCCATCGCCTTACACCAGCAGCACGGGCAGTATTATCTCGATTACGGGGCCAACCACAATTACGCGGGCCGGACATTATCGGCTGGAGCGAGACATCGTAGTTACCTCCGGTAACGGCATCAACGTGAAGGCCAATAATGTCATCATCGACCTGAATGGCTATTCCATTATTGGTCTCGGCGGGCCCGGTACGCGCAGCTATGGCATTTGGTCCATTAACTGCAACAACATTACCATTCGCAATGGAACGATTCGCGGTTTCTTCTACGGCATCTATCTTTCCGATCATCACGACCAGGTTCGGGCGTCCGGTACCAGCTTTGACAATGGTGGTCATTTGATTGAAGGGATGCGCCTGATCGCCAACACTTTCCGCGGCATCCGCGTGGAAGGGCGAGGGAATGTCGTCCGGGGGAACCTCGTGCAGGATACCGGTGGCACCACCGTGTACAGCAATCCCATCGTGATGGGGATTGAAAGCTATGGGCCAGGAGCACTCATTGCTGGAAACACAATTTATGCAATCCGCGGTACCGGCTATGGCATTTCCATTTCGAGCCTTGGCGGCGGCACGATCATCCTTGCAAATGTCTTGACGAACAGCTCCCGGGAGATGGAAGCTTCGTACCGGCCAGGTACCGACGGGACAGGGCGGGGGATTGTAACTTGGGGCATCTGGGTCGGTGGCACTGCATCGAACACCCTGATCGCAAGAAACGAAATCATCAACTTCGCGATCGGCGTAGCTGTGGTGTCGTCAGCGGAAGGAATCATCAGCAGCAATATTGTCTCGCTGGCCGATGTTCCGTTCTACGTACCGGGCGGATCGTCATCCGTCACGATTGGCATCGGCAATCAGGCCGATGCCGACGTTCCCATTGTAACCGATCCCAGCCTGCTTCCCGTTGCCAGTAATACCTCCGTAGCGCCCGCAGCGCGTACCCAAAACCTGGGAGTGAGCTCCGGGGTAATTGCGATCACAGAAGCAACCGTCATCACTGTGCCAGGGTACTACCGGCTCGAGCGGGATATCGTGGTAAGTTCCGGCTACGGCATCAATATCCTCGCTAGCGACGTGGTTCTGGATCTGAACGGCTACTCGATTATCTGCACCGGCGGGGCCGGAACGCGAGCCATTGGTATCGCGGCGGTCAACCGCGATCGGATTACCATCCGCAACGGCTCCATTATTGGGTTCATGTATGGCATCTACCTTTCGGACAATCACGACGACATCCGGAGCCGAAATTGGAGCTTCGACAATGGTGGCCACCTGATTGAAGGCGTAAGGCTGGTGGCAAACACTTTCCGCGGAATCCGGGTGGAAGGCCGCGGGAACATCATACGTGGCAACATTGTGCAAGACACCGGGGGGACAACCGTGTACGGCCTCCCGTTTGTCATGGGCATCGAAGTTTACGGGCCGGGGGCGCTTGTCGAAGGCAACTCGGTATACGCCATTCGCGGAACCGGCTATGGAATCTCGCTGTCCAGCCTCGGGGGCGGCTCGGTGATCCGCGGAAATGTTCTGAGCAATAGCGCCCTGGCGCCCGAGGGCAACTACCGAACAAACACGGACGGCATCGCTACGGGCAATGTGACCTGGGGTATCTGGGTCGGGGGTGTGGCAACTCGCGCACTCGTGTCAGAGAACCAGATCATTAACTTCCACTATGGCGTTACGTTCCATTCCGGCGCCGATGGACTGCTTTCCGGAAACAACGTCACCCAATCGGTTGTGCCCTATTACACGCCAGGGATCCCAGAACCGCTCGCCTACTTTGCCCGCAATAACTATAACGATCACGGTTCCGGCGTTGGCGCTGAAACGGTCCCTGGTACATACGTGACTTACGCGCCGGTCGCCGTCCCCCAGGCGAAGTTCTCCGTGCCTCAGACTCGCGAGAATGTCACTACCATCAGCGGGCCGACTAAGATCACAAGAGCCGGTATCTACCGCTTGGATCGAGATATTAGCGTTGGCTCTGGCATTGCCATCGAAGTTGTCGCGAGTGACGTAATCATCGATTTGAATGGACATAGAATCATCGGGCCGACTGCATCGGATACCACGGCTATCGGTATCTATGCGTCTAACCAGGACCGGATCACCGTGCGGAACGGAACCATCCAGGGATTCATGTACCCGATATTCTTGTACGACTCGTACGATGAGGTCGAGAGGAACACCGAGAGCTTTAACAACGGCGGACATCTGGTAGAGGACATGAAAATTTCCCTTGGCACGTTTCGCGGAATGCGGGTCGAAGGCCGAGGGAATGTCATCCGCAATAACATCATTCAGGACATCGGAGGTTCCACCGTCTACAGCGACGCATACGCGTTTGGAATCGAAGTCTTTGGCCCCGGCGCGGTGATTGAAGGAAACATCATATACAATACGCGAGGCGGCGGAACAATCGGGGAAGGTGTTGGGATTTCGGTTTCGAGGATCGGCAGTGGCATCGTGATTCGTGACAACATCGTGGCGAACAGTTCATTGTGGCCTGACGTCCGGTATAACGACTGGCGGGGCACGTCTACGTCCACCTACGGGATTTGGATTGGCGGAATCAGCACACGCGCACTCGTCACAGAGAATCTAGTCATCAACTATAAGCACGGCATCACGTTCCATGCATGGTCAGACGGTTTGCTGACCGATAATGACGTCTCTACGGCCGTTGTGCCGTTCTATACACCCGCACGTGCCAGAGATGCGTTCGGCAGGCCCAAGCCAAATGTCCCAATGGTTCGGTTCGGGGAAGAGAACTACAGCGAGCAGGGCAGCGTCGCCGAGACCGTCGAGGCCAACTATTGAACGGCTTCGGGAAGCCCGGTTTAAGTGGTTGCAGGTCAGGCACGGTCTGGCAATTCGGGCCGCAGCACCATTGGCCATCGCGCCAAAGCATGTCAATGCTCAAGGGCCGTTGGTTGGGTACCGGCCAGGACCATTCGCCGCTGATGGTCATTCCGTCAGGTGGTGCCGGACTTATGGCTGCCTTCCTTGTTCAGGAGTTTTCCCAAGCTGATGCGGTCCTCGGCCGTGTAGCCAAGGCTTTCGTAGAATGCCACGGCGACTGGGTTTGCTGAGCGCACTTGAAGATTGACCTTTGTGCAGCCGATCGCTTGCAGTCGCCGCTCCGCTTCCAGCATCATCGTTCGGCCGGTCCCTTCACGTTGACGGTCGGGATGAACGGCCACACGGTGCAGCCAGCCTCGGTGTCCGTCGAAGCCTGCCATGGTCGTTCCCACCACCCGGCCATCACTTACCGCAACCAGAAACAGTTCCGGCTGAACCGTGAGCTTAAGGCCGATGGTTTCCGAGGGAACGTTCCACCAGGTGGGGTTGGGGAAGACCAGTTCCCAGAGCCGGATGACGTCGGCTTCGTCTTCTTGTTGATAGGGACGAACGAGCAGGCCCGTCGTCTGAGCGTCGTGCCAGGCAGGGTTCTGTTTGGAGTAGCAGACCACCGCAACGCCTTCGTGGTGAAAACGCCGCTCAAACGCCATCCCAAGCTTTTCCATGACGCGGAGCGACGCCTTGTTATCGGGCTGGGCCACGGAGATCAGGCGGGGAAAGCCCCACCGTCGAAAACCGTACTCCATGATCGCCGTGGCCGCTTCGGTAGCGAGTCCCTGTCCCCAGTACTCTGGTCGCAGACGCCAGCCGATTTCGACCTCAGGAGCGAAGCCGTCCCAGAATCCGCAGAAGCCGATCAGTTCGGCGTCTTGGCGGTAGACAACCGGCCAGTGAATCCAGCCCCGTTGCCTGCCGACTTCAATCCAGTTGGCGATGCGAGACTTGATCTGCTCGTCGGTCCATGATTTCCGGGGACTGATGTATCGCAGCACCCGAGGGTCGGTTGCCAATGGCCGGAATCGCTTCCAGTCATCGGGAACCCACTCCCGCAGGTACAACCGCTGGGTTTCGCAAATAACCATTCCGCCTCCGGTCTTTCTCGTCGGCACGGTGGTGTGGCGCTGAATTCGCCGTTTCTGCAAGGGGCAGTTCCAAGTCGTCGAAAAGCCGCGTTCTCATCGCATTGATCTGAAGCGAATGCTGCGGGGAAAAGCCTGTAGCAAACTGGGGCTTTGCCGAACGGTTGGCTTCGAATGTTCTAACGATGGTGACGCGGCCAGGTTCCATGGCTCTGGGGGGCAACGGTGTGCTACCCGACAGCCTGAACCTGCACCGCACGGCAGCGATCGGCCGGTGCCTTCGATTGGATCAAGTGAAGCTTCGCCCGCCGCCATAATAGCCGATGCAGTAAGACATAGTCTCGCCGCGCGGCTCGCTTCCCGCAGAGTTTCCCGTGAACCTGTCCCCCCGGGACGTTATCCTGATGTTCCGGCAACGAGCTCTGCACCGATTGACGGGAGATACGCTTATGCGTCGGAACGGCCTCCGCATGCTGGTATGGCTGGGTTGCCTGGTTGCGACCTCCGCCGCCGCGGCTCAGGAACTCACGTGGCTGCCAGGGCACAGGGCTCCGCTCTATGCCGTGCGATACTCGCCCGATGGCAAGACGCTCGTCTCCTCCGACGTGGCCGGTGGCGTGACCGTTTGGGACCGAGCCTCGGGCGAGGTGATCCGTTCGCTGCGTGAGCATCGGGGAGCCGTGCTGAGCGTGGCCATCAACCCTGCCGGGCGGCAGTTTGCCACCGCAGGGATCGACCGCACCATTCGCGTATACGATCTGCCCTTTCGCGGATCGTTGGCGGCAATGACCAGTTTTTCCGGCGACCCGGCGGCCTTGGCCGTTTCGCCCGACGGCAAGCGGGTGGTGACCGGCGATTCCGGCCGGCTGGTTCGCCGGTGGAATCTGGAAAACAACCAGGCGATGCGTGACTTCTCTGGAAGCACAACCGCCGTGGTTGGCGTAGTACTGCACCCCCAAGGCGAAACGGTGATCGCCGCCTGCGACGATGGCTCGCTGCGCGCCTGGAACCTGGGGAACGGCAATGTACTGGGCACGTGGACAGGGCCGCCGCTGTCCTCCCTCGCCATGCATCCCGAGGGCAACTTCCTGGCCGCCGGCGGGACCGATGGATTGCTGCGGTTGTTGCGCTGGCCCGTGGCGGCTAACCGGCAACTGGCGGGCTTTGGCGGGGAGGTTCGGGCGGCAGCCGTCACGGCCGATGGCACGCGAACGATCGCCGGTGGTGCCGACCAATCCGTCCGCATCTTTCATAACGGCCGCGGCGAACAACTGCACAGCCTGACCAACCCGGCCGGGCCGATCCACTCCATCGCGGCAGCCCACGGCGAGTCGCCGCTGGCCGCCGCCGGTAGCGAGCAGGGCGCGGTCACTTTCTGGGACGTGAGAGAAGGCAAACCGGCAGGTCGGCTGGATGGGCACCAAGGCATCATCCATGCCTTGCAATTTCTGCCCGGCAACGAGCGGTTCATCACGGCTGGGCAGGATGGCACGCTGCGGCTATGGCAATTGCCGCAAGCGCCCGCAGAGACCGAGGCGCACAGCCAGGCCGTGACGGCGCTGGGAGTTTCGCGCGATCGGAAATTTGCCGTCACCGGGGGGGCCGACCGTACGCTCGCGCTATGGACCCTGCCTGCGGCAAAGAAATCGCATACCGCCGAGGACCTGCCACAGCCTGCTGCCTGCGTGGCCGTCAACGATGATGGCACGCTGATTGCCGTCGGCGATGTTACCGGGACCATCCGCCTGTTCATCACGGCCAAGGGCAAGAAGCTGCAGGAAGCCGGCAGCATCGGGGCCCACGTCGGCGAGGTCCGCGGCCTGCTGTTCCTGCCCGGCGAACAAGGTCTGATCTCCTGCGGTGCCGATGGCACCTGGAAACGCTGGCGCGTGCCGCTGACCACTGGGCCGGCTCTGCCCGAGGGCGAACAACCCTGGCGGCTGATTGCCACCACGGCCGATGGCAGCCGGATTGCGGCCGAAGGGAACGACCGCATCGTGTATCTGGTCGACGGCACCAATGGCAAGCTGTTGCGCAAGCTGGAAGTGCAACCGCAGGCTGCCACTGATCTGGCCTTCGACGCCCAAGGCCAGCATCTATACCGGACCCTTCCCTCTGGCGTGGTCCAGGTTATTGATGTGGAAAGCGGGCAAGTTCTTCAGGAACTGGCTGGCCATCAGGGAACCATTCACGACCTGGCCGCGGCCGACACGGGGCCGTCGCTGGCGACCGCGGGCGAGGACGGCACCATTCGCATCTGGAATGTGCCCCCTGCGCCGATCGTGGTTCCCGCCCACGAGGCGGCCGTTGCAGCCACGGCGGCCAGTCGCGATGGCCGCGTGGCCGCCACCGCCGCCCAAGACGGCAGCCTCATCGTTTGGAATACATCGAGCCTGAAAGTCGGGAAGCAACCGGCCGCGCAAGTCCGCCAACTCGTTGCGCCCAAGCCATTGATCGTGCGGAAAGCCGCGAAGGACACGGCGGCCATCGCTGCGTTGGCGTTTGCTGCCGATGGTTCGGCGCTTTACACCGGCGATGCGGCCGGGCGATTGCAAGCCTGGGACACGGCCGCAGTTGCAAAGGCCGCCGATGGCCAAGGGGCCGCGGTGACCGAAGCAACCGTAGTCACCACGGCTGGTTCGGCTGTCACAGCGCTGGCAGTTGCTGCCGATCAGGGTGTGCTGGTATCGGCGCATTCCGACGGCGTGGTGCGCCGCTGGGCGTTGCCCTTACCGACGGTGGATGTGGTGGAAGGCCTACCGGCATCGCCCATGCAAGCGATTTCAGCCGACCGCAAACGGTTGGCCGTAGCCGGCGAGTCCGCGGTGAAGCTCTTCGACGTGGCTGAGCGGAAGCAAGTGCGCACCTTAGAGAACGCGCCCGATGACCTGATGACCCTGGCTTGGAGTCCCGCGGCCAACAGGCCGTACCTGGCGGCCGGCGGCAAGGGGGGCCGCGTCACGCTGTGGAATGCTGCCGACGGTCAGGTGTTGGCAGCGTTTGCGGCGTCGAAGGCCGATATCAAAGCCCTTGCGTTTTCGCCCGACGGTGCAGCGCTGGTAACGGCCGATATTGCCGGCAAGGTGCAAACCTGGCAAGTGGAGAGCGTGATCCAGGCCATCAAGGCCATGGCCGAGGGCGCGGAGAAACCGGCCGAAGGTGAAGCGGCGCAAGGCCCCATGCCATCGCAGACCTTGGAAGGCCATCAAGGGGCCGTGCGGGCCGTGATGTGGTCGGCCGATGGTCAGCAGATTTACACGGCCGGCGACGACAAGACGGTCAGGGTATGGAACGCCGCCGACGGCAAAGCGGTTAAGACCCTGGTGCAGCATGCCGCCGCCGTACACGCGCTGGCGACCTCCAAGCAGCAAGGATTGCTGGTTTCGGCATCGACCGACAAGCAGATTCGCATCACCAAACTGGCCGACGGCGCAGAAGCGGCCGTGCTGGCCAGTCCCGAGGCGGCCTTGGCCCTGGATGTTTCGCCCGACGGCCATCGGCTGGCTGCGGCGTTGACGGATGGCAGTGTCGCAGTTTGGGACCTGGCCAGTAGCCAACTGTTGCAAGGTCTCCCGCCTGCGGTTGGCAAGGCCGCCGGTAAGGAAGATGCAGCGGTCCCACCCAGCCGCCTGGTAGCCTGGCTGGCCGATGACGCCATCCTGGCGAATCTTGGCCCCGCTGCGGGGCCGGCTGTGGCGAAGATCGCCGCTGTTTCGGCCGTCAAGGCTCACGAAGGTGCGGCAACGGCCGTGGCAATCAGTGCCGATGCGGCCCAGGTGTTTACCGCAGGACAAGACAAGCAGGTGAAGCTCTGGGACGCTCAAGGCCACGAGGTCCGCAGCTTTGCCGGCCCCGCCGCGGCCGTTCGGGCAGTGGCCATCGACAGTGCCGGGCGGGTCGCGGCTTCTGGCGACGAAAACGCCATCTACCTTTGGACCGTGGCCGATGGCAAAGCGGTCGGCAAGTTCCAAACAACCGCCGCCACGCGGCACCTGGCATTCGTCGCTGAGCGTCCCGCGAACGACGAAGCCAATGCGAAGGCGGAGACACCCATGCTGGCTGCCTCCATGGTCGATGGCCGCATTCGCTGCTTCGATCAAACCGGCGGGCTGGTCCGCGAGATCGTCAGCGGGACGGCCGCCGGCGGTCCGTTTGCCGCTGTCGGCGATGGGCGGACCATCCTGGCGCCCACGCCTGAGCATGCCATGCGATTCTCGGCGCTGGCGCTGGAACGCATCCTTACCGGGCACGAGGGAGCGGTGGCCGCTGTGGCGTTCTTGCCGGAGAGCAAGCAGCTTGTGAGCGGCGGCGCAGACCGTAGCGTGCGGCTTTGGGATCGCGAACAGGGGGCGCTCGTCCGCACGTTCAGTGGCGCGGCCAACGCGATCACGGCCGTGGCTTTTGCTCCCGAGCCGAAACTGGTGATTGCCACCGGCGCCGATAAGCAGTTGCGTGCCTGGAACCTGGACAACGGCCAGGCCGCCTACACGGTGGAACTGCCGGTCGCGGCCACCAGGCTTTCTGCCGATGGCACAAACCACTTTGTATCCTCGGGCAACGAAGCGACTGCCCGACTTTGGGATGCCAGGCAGGGTAAGCAGATGCAACTGTTCGCGCATGGAGGCGTAGTGTCCTCGGCCGCCGTTACCGCCGATGGCGCCTGGATCATTACGGCTGGCAGCGACAAGCAACTGCTGCGTACGGCGAATGTCTGCCAGCAGGTGGTGCCGGCCCATGACGGCAAGGCGAACGCCGTGGCCGTCTCGGCCGATGGCAAACAGATTGTCACCGCTGGCAACGATCGAGTGGTCAAACTGTGGACGGTTGAAGGCGAGATGGTGCGGCAACTTGGCGGGGCTTCCACCGCATTGGCGCACGTGGCGATTTCGCCCGATGGCAGCCAGGTCGCGGCCGGCGGCGATCCGCAGCGCACCGTGCAAGACGTGCTGGTGTGGAAGGCCGAAGATGGCAGCCTCATTAGCCGCCTGGCGACCGGGAGTGCCGTGGTGTGCCTGGGCTTCGATGGCGACGGCCGCCGGCTGATCGTGGGCGGGGCCGATAGCAAAATGCGTTCGTACGAGGCCGAACCGCTGATCCTGGGCGAAGTCACCACGCTGCCGGCCGTGCCCACCGCCGTGAGTCCCCACCCTGCCGCCGATCGCTACCTGGTTGCCGGAAACGATGGCAAGCTCCGCGGCGTTACCAGCCATCTCCAGCAGCTACTGCTGGGGCATGAAGGGGCTGTCCATGCCTTGGCCGCCAGTGCCGATGGCAAGTTGATTTACTCGGGCGGCGCGGACAAAACAGTCCGGCAATGGAACCTGGAAACCGGCGAAGCAGCCCGCACCTTCGACGGCAGCGGCGGTGCGGTGCTGGCGCTGGAGCTGAGCCCCGATGGTTCGCTGCTGTTGGCCGGGGGCGCCGATAAAGTGGTGCGAAGCTGGAACGCTACCAACGGCCAGCCGGCCTGGCAGGAAACACTGCCGCAGGCGGTCCGCGCGCTGCACCTGGTGGCCGATGGCAAACGGCTGGTGGTTGCCAGCGATGATCCGCTGGTGCGTGTATTCGATCTGGCGTCCGATCCCGGCAAGCCGCGGTTGCAGGAAACCTTCACCGGACACGGCAGCGCGGTGCGCTCGGTGGCGGCATCGGCCGATGGTTCGATGATCGTCAGCGGCGGTGCCGATAACACGCTGCGGCAGTGGCACTCGGTGGTGGTGACGGCAGCGGTCGCGCATGGCGGCGCCGTGCGTCAGGTTGCGTTCACGCCCGACGGCGGAACCATCCTCACCGCCGGCGAAGACGGCAAGGCCCTGGCCTGGAACGGGCAGTCGCTGGAGCGGGTGCGGTCGCTGGTCGATGGCAAAACGCCGCTATCCGGCATCGCAGTTGATCCGGCGAACGAACACGTGGCCGTGATTGGCGACGACGGCACGCTGCAATTGCTCCGCCGTGAAAGCGGAGAACCCGTGGCCGCCTGGAAGACCGAAGACAAACTGCGCGCGGTGGCATTCGGCTACCAAGGGCAAATTCTCGCGGGCGGCGAAAGCGGCCGGATCGTGAACCTGGCACTGCTCGATGACGGCAGCCTGTCTGAAATTCAGCAGTTCACCGAACACACCGGGCCGGTGTTGGCCTTGGCGGCAACGGAGAGCGGCGAGTTCTACAGCACATCGGCCGACCGTTCCGCCCGGCGGTGGTTCGCCGCCACGGCCGCGCCGCGCCACGTGCTGGCCGGGCACGAGCGGCAAGTGGTCGATCTGGCCTTCATGGCCGACAACGTGCTGGTATCGGCGTCGGCCGATGGCACCGCCCGGCGGTGGAACCTGGCCGAGGGCGGCGAGGCGATTGTCTGCCAAGGGCACGATGGCTGTATCCTTGCCATGGCGTGCCGCCGCGAAGGCAACGAAATTCTCACCGCCGGCGACGATGGTACGCTCCGCCTGTGGAACGAAAACGGCGAAGCCGTCGCCCAGTGGACCGTGCCGCAAACCGCCGGTACCGTCTATGCCGCGGCCTGGGCCCCCAACGGGCGATACCTGGTCACCGCCGGGAGTGCCGGACAGTGGCAGCGCTGGGACCGGCAAACGTCGGGTGATGCCGTGGAGCCGGTTCAAGTGGCTCCCGGCCACAGCGCGTCGGTGACGGATATTGCCTGGCAAGCGGCAGGGCAGCGGTATGCCACTGTCGACCAGTCCGGGAAGCTCTTTGTGTGGAACGCCGGTGACGGTAACCTGCTGTATCATGCGCAGCTTCCGGTACCGGCCGCCTATGGCGTCGCCTACTCGCCCGACGGCAAGGAACTGGCCGTGGCCACCACCGACCAGCGGTTGGTGATCCTGGCCCTGCCGAGCTTCGCGCAGTAGCGGAACCCGGGGGGCAGGATAACCGCAAGGCCGGTTGCTGCGCGCGCGTGCCCGCCGCTGCGCAGGTCCGCTGGCCCCCGCAATCGTGAAAAAAACTGCTGCCGCGCGATGGCGGCCATTAGCATCTGCGCTGCCGGTGGATGCCTCCCCCCTTGAAGTGCCGCGCCGCGGCCGACTGCTCATGCCCTTTGGAGTTTCGCTGTGCCGTATGTCGTGAACGAGGACGTTCGCATTCATTTTGTGGTTGACGGCCAAGGGCCGCCGCTGGTGTTACAGCATGGGTTTGGTTCAAGCCATCGGATGTGGGGCATCTACGGCTACGTGAAAGCGCTGGCCGAGGACTACCGCGTGATACAGATCGACGCCCGGGGCCATGGTGCCAGCGACAAGCCGCACGACCCGGCGGCGTATGAACTGGCCCGCCGCGCGGCCGACGTGGTGGCGGTGCTCGATAACCTGGGCATCGAGCAGGCCCATTTTTGCGGTTACTCGATGGGCGGTTGGATCGGTTTTGGCATGGTGGAGCATGCCCCGCAGAGGCTGCTCAGCCTGGCGATCGGCGGCGTCCACCCGTTTCCCGATGATCGCTGGTCGGCCTTCGACGACGTGGACGGCACCGATCCGGAGGCGTTCGTATCGGCGCTGGAGCGCGTGGTGGGCGAGCGTTTCTCTCGCGAAGCCAAGAGCCGAATCAAGGCCAACGACCTGGTTGCCTTGGTAGCCAGCACCCGGGCGCGGAGCACCCCCAGCCATGTGCTGGGAAAAATCGACGTGCCGGCGCTGTTCTACTGCGGTCAGCGCGACGTGCGGCTACCGCAAGTGCGGGAAGCCGCCCGGCAGGTGCCGGGCGCCCGCTTTGTGAAGATTCCCGGCACCGGCCACTTGATGACATTCGTCCGCAGCGATTGGGTACTGCCACACCTGAAGGAACACCTACGACGCGAACGATAAGGTGGCCTGCGGGCCGCCATCTGCCTGCATGCCACCGTCTGCCTGCATGCCGAGGTTGGCCGGCACATTCGTCCACGCGACGGGGGCACTGCGGATACCAACGGTTCGCCAGCGGCGGCGCACGGGGTGTAAGGGCTGGACGGGCGCTGCCGACTAGACCAAACTTGAAAGGTCTGACCCCTGGGGTTCGGCCATCTTCCCAATGTTGCAACACGAGGTCTGGCATGCGTTTGCCGCGTCGTAGTTTTCTCGGTCTGATTCCGGCTTCGGCTTTGAGCTTGCATCTCAGTGGGCGTCTGGCGGCCGACGAAAACGCCGCAGCGAACGTGTCTGCGCTCATCACCAGTCCGCCAGTCGTACAGCATCCCTCGGCCGACGGCTTCACCGTTCACTTTGCCGTTTCCGCGCTGGCCACCGGTTGGGTGGAATGGGGTTGGTCGGCCGATCGGCTCGATCGCGTCGCCATCGCCGCCCAACATGGACTGGTTCGGGCCAGCGACCAGGCGTTATCGGTCCGGGTTCGGCTCGATGAACCGGCCGCCCCGGGCAAGCCGATCTTTTATCGGGTGGTTGCTCAACCGCTGACGTACAAGAACGCGTACAAACTGGAACGGGGAGACACCCAGGCCAGCCAGGTGCAGCGGCTGCGGTTGCCCAGTGCGCAGGCCGAGCAGATTACGATCGCCTTTGTGAACGATACGCACGAGAACCAGCCGACGCTGGATGCCCTGCACGCGCGGATTGCCGCACTGGATCCCGACGTCCTGCTGTGGAATGGCGATACCTGCAACGATTTCGACGCGCAAGACGATCCCATGCAGATCGTGTTGAATCCGGGACGCGACATCAATCGGGGCTGGGCGGCCGAGCGTCCGCTGCTGTTTGTGCCGGGTAATCACGACGTTCGCGGCCAGCGAGCGCGCGAACTGTCAGCCGGGCTGAGCGGTTGGCCGGATCAAGCGGACTTGCCGTACAACTTTGCGCTGCGGTTGGGGCCCGTGGCGCTGGTGGGACTCGATACGGGCGAGGACAAGCCGGATGCCCATCCTGTGTTTGCGGGCACGGCCGCTTACGAACCGTACCGGGAGCAGCAGGCCGCCTGGCTGAAGAAAGCCGTGCAGCGACCGGAGATTGCCGAAGCGCCCATCCGACTTGCCGTCTGCCATATTCCGCTGCGGGGACTGCCGGGCCATAACGACGGCACCACGCTTCAAGGGCACGCTTACTACAGCGGTATGGGGGCGAAGCTATGGTTGCCCACCTTGCGTCAAGCCCGGTTCGCGGCGGTCATTTCAGGGCACATGCACCAGCATCGCGTCGACGATCCCAGCGATACCGAGCCCATCATGCAGATCGTGGGCGGTGGCCCGCAGTTCGAAAGAGCCACGCTCACCATCCTCCGCGCCCAAGACGGCAAGGCAGAAATACGCGTTGAAGACCTGGCCGGCAAGACGCTCCATCAGCGGCAGTGGTCACTGCCCACGGGGTGAGTTCCTGTGCCGCCCGGGAGGCACAACCGTTTAGAGGTCGATCCACGATTGCTGG
>CAZEEG010000004.1:0-60452 GCA_964511065.1 uncultured Pirellulales bacterium | reverse complement strand
GAGGCACAACCGTTTAGAGGTCGATCCACGATTGCTGGCTGGCCGGCATGCCGGGCCGGAAGCTCTGGGTATGCCGGTCGGTCACCGCCAGCTGCTGTGCGGCGAGTGCGCCCTCTAACGCCTGCTCGACCATCGCTTCCAGTGCCGGTGGTTCTGCGGCCACCCGCGCATTGACGATCAAATGCGCCTTCGGTACGCGGTGCGAAGCCTGCCTGGATAGTTCGGCGGGCAGACTGCTGGCGATGAGATTGGCAACACTGCACGCGCCCTCCCACATCCCCATCACTTTGAGATGGCCCGGTTCCACGCTGGCTGCCTGGAACAAGCCGCGCAGCCGTTCCACGATTCCCAACACCAGGTCGTCGAGTTCGAACAGCGTTTCTCCGTGAACCAGGTAGCTGCCATTGAGCCAACCCAATTCGGCCTCGCCGGCGGCATACTGCTCGTAATCCACGGTCAGCATTCGCTGGCCGAAGGCGCCCTGCTGGTTCAGAAACTCAATGAGTGATTCAAAGCCATCGCCGCGCTTGGCGGAAATGCGCAGCGTGGGGGTCGTGGGATACTGTTCGCGCAAGCGCGATTCCAACTCGGCGATATCCTCGGCCGGCAACTGGTCGATCCGATTGATCGCCACAAAATCGGCCTCTTCCAATTGGGTGCGGAAGATGTACTCGGCCTTGGGAGAGAATCCGCCACCCGGCAGTCCCCGGAGAATCTTCAGGCCGTGGCTCGGCTTGAGCAGGACCCCGTAGGGGGCGATGTCGAATTGATCTGCAAACAACCGCCGCATTGGCCGAATGACCGTGGCCACAAGGTCGGTGCAACTGCCCACGGGTTCTACAAAGACGATATCCGGGCGAATGGCCGTTCCCAGCCGATCCACGGCCCTGATCAAGTCGTCCAAGTTGCCGCAGAAGCAGGCACCGGCGATTTCGCCCACGTTGAGCCCCAGGCTCTCTAGCGTGTGCGAATCGACCAGCGCGCTGGCGTGATCGTTGGTGATCACGGCCACTTGCTTGCCGCTGCGCTGGTAGGCAAGTGCCAGGCGGGCAATCGTGGTTGTCTTGCCGGCGCCCAGGAAACCTCCCAGCATGATGAAACGAATTGGACGCATCAGAGGGGGAACCTTGTTGCTGCTGTCGTGCTGCTATCGTGCCGTGGCGATGGCCGCTTTCTACCCCAAGCTCTGCGGTTCGTGAACCCGCCGCGACTCGTCACGCCGGGCGAGAAGCGCTTGCACATTCGAAAACTCTCTTGAATGATATTAGCCGGCTCGATCGCGGTTGCAATGTCCTGCCGCTGGTCACAGCACGGCGGCATGGCACGAACCCACGGGCACGGGGCATGTTCTGCGTTAGCAACATGAACGGGAATGGCCTCCATGGCGAGCAAGCAAGATTGGATTCCCATCGGCGAAGCAACCCGGGAGATTTTTGGAACATCGTCGCCCACCCCGCTGCACCAGCAGAAGGTGTCCTACCTGATTGCCCGAGGGGTGCTCGTCGCCAATCACCTCAGGACCCACGTGACCACGCAATCGGTGGCGACCTACGTGGCTTCCTGCATGGAGAAACGGAGGCTTGGCGCCTCGCAGCCGGGCACGCCCTCAGGCAAGGCTTCTGGCCAAAAAACCGGGCAAGCGATCAAGGACGGCCAAAGCCAATACCTGACGCAGGTGTACCAATCTGGGATGGTCGAATACCTATCGGGCATGATCCGGGCGCGGCGGCGGAGTGAGCTATCACCAGGCATCCGCAAGGCCGTTTTGGTTAGTCAGGTTGGGATAACCGCGATATTGATCCTGTTGATTGGCTGGATTGTATTCCGGCCATCGCTGGCACCGCCCGCGGAGTTGGATATCGTGCGAGCCCATCTGCAAACCGAGCCCGGTGAGTTGGAAATCATCGACTGGTCGCAGCCCAAGGTGCGGCCCGATGATTCAACAACGTCGATCGACGTACGCATTCAACAGCGCTTTGGCGGCAGGATCGACAAGTATCGCCGTACCTACATCATCAAAGACGGCCGCGTGGTGGCCTGGTAGGCGGTATACCCAACAAAGGGCAACATTCAGGTAACACGCTTGAGGTGCCAGCCGGTGGCGGATTGCCATCACGCGATGACATTTTCTTCTCTCGCATCAAGGCCGTGCGAGATTTCCGCGATGGTAACCCGGGTGTCGTCACCTGGGGGTATGCAGACCTTCAGCGCGGAGCCTTCGGCGCTGCTGATCGGTTCTTGATTTTCTTCAATCGTTTGTTGACAGGGAACTGCGCGGCAACTAAAACGATCAAACGATCGTAAGATTGTTTGAGTGGCTGTGCTGGGGCAGGACCGGTGCCTCAGCGCGGTCTGCGCCGCCGTCAACCCAACATTCCGCCGAGACACCTGCCTGAACGAACTTCCTTCCCACCCAAGTTGAATCCGAAACCGGAGCCAGTCCATGCTTCCAACGCGAAGACGAGGCGCCCGCCGCACGGGGCGCGAGGGTTTCACGCTGATCGAATTGTTGGTGGTCGCCGCGATTATTACCTTGTTGGCTGCGATCATCACACCTGCGGTCCAGCAAGCGCGGGAATCGGCGCGGCGGACCGAGTGTGTGAGTAACCTCCGGCAACTTTCGCTGGCCACGGCCAATTTTGAGTCCGCGCGGCAGCACTACCCGGTCGGCCAGCATGCCAAGATTTCGCCGCTGTATCCCACGATCCCGATGCACTCTTACCAGTGGGGGACTTTTGCGGAGTTGATTCCCTACCTGGAACAAGAGAATGTGGCCAGCACGATGGATACTTCCATCCCTTACTACATTCCCAATCCGGATGGCGGCGGCAACATCATCAGTGAGGGCAACCTGATCGCACTCAACCAGACGATGAAAATCTTCCTGTGCCCCAGCGACCGGATGCGCCCGGTTTCGGCCGATCTCGGACGGGGGATTCAATCCTTTGGGCCCACGAACTACGTCGCTTGTGTGGGGACAGGAAAAGACGGCGGCATCACGTTCGAGGAACCCAATGGCGTGGGGGCCGACGGCGTGTTCTTTCTGAATTCCCGCGTGCGCGTGAGCGAAATCAGCGATGGCCTGAGCAATACGGTTTTCCTGTCAGAAAGCCTGCTGGGCGGTGGTGGCGAAAATACGAACACCAGGCCGAGCGATCCGGCCCGATACTATGCTTACCCCAACCATCCCGATGGGCACGTGACCGAGTCATCGTGCGCCACGGCCGAACGCTGGAACGTGGTTAACCACCGCGGCTTCAGTTGGGCCAAGGGGGAGATGCGCTGCACGGCCTACAACCACTGGTATCCACCGAACTTTCATCAACCAGACTGCATCGGAAGTTTGATTGGCCAGTACGTCGGCATTCAGAATCGGCAGTACCTGGCGGTTGGCTGGCGCGGTGCACGCAGCCTGCATGCCAATGGGGTTAACGTCGCGCTGGGCGATACCTCGGTCCGATACGTGGCCGACGATATCGACCTGAACACATGGCGCGAACTGGCCAGCCGGGCCAGCGGCGGCATTCTCGATAGCGATCATTGGCAATAGTCGGCAGGCGGCGCGGCAAACGCTGGCCGCACGGGCGTTTCCATTGATTTCCGATTTTGGCATGAAGCAGTAATGGAGCAGTGATGGATTTCCGTGCGGCGCAACAACCAACCCTTCCTGCCGCAATAGGCGGCTCCACCAGGTAAGGCGCTATGGAACTTCCTGTTCTGACGGTGATCGACCATCCCACCACGTTTCATATATCGATCAATGTTTCCGATCTGAAGCGTTCGGTCGATTTCTACCGCATTCTATTTGGAAAGGAACCTGCGAAGCTCCACGCAGACTACTGCAAGTTCGAAATGGATGAACCCCCGGTGGTGTTTTCGCTGGTGCCTTCACCGCCATCGTCGGGCGTTTCGCTGAGCAGCCTGGGTTTGAGGTTGCCCAGAGAATCGCAGCTTCATGCCCTGCGGGAGCGGCTCCAGGTCCAGGGACTGGAAACCAGGTACCAGGAATGCACCATGTGCGGATATGCCCGGCAGAAGAAATGCTGGGTCGCCGACCCGGATGGCAATTATTGGGGGATTTATTGGATTGAGGAGGATGTTGATCCCCGCCTGACGCGGCAAGCTCTGGAGGGCGAGGAAGCGTTCGCCCCCGAGCCGCCCAGTCGCCAGGTTTGGGAGCATTTCATCACCCACCCTGCCCCGGCGTCCATCCCTCATCCCGACGGAAGCTTGGACGAAGTCCGGCTTTCCGGGACATTCAATGCGCGGCTTTCCACGGCCCAGCTTGAAGGGCTGCTGCGCGAGGCTTACCGGGTGTTGCGGCCCGGGGGAAGGCTCCTGGTCCGATGTCTGACGGCGGATCAGTCGTGCTACGATGAGCACCTATCCATCTCAAACGTGGCCATTGAACTTTCGCGATTGCCTCACCTTAGCGAGCCGAAAGAGGCCATGGAATCGGCCGGGTTCGCAGCCGTCGAGTTCCTGCACCTCAGCCGCGAACCGGAACTAACGCACAACGGCGTTGCCCTTCGGCAGACGCGGCTGCGAGGCTGGAAACCCGAACCTGCCGCCGGCAGGACACGCCGCGTCCTTTACAAGGGACCGTTTGAAGCCGTGAGCATAGAGGGCAACCTGTTCCAACGCGGCCAGCGCATGGCGATTGACGAATCGCTCTGGCATTTGCTGCGCCGCGGCCAGGCCGCGAGCGACTTCCTTTTTCTGGATCCGGATGTGCAGGCAGAGAACGAATCTTGCGGGGCCGCGGCGGTCGCAGGTGTGACCGTTCGCAACGGCTAGAGGCCCCCTACCCTGTTGATGGCAGGCGCGCATTCCGCAACGCAAATCACACCCGGGAGCCGTACTAACCATGGCCTCGACGACGACCACGACCACCACCCAAATGCACGTAGGACTGTTCGTATCCGAGCTGGATCGGGCTGTTGAATTCTATCGGCTGCTGTTTGGTGTCGAGCCTGCGAAGCACTATGCCGACTATGTAGAGTTTTCGCTGGTGGATCCTCCCTTGGTTTTGGTTCTTTCGCCCCAGAGGCACGCCCCAGGCGGAACCCTGAATCATGTAGGATTGCGGTTTCGCGATGCTACCGGCCTGTTGGCCATCGAAGCGAGGCTGGAACAGGCCGGATTCCCGCTCAAGAAGCAGGACCAGGTTGCCTGTTGCTATGCGCGGGGCAACAAAATCTGGGTCACCGATCCCGATCATAATCTATGGGAAATCTATCACCTCTTGGAGGATCTCGAGCACTCGGGATTTGAGAACCCTGAGGAGCGTCCGGTGCTGGAGCCAGCTTCGCCGTCGCCGGCGGTGTGGGAGTATCGCCTGCCCGATCCGGTTCCACCGGCATTGGATTCTCCCGATGCTGCCTTGGACGAAGTCCGCTTGTGCGGATTGTTAAATGCCGATGTTCCCCCGGAAGCGTATGATCGTCTCTTGGCCGAAGCCTATCGCGCGTTGAAGCCCGGCGGCAGCGTTGTGATCCAAGGGCTCGTAGCGGCGACGGAGTTTCCCGGCAAGCCCGACCTGCCGGGCCTGGCCGCCAAGATTCAGCGTGTGCCGTTGGAAACCGAACCTTTGGATCGCCTGAAGCGCCAGGGGTTCGAGCACATCTATTATGACGAATTGGCGGATATCCATTGTTTTCAGGTCGATGGTGTTGAACTGCGCAAGCTGCGCATCTCGGCCCAAAAGCCCAATGTGAAGTCAACGGACCGTTTTCGCGTGATCTATAAAGGCCCTTTGGACCAGGTTCGCGATGAAACGGGACATACGTTTCATCGGGGTGAACTCCAATACGTAGATGCGGCCGTGTTGACCGCCATTTTGCAGGGCGCCGCCGCATCGCAATTTGTGATTCTCGACCCGATCGGCTGCTGCTCTGGCCCAGCGGGCGGTTCCCTGGAGCAACAAGCCCGGGACTCCTGCTGCGGTCGCTGAACTGGGAGCTTGTTCCATCGTGCCCAATGTCTTGAAACGGATTGTTCAAATTGCATTTCTCGGCCTTGATCGCGGATTGCCGCACTCTGGGGCCATCGCGGTCATGCTGGCGATGATGGCGTGCGCGGGATGCTCACCCGCGGAGTCGGTCGATCAGCGCGGTTGGCCTCGCACCCTGCGGCTATGCTATGTGCCTCCGGAAGAAGAGCCAGAACGCATCGCCCGCCAGGAACTGTTTCGGGCACTGGAAACGTACCTGAGCAACAAGCTCCAGATAGAGGTGACGTCGGTCCAATCCGGCGCCTATAGTGCTTCTATCGAAGCCATGCGGGCCGGCAAGATTGATGTCTGTGAATTCGGCGCGTTTAGCTACGTGTTGGCGCACAAGATGGCCAACGCGCAACCGATCATCGTGCGGGGAACCGGCGAAAACCAGCAATCCACCTATCGCTCTGTCATCATTACCGGCGCCAAGAGCGGCATCGAATCGCTGGAGCAGGCCATCGCCCAAGGCGATGGGCTCACCCTGAGCTTTACCGATCCGGCATCGACATCGGGGCATCTCGTTCCTCGCGGCTATCTCGATACCTTGGGCGTCAAGCCTGAGGAAACGTTCAAGAACGTGGTCTTTACCTCCAGCCACACGTCCAGTGTGCTGACCACCATTGAAGGCAAGGTGGATCTGGCGGCGGTGGCCGACGCCGCCTTGGGCAAGATGCTGGAAAAGCAACTGATTAACGAGGATGACTATCGCATCCTGTGGACTTCGCCACCCATGCCCGGCGGCCCGATTGCGATCCGCGGCGACTTGCCGGAGGATTTTCGACAGGCCGTTCAGGAGGCGTACCTGTCGATGCAAACCGATGATCCCGAGACGTGGCAACTGGTCACCAGCCAATACCATACGCGCGGTACCATCTATTTGCCTGCCGATGACAGCATGTATGACTACTATCGTACGATTGCTCGGGGCGTCGAGAATATGAACCTATTGGATTAGCGCATGCTCCATGTCGTCGAACTGACCAAGCGAACGCCGGGCGGGCGCGAATTGTTGCGCGGCATCACGTTTCGCGTGCGCCCGGGAGAGTTTGTCGGCGTATTGGGGCCCAGCGGGGCAGGCAAATCACTGACGATCCGTTGCCTGTTGGGATTGTTGCGGCCTGATTCGGGCAGTATCTGCTTTCGGCCCGATCGGCAACACACGTTCGATATGGCGACGGCCCGGCGGCGGAATCTGCATCGGGCCCGCAGCCGGATAGGAACCATCTTTCAAAACCATAACCTGGTTCCCCGGCTGACCGTGCTGGAGAACGTACTCATGGGACGGTTAGGGCAGATATCGCCGCTGCGTTCCTGCCTGCTCGGTTTCACCAACCGCGAAGCTGCCGAAGCCTTGCAGGTGCTCCAGCGACTGGAGATGGATTCCTTCGCGGACCGCAAGGCCGGATCGCTGAGCGGCGGCGAGATGCAGCGGGTGGCGATTGCCCGGGCCATGTTTCAATCGCCCGCGTTGATCCTGGCCGACGAGCCGGTTTCCAGTCTCGACCCGCGGAATTCCCACGCGGTGGTCAGCATCTTGTCGAAGCTTTCGGAGAGCACGCCCGTCCTTGGTGTCTTTCACCAGCCCTCCTTGGCCACGCAGTTTTGCACGCGCATCTTGGGTATTCGCGAGGGACAGATTTTCTACGACGGCCCTCCGGAACTGGATTCACAGCAACTGGCCGATCTGTATGGCGCAGAGCTGAAAGCGGTTATGAACGCTGCCGCAGGCGGTTGTGCGGGCGGCTCGCTGGCTACGTGGGGCTAAGCGCGGTGATAGTCCGAAGCGATCACGATCGGAGCGGGCCGCTGGTGCGGAAAGCGGCCTGGCTTTGCACCCTCGGGGCGGCGGCCTGGCTGGCGAGTGTGCAGTGCGGCATTGATGTCGCAGAGCTGGTCCGAGGACTGCCTTCGGGCATGGCCAGGCTGGGGCTGTTCCTGCAACCTACCCTGGCTCAACTGCCAGAGATGCTGTGGCAGGCCGCCGTTACGGTCTTGTTAGCGCTGCTGGCCACGCCTTTGGCCGTGGCCATTGCCTTGGTCGTGGCCGTGGGGGCAGCGAGCAATCTTTCGCCCCCTTGGATCCGGATTCCGCTGCGGCTGATGTTGAGCCTGGAACGGGCGTTGCCGGAAATTGTCGTCGTCTTTATCTGTGTTGCCGCATATGGCCTGGGCCCGTTTCCCGCCGTGATTGCGCTGGTGGCCGGCAGCGTGGGCATGTTGGGCAAGTTGTTTGCCGATTGCATGGAAGAAGTCGATCAGCACCTGGTCGACGCGCTCGCGGCCACCGGCGCCCGGCCGAGCCAGGTGGTGCGCTACGCGGTGCTGCCGCAGGTCTTGCCGAGCCTGATCTCGCTATCGATCTTTCGGTTTGAAATCAACATCCGCGCTGCCACGATTCTCGGCGGGATTGCAGGGCAAGGGATTGGCTACGAGTTGTATCGAGCCATCAGCCTGCTGGAGTTTGAAAGGGCGTCGACCGCTATTCTCGTGGTCGTGCTGCTGATCGTGTGCGTGGAGCAGGTTTCGCACCGCGGGCGCCGGGCCGTGCTGGCCGAGGGGAGGTTGACATGAGCGCCAACGTCAACCTTTCCTCGCGCAGCAGGCCCTCGGCGAAACTGCGAAAGCAAGCGACCTTGCTGATGGCTTACGTGCTGTTGTTGGCCGGTTCGGCGGCGGCCTTGGGGTTTGATCCTCTGGCCATTGTCCGCGAGTTCCATCACGTTCACGACGTGCTCGATCGCGCCTGGCCACCCAACGTGAGCTTGCTGTGGGAACGCCCCCAACTGTATGCATCCATCATGACCACGCTCTGCGCAGCGTTCTTGGGTACGCTGATGGGTGGCCTGATCGCGCTGGGCCTGGCCGTATTGATGGCGTCGAACACAACACCGCACCCTTGGCTGCGGTTTGCGCTGCAAACGGTACTGGGCATTCAACGGGCGGTCCCCACGTTTGTCATCATGTTGATGATGCAGGTTGCCGTGGGGATTGGCACCTTTAGCACCGTGTTGGCCCTGGTGGCCGGAACCGTGGGTATGTTCGGCAAGTTGTTCGCCGAAGACCTGGAAACGGTGGACCGCGGTCCGGTCGATGCCGTCGCGGCCCTGGGCGCTAACCGAATGCAGCGAATTCAGTTTGCCATTCTGCCTGCTGCCAAGCCCTCGCTGCTGGCCCATGGGCTGTACGCCTTTGATATCAACATTCGCATGGCGATTGCCTTGGGAGTGTTCGGCGGAGGCGGGATTGGCTTTGAGTTCTACCTTTCGCAAAAACTGCTGCGGCACGACGACATGTTGGCACTGGCGCTGGCTATCTTGTTGCTGGTCGCCGTTACTGAGAAGGTATCGAATCTGGCGCGCAGGCGCATCCTTTCCGATGGGCTTCGTTGATGGGGCCCGAGAGGCGTAGCCCTCGCGGTGAGCGTGCGGCGGCAGCGGCGGTTTGTCGCGCCTGCACGAGCCCCCTGGCAGGTGATGAACATTACTCGGTCAGCCAACGCACCGTCAGCGTGCCGAAATGCACCAGTCGCCTTGCGCCGTTCGCCGAGGCAATCCGGACCACCTCATCCACCTGCTCCGGTGCTGCGTCGACGGCAATCACCGCGTTCCCTGCCTGCAACTCCTCCAAGTGACGGCGCAGAATCCGCTCTTCCATATCGCTGAAGAAAAACTGGTTGACCCGGTCCAGCAATTGGATGCCCTCCTCACCTACCAGGGCATGCACCTTCCCGATGCCGGCCTCGGCGAGCGCCTTGCCGACTCGCTCGCAATCCTCGCGCGAATCGACAATCCCCAGTACCTTTCCCGTGGGAGGATTCAGCGTCTGGCCTTCGTCGCGGATTCTCTCGACACTCATCGGTATGCTCCAGAGAAGCGGTGGTGATGGCTGGTGGCATTGTAGCAAATCCACTGCGCCGATGTCTCACGGCGACTCGCTTCGACCGCCCGGCGGCATGGTCAGCTTTTCAGACTATTGTGGCCTTGGAGAAGCGGAACGCGCACGCGGCCGTTATGCTCTTATTGACACCTGCGCAGCGAATGTCCGCTCGCTTTGGTGCCAGCCCTCGGCCATACGGAAATGGCCCAGGAAAACGAAAAACTTCCGGCGCCGACCCGTTCGACGACCGGGCATTGGCGGTGCAACCATCAATCATGGTCGCTGAGGCACTTGCAACTTTTTAAATAGCGGGGAGTTCCAAAGGGATGGCTCGGTTTTTCATCACGACCTTCGCCGCGGTCGGATTGGCATGCGCATGGACTACCACGGGCAATGCCGCGGAACCATCCGATGGCGGCCGGATCGAACTTTGGGATAGCCGTGTGCCGTTTCCGCGGCGCGACGCCATTGCATCGGCTCCCGGTGCCGTGGATGTGGTGGTCCATCGGGCGGGAAGCGACGGCTTTCAATTTCTGCACGACACGGCGATCGTTTCTCACAAAGGGACCTTATTCGCCGCCTGGTACAACTGCCCCCGGGCTGAAATGATCGGCACCTCGATCATTCGTGCGCGGCGTTCCAGCGATGGCGGGCGTTCGTGGTCTGCGGCCGAAGTGGTGGCGGCCGACCGCGCACGCAAGATCATGTATGTGCCGGTCGCGCTGTTTTCCCATCGCGGCACGCTTTACGCCTTCGTCACGCAGATGAAGGATGGTCCCGACCTGGTGCATGCCTGCGAGGCGTTTGTTCTGGACGAGGCAACCAACTCGTGGCAAAGCCGCGGCATCATCAGTGGACCGTTCATCGCCAACTGCCCACCGCTGCGGTTGGCCGATGGCAACTTCCTGATGGCCGGGCGGATGGCGGAGAAACCGGGCCAGAAACCAGTTATCCCGGCCGTCGCCATCAGCCAAGGCGAGAATCTCACGCAGCCGTGGCACCTGGTTCCCCTGGTGGCCGCCGAACAATTCAAAGACGATCGGCGCGTCGTCTACCCCGAAACGACCGTAATTGCCGAGCCGGATCGGCTCACCGCGCTGGTGCGCCGGGAAAAAGACAGCTCGATGGTCTTCTTCAGCACCGATCAAGGGCGAACATGGTCGCGGCCTCAAGAACACAACTTTCCCATGGATTCGTCCAAGATTCACGCGGGCCTGCTCAGCACCGGGCAGCGCTACGTACTATGCAACCTGCCCGGCGGCGCCGTGCGGCGCGACATGCTGATTCTTGCGGTCAGCCGGCCGGGTGAAGATACCTTCGCCCGGGTGTGGAAAATCCGCGAAGGGAGCAGCCCGGCGCTCAAGGCCGGCCCGGAGTGGTCGTATCCCAGCGCCATCGAGCACGATGGTTTTCTGTGGATCGTGTATACGTCGGAGAAACGGCACTGCGTGCTGACCAGCATTCCGGTGAAAGCACTCTTGGAAGCCGCATCGCCAAAGGGTGCCCCGGTGTCCCCGGCGCGTTGAACGAGCGGGACGTCTGGCCGGATTCCCCCACGAATGTCAAGCCCCAGAGGGGGGCGACCCACGCGCATTTATTGCGCGAACTACGGGTGGGGAGGGTACAGTGGTAGCTATTGGTGCCGATGTGCTGGTGCTGACTGGCGCCGCGGCCCTGGACCGGTGGCCGGGGACATCGCCGCGGCAACGGCTCTGCTGATACCTGCCGTTTGGGAGCGGCCTTGTGACGACAGAACAACAGGGTTCATCTGCCGCCCGGGTGGCTGCGGTGATCGCTCAATCCATGCAGCGGCTGGCGAGCGGTGAAGCAGTCGATATCGAGCAGCTTCTGGCGGCGCATGCCGACTTGATGCCGGAACTGGCCGATGAACTGCGCAAAGCGGGGCTGTTGGCCGAAGCCGAGCAACGGTTGCGAATGTCGGATGCCGCTGGCGACGAGACAGGGCAGTTCGTTCACGATACGGCATCCTCCATCGACCAGGTGCAATCGGCAGTGTCGCGCGCCAGCCAAACCGGCGAGGAAACGCTGCCGCGGTTGTTTGGCGAGCGGTATCGGCTGGTTCGCAAACTCGGCCAGGGAGGAATGGGCCAGGTTTACCTGGCCGACGACCTGGTGCTTCAACGCCAGGTCGCTCTGAAGATACCGCGGCTGGCCGACAACAATCGCGACGAATTGCTGCGCCGCTTTCAGCGGGAGGCCCGTTCCGTAGCTGCATTAAGGCACCCGATGATCTGCCCGGTTTACGATGTGGGCGAGCACGATGGCGTGCCGTACTTGACGATGGCCTATATCGACGGCAGCCCGCTGTCGGAACTGATCGAGCAAGGCTGGCCGACCTATGCTTCCGAAGCGGCCCAGATGGTCTTGCAACTGGCCTCCGCGCTGCATGCGGCACACCGCAAAGGCGTCATCCACCGCGATCTCAAGCCAGCCAATGTGATCGTGGATTGGGATGGCAACCCCGTGGTGATGGATTTTGGCCTCGCACTGCGTGCCGGGTGCGATGAATCGCGCGTCACGCAGGAAGGCACGCTGTTGGGTACGCCCGCCTACATGGCACCTGAGCAGGTGACGGGCGATCCCAACGCGGTGGGAGCGGCGGCCGATATCTACGCGCTAGGGGTCATCCTCTACGAACTGTTGACGAAGCGGCTGCCGTTTGATGGCCCGGTGGCGTCGGTGATCCATCAAATCATGAACCAGCAGCCGCAGCCGCCTTCTGCGCTCAGTAGCATCGCCGATCCTGAGGTGGAGCGCATCTGTCTCAAGCTGATGGCAAAGCGACTACCAGACCGCTACGCCGATACGGCCCAGGTCGTGCGCGACCTGACTGCCTACCTTCAGGTGCAGGTGGAAGCCGAGCGTTCCGCGGCATGTGAGGTAGAAGGCGACGAAGCCCTCCAAACCGCAAGCTGGGAAGACGGGGACGGCCAGGCTTCCGAAGCGGCGGCCAGCACTTTGGCTGCCTTCACACCGGGCGAGGAACCTGTTCGCACCGAGAGCCCTGGCCCGACGCAACACTTGCCCACGACCGTAAGTCGCCCGCGCTGGCACGGCCGCCGGATTGCCGCCGCCGCTGCGATAGTGTTGATCGCCGTGCTGCTGGCCTGGGGAGCGACTGCCTTCTTTGGCAAACCGGGTGCAGAACCGCGCGAGTCGGAAGCACCGCCGGATGGCCCCGCTGCGCCGATGCAGGTTTTTCCGGGCACCAATTCCTGACTACGGGGCAGGCAACTCGGGCGGCCGTGTGAACGATGCCCGAAGGGCAGCGGACACGCGGGTAAACGAAGTGATCGACTACCATCTCCCTGCTTGGGCCTATTGGGAAACCGCCGTTCCATGAATCCGACCCGCCCAAGCGGCCAACGCCCTGCTTCTGAGTCGCTTAGGGAGTACGGCCGCGGACTGGCCGGAGGACTGCTGTTCAGCCTGCCGCTGCTCTACACGATGGAAGTCTGGTGGAGTGGCTTTCTTGTTCATTCATGGACCTTGATAGCCTACCTCGTCACCACGTTTCTTCTGCTCCTGGGCTACAACCGCTATGCCGGTATGCATCCCGACGCTACGTTCGGCCAGGTGGTGATGGACTCCGTGGAGGAAATGGGCATCGGTCTGATCGTAGCCGCGGTCGTTCTGTATCTGCTGGGGCAGGTCACCGGCGAGATGACGCTCTCGGAAATACTGGGCAAGGTCGTGGTCGAAGCCATGACGGTCGCGGTCGGCGTCTCAGTGGGGACGGCACAACTGGGCGGCCAAAGTAAGGAAGAAGAATCCGATGGCGAGGGCTCCGAGGGCGATCGGGCCGGCCGTGAGGAATCCTCAGGCAACCAGGGCGGCCAGGATCGCGACCTGAAAGCGGAACGGCGCGAATTGAGAGCCGATCTCGTGCTCGGCTTTTGCGGTGCGGTGCTGTTCGCTTCCAATGTCGCACCCACGGAAGAAGTGCTGATGATCGCTGCCGAGGCATCCGCCTGGAAGTTACTGGGCCTGGCCGGCCTTTCCATCGCCATGGCGGCGTTGATCCTGTTTCACATCGAGTTCATCAAGTCTGACCCACCCACGGCCAACGGCCGCACCTGGACGATGGTGCGCCAGCTTGCGGCCACATATGCCATGGCCCTGGCGGCTTCAGCCTTGATGCTGTGGTTCTTTCAGCGGTTTGAAGGCACGTCGCCGGGGGTCGCAGTGGCACAAACGGTCGTACTGGCGTTTCCGGGAGTCTTGGGAGCCACGGCCGGAAGGCTATTGATACGATGAGTAGCGAAAAGAATTGGCTGGAATGGTGCGTATTCGCCCTGGGATTGCTCCTGGTGTGTGGCACGTTGGGCTACCTGGCCTACGATGCCATCAGCCAGGATGGCTCGCCGCCGGCGCTGGAAGTGCGCTTGGGCGCGCCCGTCGCGCGGCAGGGCTACTATGAGGTGCCGGTGACGGTTCATAACCGGGGCGGCAGCACGTCCGAGCAGGTGTTGGTCCGCGTTGAATTAAAGGTGAACGGGAACGTCGAGGAAACGGCCGAGTTCCAGGTACCCCATCTCCCTCGCCATTCCGACCGCCAGGGTGTGGTCACCTTCAAACGCGATCCGCGGCAAGGCCAGCTATCGGGCCGCGCTGTCGGCTATGAACGGCCGTAACCTACCGGCAGGCAATCGCCACGATCGACCCCACAGCTAATACGTCCCTTGCTACTCCAATAAAAAACGACCGCGGCCTACTCGCCAGGGATTTCGCGGCCGTGCGGGTCGCGGGCCGGGCGCTTCAGTTCCTTGGACAGTTCGGCTTGCAGCTTGGGATCAATGAAATGCTCGGCGCGGTGGGCTGAATAGTGCAACTGGTCGTCGGGCAATTCGCGATGATGGGCCGCCAGGTAGCTTTCCCACAGGCGATGGGCGCGAACCACCGTGGCCGCGGCTTCCTGCCCTCGGGGCGTCAACTGCCAGGTGTCGCCGTCGCGCTGCAGGTATCCTTTGCGTTTCAAACCGCGGGCAGCCATCCAGCGCACGATCAGAGGCTGCCCTGGGGGCTCGTCCTCGGTTTCCGGCGCGGCAGGCGGTTGCTCGGTCTGGCGGTACAACCGCCCCAGCAGGTCTTCCGCGGCAATCCGCACGCTCAATCGCACCCAATGGATCGCGCGGCTGATCCAGCCATATCGAGGGCTAAACGCCGCGGCCAGCAGGAACAACCCCCCGGCTACCACGGCCATCATGCCAGCGGTGTTGGCGTCGCGCACTTCGGAGAAGCCCAGCGGCTGAAATACCAAGGGCGGCACGGTCAGGGCAACCACGTGCCCTAGCAGCGCGCTGGCGGCGGCAACGACCAGGCTAAGTACGATCATGGTGCCCAAGCGATCGGTGCATTGCCGGGCGGTGGCTGCCGGCACAATCAGCATGGCCACCACCAGGATGCTGCCGGCGATTTCAAATGCCGTTACGAGCGTGGCCGACGTCACCGCAACCAGGCCCAGGTGAACCCAACGGGCCGAGATTCCTTGCACCGTGGCCATTGCCGGGTCGAACGTGCAAATGCGCAGCTCTTTATAGAACAGCAGCACCAGCAGCAGATTGAGTGCGAGTACCGCGGCAGTAAACCACGCCACGCTGACGCGCTGCGCCGGGTCGATCACAATGTTCTCCACGGCGCCAAACAGTACGCAGTCGGGATCGATGTGGACGTTGTCGGCCAGGAGCCGCAGCAGTAACAGGCCGAGTGCAAACAGGGTCGTGTAGATCACGCCCAGCGAGGCCGATGCTTCCACGCGGCCCCGACGATGCACCCATTCGGTCAGCAGGGCCGTGAGCAGCCCGCTCACCAGCGCACCGCCAAAGAGAATGGCATGTTGGGCGGCGTGCAAGGTGCGGCTGTCGAGCCAGCCGGCACTGCGCATGGCTTGGGCGGCCAGAAACGCCAGCACGATGCCCGGCAGAACCGTGTGGCTCAGCGCATCGCCCAGCATGCTTTGCCGGCGCAGCAGCAGATAAACGCCGGGCAGGGCGCAGGCCATGGCCGCCAGCCCGGCAATCAGCACGATCCAGTGATCGAACGTGCTCCAGTCTGCCAGCAGCCGGACGATTTCACCCTTCATGGTTGCTCCTCCGGCAAGGCATGAGGGCTGTACGGCATGGCCGATTGGGGCTGGGCCAACTCCGGGTACTGCTGCTTCAGCCGGCGTTCCAGCTCGGCAATTTCAGCGGGTTCCAGAACGTGTTCGATCCGGTCGGCGCTGCGATCGACTTGGGCCGGCCCCACGTCGGTTGCTTGCATCAGGAACAGTTCCCAAAGCCGGTGCTGGCGCGCGACGCGGAAGGCTTCTTCGGCCCCGGCAGCGGTGAGGGCAACGGTGTCTTGTGGTCCTATGGCCACCAATCCCTGCCGGTGCGCATCGGCCAGCAGCTTTGCCACGCGGACCGGTTTCCACGACCGCTTTTCAATCAGCGGCTGCCGGCCAACAGCGACACTGGCCAATGCGGTTGCTTGCGGCACGCCCTCGGGCAGCGACGGTTCAATCAACTCGTATATCGCGCGGAGCAGGTCGGCCTGCCCCACCCGATGGCGCACCTGCCGTTGCAACCAGTACCGTGGCAGCAGTCCCCGCCGGCTTCCCAGCAGCAGGCTTACGGCGAAAGCCGCGCTACCGACCAGCACAATGCTGGGCCCGGTGGCCCAGCGCGTGAACATCGCACTGGGTAGCACGCCCAGGAATGCGCTTAGCCCACCAATTCCCGCGGCCACGAACGTCATCTTCAGCAGATGATCGGTCCAGAATCGGGCGGCGGCCGCGGGCAGGATCAGCAGGGCGACCACCAACAGCAACCCCACGGCTTGCAGCCCGATCACCGCCACCATCACCACCAGGGCCATCAGCAGCAAATCGAGCAGCAGCACCGGCCAGCCTTGCGAGGCAGCGAACTTCTCGTCGAAAGCCAGCAGGGCAAACTCTTTGAACAGCAATCCGCACACGACCAGTCCGGCAATGGCAGCCGAGGCGATCAGCCGCACGTCGGAAGCGAGCATCAGGCCGGCCTGGCCGTAGATCCAGTTTTGCAGCCCCGCGGCGCTGCCGGTGGGAATCCGCTGCGCGATCGACAGCAGCACCACGCCGGCACCGAAGAACACGCTGAGGACAACGGCTTGGGCGGCATCGTCGCGGATCCGGGTCCACCGCCGCAATAGCACAGTGGCGCCCGCCCCGGCCAGGGCCGTCAACCAGGCTCCGACGATCATGGCGGCCAGCGAACGCTCGCTGCCGGGTGCCCAAAGTTGTTGAATGAGAAATGCCAGGCACACGCCGGGCAGCGCAGCGTGCCCCACCACGTCGCCGATCAAGGCCCGCTTGCGCAACAACATGAACGTTCCGACCATGCCGGAGGTCATGCCCAGAACCAGCGTCCCCAGGAGTACCACGCGAGTGTGGTAGTCGCGCAGCGTCACAGCCCTCACCAGGCGATTCCACGCCGACGGTTTTGGCAGCGGCTGCACTTCCGCGACTGCGGGTGGTTGATCGCCAGGGCCGACTTCCGCCTCTCCTGAAGCTTGTGCATGTGCGAACCAAGGGGATACAAAGATCGCCACCACCGCCATCAGGACAAGCCGCGCCACATACCCACGAGCGTGAGCGGGGCCGGCCATCGCAAGGTTGCGGCGCGGCGAGTTGCGACGGGGAAGGCGGAGGTTCATGCCTCGCCTCCTTCGGCCATCTTTTGGCCAACGCGGTCGAGCAGGGCCAGCTTGCCGCCGTAGGTGCGGCGCAGATTCTCTTCCGTGAAGACCTCGTCGACCGGACCGTGAGTCACCAGCCGCATGTTCAACAGCAGCACATGATCGAAGTATTCCGGGACGGTTTGCAGATCGTGATGCACGACCAGCGCCGTTCTCCCGCGGCCTCGCAGTTCGTGCAGCAACTTGACAATCGCCCGTTCAGTAGCGGCATCCACGCCGGCGAACGGTTCGTCCATCAGGTACACGTCGGCATCCTGCACCAGCGCCCGAGCCAGGAACACGCGCTGCTGTTGTCCGCCGGAAAGTTGACTGATCTGGCGCGAAGCGAAGTCGGCCATGCCGACCCGCCGCAGGGCTTCCATGGCCTGCTCGCGATGGCGGCGACGGATCGGGCGGAACCAGCCAATCTGCCGGTACAACCCCATCTCCACCACTTGCCGGGCGTTGATGGGGAACTCCCAATCGACGCTTTCCCGCTGCGGTACGTAGCCCACCCGATGCCGCGCCTGGCGGTATGGCAGACCAAAAAACTGAACCTCGCCCGAGACCCGCGGCACCAGGTCCAGGCACGCCTTGATGAGGGTCGTCTTGCCAGAACCATTGGGGCCGACAATCGCCACCAGCTTGCCCGCCGGGGCATCGTAGTCGATGTCCCACAGCACCGGGCGGCGGTGGTAGGCGACGGTCAGATCGTGGATGCTCAGCGGCGAGATGGCCGAATGCTCGCCGGTTGCAGGGCGAATGGTTTCTGACATGGAGGTTTCAACCGTTGCGCGGCTCCGCTGCGTCGCTGGGGAAGGTAGGTTCTGCGGGCACATGGCGCTTGAGCGTGCGCTTAGCGGTGGCCTCTCGGCAAGTCGCGGCGCGAGGAGGCGCGCTGGGGGTGGGTACGCCACGGTTCGGCCGCGGCGGTGGGTTACTCGCTTGGCGGTTCCGCCAGGCGGCCTTGCATGCCGCGCGGCGGTGCCTCGCCACCCAAGGCTCGAGCTATAGTGGTGGCGTTATGATCCATCATACCGATATAGGTCCCTTCGTAGGTGCCCTCAGGCCCCATGGCATCGGAAAACAGTCGGCCGCCCAAGTCCAGTTTCCACCCTTGCTTCTCGGCCCCCTGCTGAATGGCGCGGATGCCCTTGGGATTGACGCTGCTTTCAACAAAGATCGCGCGAATCTGCCGGTCCACCACGAGGTTCACCAGTTGGTTGACATCCTCCACGCTAGACTCCGATTCCGTGGTGATGCCCTGCGGCGCCTGCACCTGCAGGCCGTAGGCTTCGCCAAAGTAACCGAAAGCGTCGTGAGCGGTGATGAGTACCCGCTGGTCCTCGGGAATACTGCCGATCACCTGGCGGATGTAGGCGTCCAAGGTTTCCAGCTCTTTGCGGTAATTGGCTGCATTGGCCTGGTAGTACTGGGCATTGGCCGGGTCGAACGTTGCCAGGCGGTCGGCCACGGCCTGAGTACACTGGCTCCACAGCGAAACATCCATCCACACGTGGGGGTCCCAGTGACCTTCAAACTCGGGCGGTTCGCGAAGCTGCGCCTCATCCAGTCCATCGGTAACGGCGTAAACCGGCTTGCCGCTGCCGGCCAGGCTTACAAACGTATCTGCCATGCGGCCTTCGAGCATCAGGCCCACGTAAAAGATGATGTCGGCCTCGGCGAGGGCGCGCACATCGCTGCGCGTGGGCTTGTGCAGGTGCGGATCGACCGTCGGCCCCATCAGGCCGATCACCTCGGCCTTGTCGCCGGCCACGTTGCGTACGATGTCCGTCACCATGCCGCAGGTGGTGACAATCCGATACGGATAGCTCCGGTCAGCCCCGTTTCCGACACCCGGCGAATCGGCATCGTTGCAGCCGGAACCTGCAAACAGGATTGCCAGCAGGCACGCCAGCGCTGAGCGGATACCCAACCGCGGCATCCAGGCCCGTTGTGAAGTGCGCTCCGCAAGTAAATTCCGCGTAGGCCATAATTTGCGACCGCTTGCCTTCATTCGACCATCCTGTCGCTAAAAGTAGAAACCATGCTGGCGACCGAAACGCGGCCGGATGCCGGCCGCCGGATTGGCCTTGTGATAATAATTTTTTTGACCATTCAAAAATGGATTATCGGCAGCTTGCCGTGCCTCGTCAATTCAATCATGGCGAATTGCGGACCACGCGGTATAGGAGGGGGGAAGCGCCATAAACACCCGCTGGACAGCTAAGCGTTGCCTGGCGGTATTCTGCTAGCTTGCAGTGCCGTAGATGGCAGGTGACAATCAACCCACCTGCCGGGAGGGATTTCCCGCGGTCCATGCCGGGTTTGCGTTGCCCCCTGCCCTGCTTGTTCATTCCTTACCTGCCACTTGCCCAGGAGCGTCCGATGAAGTTGGCCCGTTATTGGTTGGCCGCCGCTTGCTGGTGGGCTGCATTGGCAAGTGCGGTACGAGGGGCCGAGGTTCAGCGCATCATTGCTGCCGAAGAATGGAGCCGCTTGGGCTTACCTCGCGACATCACGCTGCGCGATGGAACACTACAACTGGCGCGGGGCGTGTTGATTGAGGACGACGGCCCGGCGGCCGGCTACTCGTACAAGCCGAACGTGGAAAAGTTGGCGCCCGGCATGCTCATTCGCAAGGTGCTGGTCGTTTCCCGTCCACAGGCTGCCGGAGCCAGGCTGTTGGTTGCCCGGGGCGGCCAGTTGCAGCTTGCGCTCAATGGCCAGGATGTGGAGTTGGGCGAAGCTCAGCAGTCGGGGCATTATTGGCAGGTGTACGATCTGGATCCCCAGCGCATTGCCGCCGGCGAAAACACGTTTGTCTTTTCGGGCCAAGGGCAGTTTTGGATTGCCCGCGATGATGAATTCGCGGCCGGTTCCACCACGCGCACCCGCCACCCCAATCGCAGCGCTCGCAGCACCGATGGTGGCCGTACGTGGCACGACTCGCGCCTGGGTACCACCGGCGATATCGACGGCGAATACTACGTGCGGTTGTTCCTCGATCAATACGTGGAAACCGGCACGATCGACTCGCCTGTGATCGACCTGGCTAATCTTGAACAGCGCCCCATCGCGCCGGGCCGTAAGCCGCCGCAGCGGGTGTCGATCCGCCTCGACCTCCAGCAGCCCGAGGGCACCCAGGTATCGCTGGCCGTGCGAACGGCTGACACCTTGCAAGGCAATGCGGCCCCGACTGGTGCGGCCTCGAGCGATGCGACCCCCAGTGCAGCGACTTGGAGCAAATGGCGGCCATTGCGGTTGTCGCACGATGGGAAGGCACAACTGGACACCGCCGGCAAGCGGTACGCGCAGCTCCAAATGGTCTTGTCCAGTCGCGACCCGCTGGCCACGCCGCGCGTGCAAGCACTTCGGTTGGCGAATGTGGAAGATTCCCAGAGCGATGACGCGGCAGCGAAAGACTGGTCGCGCGGCATGAAGGTCGAAGCGGTGGCTGCCGGGCCGCTGGTGCGCACGGCGGTGCCGTTTGCCTACGAACCGTTCGACCGCCCCGAACTTGCCGAGCTTCGCCAGAAGTACAAACTGGACGAACTAACCCGGGGGGCCAGTTCGGAACTGGAAACGTTCAGCCGGCTGGCGGCCTGGTCGGCCACGCGCTGGGAAAAGATCGGCCACTTGGCGCAAAGCTACCCTGCTTGGAACGCCCTGGAGATTCTGGCCACGCATGCCGATGGAACCTGCGTGGGCGGATTTTGCCAGCAGCGGAACCTGGTGTTCCTCCAGGCGTGCGAGAGCCTGGGGTTCGTGGGCCGGATTGTGTCGCTGGGACCAGGCGACCGCATCAAGACCTTTCGCAGCGGCCACGAGACGGCCGAGGTCTGGTCCAACCAGTTCGCCAAGTGGATTCACATCGACGGCGACAAGGGCTGGTACTTCATCGACGATGAAACCCGCGAGCCGCTTTCGCTGTGGGAACTTCGTCAACGGCAACTCGATCACCTGGCGGGCAAGACACCCAGGGCCACGTCGTGCGTGCGGATCATCGACCAGGACGTGCGGACCTGGAACAGCTTTGCGGATTGGCCACCGCTGGTGGAACTGAGGCTGGTGCCGCGGAGCAACTTCCTGGAGCAGCAGGTGCCGCTGCCGCTCAATCAAGGGATGCGTGGCTGGTTCTGGACGGGACATTGGGTGTGGACAGACGATCGCGAGCCTGCCCGGCCGTTGTATTCGCAGCGTGTCACACGCCGCGAGGATTTTGAATGGGACATCAACCGCACGCAGATCGTGCTGACCGCGGCATCGGAGCCCGGCGTGCTTGACGTGCAACTGCTGACCGAGACCCCTGGCTTTGCACGGTTTGTGCAACTCACTCAAGACGGTTCGAAGCAGCCCACGCCGTCGCGGTTCCGCTGGGAACTCAAGCCCGGCCAGAACACGTTGACGGTGGCCGCGGAGAACCAGGCCGGGCGGATGGGAGTACCGGCCACGGTTCGCGTCGCTTATGGGCGCTAGACGACAATATCATGCGAGCATTGGTAACAGGCGGCGGCGGGTTTCTGGGCCAGTACATCGTTGAGCAACTGTTGGCAGGTGGTCACCGCGTGCGTGTGCTGGGGCGGGGAACCTATCCCCAGTTGGCCAGCCAAGGTGTGGAAGTCTTCCAGGCCGACCTGCGCGACGGCGAAGCGGTTGCCAAGGCATGCGCAGGACAGGACATCGTGTTTCATACGGCCGCCAAGGCGGGCGTGTGGGGCACGTGGCGCGAGTACCACGGCATCAACACGCTGGGCACGTACCACGTGATCGCCGGTTGCCGCCGTGCCGGGGTGCCCAGGCTGGTTTACACCAGCAGCCCCAGTGTCACGTTCAACGGCGAAGATCAGTGCGGCGTAGACGAAAGCGCCCCGTATCCAAGCCGGTGGCTAGCCCACTATCCGCATTCCAAGGCGCTGGCCGAGCAGGCGGTGCTGGCGGCGGCCGACGATTCGCTGGCGACGTGCGCCCTGCGGCCACACCTGATCTGGGGGCCCCGCGATTCCCACCTCATCCCTCGCCTGCTCGACCGGGCGCGTCGAGGCCGGTTACGGATCGTGGGCCGCGGCGACAACCTGATCGACATGGTGTATGTCGAAAACGCGGCCTCCGCGCACCTGTTGGCCGCCGAAGCGCTCGGCCGGCCCAACTCGGCCGTTTCCGGCCGGGCTTATTTCATCAGCCAAGGCCAGGCCGTGAACTGCTGGGACTGGATCGGCCAGATTCTGGCGCTGGCCGGTTTGGAAAAGCCCCGGCGGACCATATCGGCGGCCACTGCCTACCGGGTCGGTGCCGTGTTGGAAGGCCTGTGGCGCACGCTGCCGCTGCCGGGCGAACCGCCGATGACGCGGTTTGTGGCCGCGCAGCTTAGCACGTCGCACTACTTCGACATCTCGGCGGCCAGACGCGACTTGAACTACGAGCCGGCCATCAGCACCGAGGATGGCATGCAGCGGCTTGCCGCATGGCTGCGCGCCGAGGGACGCGGCGACGGCCGGGTTTTCCACCCTCCAGCGACTGAGACGCGAAGCACGTAGCGCACGCTTCCCGCGCGTTACCGCCGCCGGTTTGGCGACGATGCCACCGGCGCGGCCGACTGCTCCAGGTACGCCATCAGATCGGCAATTTCTTCCAGCGTGAAGTTGTTCAGCAGGCCCTCGGGCATGACCGAGATGCGCGAGGGAGCGATCTCTTCCACGTCCTGATGCGCGATCTGAATCTTCTCGCCGGTGGGCAGCAGCATCTGGTAGGTGTTGGGGCCTGCGCTCCCCAGCACGCCGGTGAACTGCTGGCCGTCGACAGTGAGCACCGTCTTGCTGGCGTACTGGTCTGAGATCACCTGCGAGGGATGCAGGATCGATTCCAGGATTTCCTTGCGGTGGAATCGCCGGGCGACCGTTGTCAGGTCGGGGCCGAACGATTCGCCGCTGCGGCCAAACCGGTGGCACTTGGCGCACTGCGCTTTCTCAAACACGATCCCGCCGCGGCCCGGATCGGGAGCGGGGGACTGCGGATCGTTCAGGTACCGCAACACCTCTTCCATCGTCCATTTGCTGTCGGCCGTGGCGCGGGGCAACACGGGCGCGGGCTGGTCGGGATAGTTGGACACGAACCATTTCTGCCAGTGATTGACGCGGACATCCCAGCGTTCGTCGGGCTCGCCCAACTTCTCGCCGTGCCACCGCTCCAGCAGCGCCACCGCGTGGTGGCTGCCATTTTCGCGGAGCCGAATGCCCGCCAGGATCACCTGCCGCGTTGGCTCGGGTTTGTCGGGCATGTAGTCGGATTCCGTCAGTTTGCGGAGCACTTCGATGGCCGCCTGGCCTTCCAGTACCGGCAGGGCCTGGAGCAGCAGCGGCAGGTTGGGGCCCTCGGGCACTTGCGCCAGGCCCATCGCCACGGTGGGACGGCGCTCCGGTTGTTCTTCAAACACGGCGCGAAGGTAGTCCATCGCCCGGGGATCCTTGGTGCGGGCGAATACAGCTACGATCGCCGTCTGCAATCGCCGGGCGGCGGGATCATCGACCTCCTGCAACCGAACGTCCAGTTCCTGCAGGGCGATGCCGACCTCGGGGCTGATCTTCTCCGGCAGCTTGATCAAGGCTCCCAATGCGGCCGAAGGCCACCGCTGCGCGTTCTCCAGGACCGCCATCCGCTGGTCCTCGGGCAGGGACATGGCGAAGTCGCGGGCAACGTTGTCGATGTACCGCGACATGCTGTAGCCGCCCTCAGCCTTGCGCGCCTGTTCGTAGAAGTCCAGCAGGGCTTCGCGGTCGGCGTCCGTCCACGAAGCATTGAGGAACCGGGCGTGCATGCCGGCGTGAATGCGCTCCACCAGTGGTTCGTCGGAAGCCACGTAAGCTGCCAGCCGGCCGGCAATATCCGATTGTTGCAAGTGAACCAGCAGGCGGATCAGTTCGCGATTGATGCGGTGCCCGCCGGCAGGGTTGGCGTCGGTCCGGGCGGGGAACTCGCGGGCCAGGGCCGGCCCCAGTTCGGGCACGTCCTGGGCCTTCAAGTCGGCCCGGTGCAGTGCCAACTGCATGACGCGCAGCAGGTCGATGAAGTCGGCATCGGACATGAAGTCGGGTAGCCGCTGCTGGGCCGCGCCGATGATTTCCTTGGCGGAGAGTTTGCCGGGATCGATAGCCAGCAGCAGCGCCGCGCCGTGGTTGAAGACGCGAACCGACTCGGCCTCAAGCACCTGCTGCCGCCACTGCGTTGTGGCCATGTTCTGCAGCACCTGCCGCGCCGCCCACGCCACATAGCGCTCGTCGCCCAGCAGCGGTACCACCTTTTCAACGGCCGGTGTCAGCCGCGCCCGGCCCAGCGCTTCGCAGGCGTGCCGCCGCACGGCGGGGCTGGGATCGGCCAGCAGTTTCTCCAACGCCGCGCCCACGTTTTGCGAGTGCAGCCCCATCAGCCAGGCCGCTTTGGCACGAATCGACGCGCTGCGGTCTTGGCTGAGCCTGATGAGAGTCTCGGGCGAGGGGTACGGACCATACAGGTGCATCAGGTCCATGCCGCGGATGCGGTCCATGGTGTCGTTGGCCGGGTCGAGTACCACCTGTTCAAGTTGCGCATCCCACGTGCGGCCCATCTGCTCCTGCACCGCGGCGATCTGCTCGCGGGCAAAAGCGCTATAGAACTGCGGCTGGCGAATGGCTTGCCAGATGCCTTCCTGGGCTGTTTCGCGGGGAAGCGGTCCCCGATGCACGATGCGGTACAAGCCGCCTTCGGTGCCGCGTCCCCCGGTGCAGAAGTAAAGGCAACCATCGGGACCAACCGCCAGGTCGGTCACGTTCAACGGTTTGCCTTCGACGAACACTTCGGCCGTGGCGGCAAACGAGGCGCCGGCAATCCGCGGAAATGCCACCAGAATCCGGCCCAGCGACCAGTCGCCCAGGAAGAATGCGCCGCGGTAGCGGTCGGGATACGCCCGGTGGTCGTAACAAACCACGCCGGTGGGCGAACCGCGGCCCGTCTCCAAGATCGAGGGCAGGCCATCGAGGAAGTATTCAGGCCACTTGGACCAGCCACTGCGCCAGCCGTACTCGCCGCCGGCGACGACGTGCAAGAAGCGCGTGGTACGGAACCAGGGCAGGCCCTCGTCCCATTCCATGTCGGAATCGTAGGTGAACAGATCGCCGACGGGCGAGAAATCCAGGTCGTAGGCGTTGCGAATGCCGCCGGCATAGGTCTCAACGAACGTGCCGCCGATGTCGGTCCGCACAATGGTTCCGCCAGGCGCCTTCACGCCCACGGCGTGCCCGCCCGCGTCCTCGTACTTGGGTTGAACCAGGTCGCCTTCGTAAGGGTGGCGATAAGGGCTGGTGGCCGCCGGCCGGTTCTTGAGTTGGCTGTGATTTCCGATCAGCACGTAAACCAGGCCGTCGGGTCCCAGGACGGGCGCATGCGGCCCGTGCTCGCTGATGCCGCCTTGGAATTCGATCAGCAGTTCGGCGGTTTCGGAGGTGCCGTCGCCGTCGCTGTCGGAAAGTCGGTACAGCCCAGCCCCCTCGGGGCCGCCGCCGACGGCGAAGATGGTCCCGCTGACGCTGAGCAGGCCCTGGCAGTACTTGATGGTTTCGTTAACGGCGACGATTTCGTCGGGCAGTCCGTCGCCGTTGGTATCGACCAGGCGGTGGATGCCCTGCCCTTCGCGCGAGATCAACACGTTCCCGTCTTCGTCAAAGGCCATGCACAGGACGGAGCCGGTTTCTTCCGGCGACATCACGCGCTCAACCGCAAAATCCTCCGGCAACCGGAAGCGGCCAGCAGTGGTGCCGTCGGCCGGTCGCACGCCGTCGTTCCAGGGTGCGGTGCGGCCAAGTTCGCCCAGGCTTCGAGCAGCGGGCCAGTTGCGATCGTTCAGGCTGGGCCAGTTCCAGCGCTCGTTGACGCCCGAGGCAGCCCGCCAGCCTGGCCCCGTGGATTGCGAGACGAACGTACCTCCGGCGTTGCGGATAGTCACGCGTGCAACCAGGCCGCGGGGAGCGTCGGCTCGTCCCTCGGCCTTGACGGCAATCACATTCCGCCCGGCAACGAGGTAGCGGACGATGTCGTAGGTATCCATCACCCGCCAGTTTTCGCCGCTGCCGACGTGGCGACCGTTGACGTACAACTCGTAGCGTTGGTCGGCCGTGATGGCGATTTGACCATCGCCGGGCTGGCTCAAGAAGAAGGTACGGCGAAAGTAAGCCGCCGGGGCGTTATCCGTGGTCCAGATCCACTGGGCCTCCCCCGTGGAGCGCGTGCCCGATTCTTGGGCCCAAGCGGAGGAAACAAGACAGACGGCGAGCATCATGCCCGCACCACCGATCAGCCGGGTTTGCCGTCGCAGGAGCTGACGTGCATGCATCGGACCACCTTCCCTGGAGGTAATGGAACCAGTTGGGGCGGGCACGTTAGCACAAGGGGGCTGGCAAAGCCAGACCAGCTTTGGATGGCGCCGCATGCAGGGCTAGCACGGGAACAACCCCGGCGTGCAAGGCCTTGCAGCCCCCCTGCCCGTTGACGGCCAGGGAGTCGTTTGGAACACTGGATTTGCCGCGGCCGTGCGGTTTGGCGCGAACCAGCGCGGCGGCAGCCTGGTCCTCGTCTACCATCCACCCTAGCTTTCCCCCCCTTGTGAGCCCATGCCAGCACTGAACAAGTACAGTTCCCGCGTGACCCAGCCCAAAAGCCAGGGTGCCTCCCAGGCCATGCTCTATGGCACCGGCCTGACCGAAGACGACATGAACAAGGCGCAGGTGGGCATCGCCAGCATGTGGTTCGAGGGCAACACCTGCAACATGCACCTGCTCGACCTGGCCGCCGAGGTGAAGCAGGGAGTCCAGGAGGCCGGGCTGGTCGGCATGCGGTTCAATACCGTGGGCGTCAGCGACGGCATCTCGATGGGCACCGAAGGCATGAGCTTTTCGCTCCAGTCGCGCGACCTGATCGCCGACTCCATCGAAACCGTGATGGGCGGCCAATGGTACGACGCCCTGATCGCCATCCCCGGTTGCGACAAGAACATGCCGGGCTGCCTGATCGCCATGGGCCGGCTGAACCGCCCGGCCATCATGGTTTACGGCGGCACGATCAAGGCTGGCTGTGGTGCAGGCCGCGACAAGCTCGATATTGTTTCGGCCTTCCAGAGCTACGGCGAATACCTGGCGGGCACGATCGACGAAGACACCCGCCGCGGCATCGTTCGCAACAGTTGTCCCGGCGCCGGCGCCTGCGGCGGCATGTATACCGCCAACACCATGGCTTCGGCGATCGAGGCGATGGGCATGGCCCTGCCCTACAGTTCGTCCACGCCGGCCGAAACCGAAGAAAAACACAAGGAATGCCGGGCTGCCGGCGCGGCGATTCTTAACCTGCTCGAGCGCGACATCAAGCCCCGCGATATCATGACCCGCGAGGCATTCGAGAACGCGATGGTCGTGGTGATGGCCTTGGGCGGTTCGACCAATGCCGTGCTGCACCTGATCGCAATGGCGCGCAGTGTGAATGTGCCGCTGACCATCGACGACTTCCAGCGTGTCAGCGACCGCGTGCCGTACATTGCCGATCTCAAGCCCAGCGGCAAGTTTGTGGAAGAGGACCTGCACAGCGTCGGCGGCACGCCCGCGGTAATGAAGTATCTGTTGGAAGAAGGGCTGCTGAACGGCGACCTGCTCACCTGCACCGGCAAAACCGTGGCGGAAAACCTGGCCGACCTGCCCGGCCTCAAGCAAGGACAGCGGATCGTGAGGCCGCTTTCCGACCCGATCAAGCCGTCCGGCCATATCCGCATCCTCCGCGGCAATCTGGCTCCCGAGGGCGCAGTCGCCAAGATCACCGGCAAGGAAGGCACCTCGTTCACCGGCCCGGCCCGGGTCTTCGATTCCGAAGAGGACATGCTCGCCGGCCTGGAACATAAGAAGATTCAGAAAGGCGACGTGGTGGTCATCCGGTTTGAAGGCCCACAGGGCGGACCCGGTATGCCCGAGATGCTCACGCCCACCAGTGCGATCATGGGGGCCGGCTTGGGTAGCGACGTGGCCCTGTTGACCGATGGTCGTTTCTCCGGCGGCAGCCATGGCTTTATCGTGGGCCATATCACGCCCGAGGCCCAGGTCGGCGGGCCCATCGCCCTGCTGGTGGATGGCGATCAGATCACCATCGACGCCGAGAACAACCGCCTCGACGTGGCGCTGGGCGACGAGGAACTGGCCCGGCGCCGTGCCGCCTGGACGGCCCCGCCGTACAAGGCCACCCGGGGCACGCTCTACAAGTACATCAAGAATGTGAAGAGTGCGTCCGAAGGCTGTGTGACCGACGAATAGCGGGGGGCCCGGTAGCCGCGACCTCCGCCCGCGGCCAAGACATGCTCCCTCTCGCAGCGGCAGAGCCTGTACCAAGGCGCGGTTGCGGCGGAAGGTGCTGACAGCCAGCAGGCCGCCCCAGCACCCACCGGGTGGCGCCCCCATGCCCTGCTTCCTCTTGATCCACCGGTAGCAATCCACGATGAAAGCCCGACGTCTGGTTTGGGAGAGTCTGCGGTTTCATTGGCGGGTGAACTTGGCGGTGGCCCTGGGGGTGATGGCCGGGACGGCCGTGCTGACCGGCGCGTTTCTGGTCGGCGATTCGGTCCGCGGCAGCCTGCGCGACCTGGCGTACGACCGGCTGGGCGCGATCGACGAAGCCCTGGTGGCGCCCGCCTTCTTCCGGACTGAACTGGCCGACGAATTGGCCGCGCAAGCCCCGTTCCAGCAGCACTTTGAAGCCGCGCTGCCGGCCATCCTGGTTCGCGCAGGGCTGATCTACCAGGCCCCATCGGCGGGCGACCGCCCCGCCGCGAGCATGTATTCCGGGGCCGTCAGCGTGGTTGCGGCCGGCGACGACTTCTGGACGCTCGATCCGCGCCTGGCTGCCAATCCGCCGGGGGCGAACGAAGTCGTCCTCAATCAGCAACTGGCCGATGAGCTGTCGCCCAAGGATCAGCAAGGGCGCATCATTCCCGAGCAGCGGCTCAAGCCGGGCGACGAAGTGCTGCTCAAGCTCCAGCAGGCCAACCAGGTGAACGCCGATAGCGTGTTCGGCCGCAAGTCGGCGACCGTCGAAACCCGGCGGCTTACGGTCACCCACATCATCCCGACCGAAGGCTTGGGCCGGTTCGGCCTGTTCCCCAATCAGCAACTTCCCAGTAATGCGTTCACCTCGCTGGGCACGCTCCAATCGCTGCTCGACAAGCGCGGAGAAGTGAACGCCATTTTGGTGACGGGCAAGCAGGGAACGCACACCCCGCCGCCGCCCGAGGCTGCCGGGGTGCTCAACGGCATTCTCCGCCCGACACTCGGCGACTACGGCATCCATCTCGAACAAACGGACCGAGGATATTTCAACCTGACCACCGACCGTATGCTGTTCGACGACGTGCTGGAATCGGCCGCGCTTTCGGCGTACCGGCCAGTAGGTGGGCAACCGGCCCTCACCTACCTGGCCAACTGGATCAGTGCCGGCCGGAAGCCGGCAGCCGATGTGCCGGCCAACGGCAACCGTGGCTCAAACGAAGGCCAGCGCGACGCCGAGGCCAACGATACGCCGCCATTTGTTGCCAACATCCCGTATTCGACCGTCACCGGCTGGAACTTTGTCCAAGAGCCACCGCTAGGGCCGTGGAAAACCGCCGATGGTCGCCTGCTGCCGCCGCTCGCCGACGATGAAATCGTGCTGAACCAGTGGGCCTTTGACGATCTCCAGAAGCAGATGCGCGAAGCCGGCGGCGATCTCAAGATCGGCGATGAAATCTTCCTCACGTACTTTGAACCGGAACACGACCTGGATGACTCGGCCGAAGGCACCACGGCCTTCAAACTGGTCGGGGTTGTGCCGCTGGATGAGGGGTCGCCCGCCCACGATGCCGCGTTCACGCCCGAGGTTCCCGGCGTTACCGATCAGGCGTCGATTGAGGACTGGGATCCGCCGTTTGAGTTCTACCAGAGCCGGGTTCGCCCGGTTGACGATGAATACTGGGACGCGTACCGCGCCACCCCCAAGGCGTTTGTGTCGTTGGCTTCCGCTCAGAAATTGTGGGGAACGGCCCGGTTTGGCCGGTTGACGTCCGTGCGCATTCCGCCCGGCGATGATCGCACCGTGGAAACACTGGTTGCACGACTGGAATTGGACCCGGCCCAACTTGGGTTTCGTTTTCAGCCGGTTAAGCAGCAAGGGCTGCAAGCGGCAACCGGCACCACGCCGTTTTCGGTGCTGTTCATTAGTTTCAGCTTCTTCATCATCGTTTCGGCCGTGATGCTGGTGGCGCTGCTGTTCCGCTTGGGGATTGAGAACCGCGCCAACCAGATCGGCGTGCTGCTGGCTCAAGGCTTCACCGCTGGCCGGGTGCGGATGATGCTCGCCGCCGAGGGCCTGCTGCTCGCCGCCGTGGGCGGGGCATTGGGAACCGCCGCCGGGGCCGCTTATGCCTGGTTCATGCTATACGGCCTGCGGACCTGGTGGGTGGATGCCATCAGCACGCCGTTTCTCACGCTGCACGTCACGCCGCTGAGCCTGGTCCTGGGACTGGTCAGCGGGGTGGCTGTCTCGTTCCTCGCCATCTGGTGGACGTTGCGGCAGATGAGCCACCTCTCCGTACGGCGCCTGTTGGCAGGACAGGCCCACGAGGAAGCGTCCGCCCAGCCGGGCAAAGTGCGCTATAGCCGCATCATCGGTTGGGTGTGCATTGCCGCTGCGGTCGCACTGGTGGTCTTGGCTGTCAGCTCGGGCGGGGAGGGCCAGGCGGGAGCGTTCTTCGGCTCCGGAGCCGCGGCGCTGATCGGCGGCCTGCTGCTGCTGTGGGCTCAGCTTCGTGAAGGTTCCACCGGTGAACTGGTTCGGCCGGGCGGTGCCCCGCTCGCCCGGCTTGCCGCGCGCAACGGTGCCCGGCAGCCCGGCCGCAGCACGTTGACGGTGGGACTGGTTGCGGCGGCCACGTTCCTTATTGCCGCCCTCTCGGTCTTTCGCATCGACCCCAGCCAGCAGCAGCCGCGGCTGGATAGCGGCAATGGCGGCTTTGCCCTGGTGGCTGAAAGCGCGACGCCGATCGCCCGCAATCTCAACGAGCCTTTGGTGCTGGAAGAAGAAGGCGGATTGCAACCCGATGAAGTGGCCGCGCTGAGCGGTGTTCGGTTCTGGCCCGTCCGCACGCTGCCCGGCGAGGACGCCAGTTGCCGCAACCTGTACCAAACCACGCGGCCGCGGATTCTGGGTGTCTCACAGGATTTCATCGACCGTGGCGGTTTCGATTGGGCAGGCAGCCTGGCCACCAGGCCGGCCGATCAACAAAACCCTTGGCGGTTGCTCAACGAGGATGCGGGCCGCGACGCCGAGGGCCGTCCTTACGTACCGGTGGTGATCGACATGAACACCGCCATGTATAGCCTGCACATGTACAGCGTGGGCTCGACGATGGAAATGATCGACGACCGCGGCCGAGTGGTTCCGATCAAGCTGGTGGGGATGCTCCGCAACAGCATCATCCAGGGCGATGTGATCATGGCGGAGAGCCAGTTCTTGCGGCTGTTCCCGCACGTGAGCGGCTACCGGCTGTTTCTGATCGAAAGCCCTGCGGAAAAAACCGGCCAGGCAGAAGCGACCCTCGAAACGGCCCTGGCCGATTACGGGTTCGACGTGCAGACCAGCGGCCAGCGGCTGGCCGGTTACCTGGCCGTGCAGAATACGTATCTCTCCACGTTTCAAAGCCTGGGGGCGCTGGGCCTGCTGCTGGGAACCTTTGGCCTGGCAACCGTGCAACTGCGCAACGTGTTTGAACGTCGGGCCGAGCTGGCACTGCTGCGGGCGACCGGTTTCCGCCGCAGCCGATTGGCCCGGCTGGTGATGACCGAAAATACCCTGCTCCTGGCCGGGGGACTGCTGCTGGGGGCAATCGCCGCGGCCGTGGCGGTGCTGCCGCACATCCTGGCCGGCGGTGCCACGGTCCCTTGGGCGGAAACCATCGCCATGTTGGCCGCCATCTTTGTCGTGGGCTTTGCCGCCGGGCTGGTTGCCGTGCGAGCCACGCTGAAAGCCCCCCTGATCCAGGCGCTCCGGGGCGATTAACCGTGCGTGCCTCGGTGCTGCGAGCCGTGCGATCCTGGTACACACGCCGGTATCATCGACCTCTTGTTGGTATACTGCGCCGGGTTCGTTTCTCGAACGTGTGTTCCTTTCTGATCCGCACAGCGGGCTCTATGGTGAGGTAGGCTGCTTCCCATGCCGCCGGCCGATTTCAATCCCTATGTGTCGCCGCAGTGGCCGGACTCCTCACCGCTGGGATTGCCGCCGCCGCTGCCGCCGCTTTCTTACGATGAAGCCCTGTTTCGCCGCCGGGTGCGGATGGCGGTGGCCTGCCTCGCCCCGCTGATTCTGGCGAACTGGTGGTTGATTCTGCAAAGGGTGCCCGACCCGTTCAGGTTGCTCCACTTCCTGAACCTTTGTTGGCTGGTGCCTGCGTTGGTTGCCGCCTTGTTCCTTGGCGACCGCATCCTGATGTGGGTGGGCAGCCTGCTGCACGGCATCGTTGGCGGAAAAACGCCGCTGCCGGTTTGGTTGGCCGTGGGGCGGGCGGCGCTGTGGATGCTTCCTTGGGCGGCGGCGGCCGGGGCCGTGGTTTGGGCGACATTCCTGCTGGCCATCACGACGCGCCGCGGATTGCCCCAGGCCTATTTCATTTGCCCTGCCGCCGGCCATCTGTTGGCCGCATTTTGCTACGTGCCGCTGGTTTATCGCTGGTGGCACACCCGGCGCCACTTTGCCACGCCGCCGGAGTGAAATGCTCAACTCGTATGTCGGGCACTCGCGGCTTGCCCCTTGTCCTACGCCCGGCGACATCTTGTGGTCATCATGAACATGGATATCAGCGCCGTGCCCCACCTGGTGGGGCATGGATGCTCTGAATAGACAGGCCGCGGTGTAGTCCACGCAGAAACTCTGTCGTGGGTCGCCCATTCCCCCATCTGCGCACCTTCCAAAAACGGGAAGGCTGCTGAGATTCTACAGCGCTGCACCGTTGCCATTAGGTGGTCCTGGTTCCCGAAACTGCCCCTAGCACTCGCGTACCGCTTCGCCGCGGCGCAGCGGGTTGCGGTACAGCACCGCGGAGAGCAGTTCCGGGCTGCCCGGTTCATCGGCTGGGCGCTCGTAATGCCAGCGGTCGTGCGTGGGCACAAAGCGGTCGTCGTACGGCCAGGGATGGAAGGGCTGGTAGCCCAGGTCGCGGGCGAGCTTGCTGGAATCCATCGCCACGTTGCCGGCCCGGGGCGGAATTGGCCCGGCGTCGTGCCGCGACATCGTCATGAGCAGATCGGGATCGTACCCGCCCACGCGATTAACGACCTGGGCGATCTGGTAGAGCGAGAGCGGCAGCGGCCCGCCGGCGTGATAGATGCCGCGCAGGTCGCTGGCCAGGACATCGGCCAGGCAATCGTTGAGGCAATCGGTGTAGGTGGGCGTGCGGACCTCGTCGAAGTACAGCGTGGCCGGCTTGTTCTGCTTGAAGCGGTTTTGAATCCAGTCGATCGCCCCGGCGTGGCCGTTGAAGCTCACGCCCATCGGCAGCGAAATGCGCAAGATGCATGCCGCCGGATCGGCCGCCAAGATCAGCGATTCGGCAGCGGCCATCGTGCGGCCGTAGACCGTGACGGGATCGGTGGGGTCGCTTTCGCGATAGCCGCCGCGGTCATCGGCCCCGGAGTACACCAGGTCGATCGAGAGATGCACCAGCCTCGCCTGTCGCTCGATCACCACTTCGAGCAGGTGCCGCAAGGCCGAAACGTTGATCCGCCAGGCCAGCGCCGGATCAAGCTCGCAGTGCTTCAGCGCGCAGTTGCCTTCGCAGTCGAGCACGGCGGCGAACTGGTATTGATCGAACAACCGGCGCAGTTCATCCACATCCTCGCAGTGGCAAGGCAGAATGCCCGGTCGATCCAGCGGCCAATACTCGGGCCGGCGGAGGGCGAATACCTGCCCGGGATACAACGCGCTGAAGTGGCAAAAGGCGTTGTACCCGGCTACGCCGGCGGGACCTGTAATCAACAGCGGCAAGGGGGGCCGCGGCGGGACGAAAGGCAAAGCAGCAGCCAACAGCAACGATTCCGTCAAAAGCGAACAAGCAACTAGCGGCCCAGCTTCCGTTCCTCGGTCACTTCCTCAAGCCGCTCCGTTACGCTCTGGACCAACTCTGTATCGCGGCTCTTGCGGGCAATCACCTGGGCGTTGCGCAGGATGGATAACGCATCGTCGAAACGCAGGTGCAACCTCGCTTCGTCCGAGAGCGCCAAGGCCTCCTCCACCACCTGCCGGGCTGGCTCCGCGGAATCGGCACCTCGGCCGGCCAGGGCCAGCACAGCCGACCGCATGGCCAGGGTATCCACTTCGTGCGTTTCGGACATCCGCTCCACGATCGTGCTCGCCAGCGGGAAGTCGTAGGCCTCGGCCGCCAGATCGCGGGCAGCGGCCAGCAGCACCAGCCGAGCGGACGGATCCTCGGTCTGACCGTCGGCTTCTGCCTGGAGCTTACCAGCCAGGGCCACCTTTTGCTCGGCTGTGCGGGCCTCCGCAAAATCGGCTTGCCGGTCTGATTTCAAATCGGCGATCAGCTTGTTCAGCGCGGCTGCCGGCGGGACGGGGAACCGTGACTCCGGTTGCGGCATCGGGCTGGGCGTTGATTTCGGCATCGGGCCGGGGATGCTGGCAACCATCGGCGGCTTGGACGGATCAAAGCCATCGGGAACCGTGATGTCCAACTCAGGCATCAACTCGGCCGCTTGTTCACCGGCCCCGAACTGCTGAGCGGTTTGCCAGTGGTTGCGGGCCTGGGCGCGGTCGCTGGTGGGGTTCACAACCTTGAAGGCTCCCCAAATCAGTTCCGCGGCCGGGTCGCCCTTGCGCAGCACCCGCTCGGCCAATCCTTCAGCCAACCCGGTCTTCATATCGCGGTAGTAATGCGTGATGTTCTGGCCCGCCTGCCGCAGGATGATGCTCTCGGGCGTGATCTCCACGACACCGACTACGATCCCGGCGATCGTCACCTGCTCGCCCGGCTGCAGCCCCTCGGCCGCATCGCGAACGGCCTGCCAGAACAATTTGACGTAATGGGCCAACGATTTTACGCGAAGGATGTCGGCCTTCTTGTCCGGAGCGTTGGCGGCGTGTTCGTCGGCCAGGGCCAACTGCTTTTCGGCCTGCTCCAGATCGCGGAGAGCCAGGTAATAGCGCGCGCCCATCAATGCATGATCGACGGCCGCCGCGGCCATGGGATCATTCTTGGCAACGGGCGGATTCTCGGGCGGCATGGGCTGCGGAACGGGCGTTGGCGGTGTTGGGGTGGGAGTTGGCGTGGGAGTGGGTGCAGGACTCGGAGTGGGAGTCGGCTGCGGCATCGCCGGTTCCACCGCCGGGATCATTGGCGGTTGCGGGCGCGGCGCAGGGTCGGGGCGACGCTCAACAGGCGGAGTTGTTGCCGGTCGAGCGGGCGGGATATTCGGCAGTTCAGTGGTACCGCCTTGACCGCGCGCTCCCTGGCTGGTTGTGGGCGTATGGCTTGTGTTCGCCGCCCCCGTATTGGATGCCACGGTGGTATCCGCCGGGGCGAACGGCCCCAACTCGGCGACGACCATCAGCACCAGCCCCAGCGCCATTACCACGACCACTCCACCGCCAATCAACAGGCCCGACGGCGAGCGGCGTCGCTTCCACGGTTTGGAAGGGGCCGTAATCACAGGGCCTTGCGGCACGGCCGATACCGGTACCGCCTGGGCAACGGGAGTTGCCGAAGTTATGGGGGTTACCGGAGTTACCGGGGATACGGGGGTGACTGGCGTTACGGGATCAACTGGGGGGACGGGATGGACCGGGGCCACCGGAGGCGCGGCGGCTACCGGAGGCACGGTGGCTACCGGAGGCACGGTGGCTACCGGAGGCACGGTGGGCGGGCCAACGGGCGAAACCGGGGTTGCCCGAGGGATGCCGCCGACATCATCGACCAGTTGAGCCCGGGGGACATCGGCCGGCGGATACGGTTCTTGCGCGTAGTCGGCTCCGTCCGACCAGGGACCGGCCGAGGCGGGAGGCGCCATCGGCGGATTGGCCGGCGGGTAACTCTCGGGCGTGTAACCTTGCGGTGGCATCGCCGCCGAAGGCGGGATGGCCTGCACCGGGGCACCCGAGGGGAAATGTTGCGGGGTCATCGCCGCCGGCAACTCCATCGAACCCGTGTCGCCATCGTCAGCACCAGGCGGCAAGAGTTCAAGGTCGTCGTCGCTCGCGTCGTTCGATGTCATCTCGGGCAGGGGCGATTGAACCGCCCTGGTCTCGCCCGGGGCCGATGGAGCCGCTTCGGCCGATGCGGTCTCGTAGTATGCGGCGGGTTGTTTCTGGCCGCTGGAGGTCGAGGAGGCTTTGCGCTGGCGGGCGAGCTTTTCTCGTAATTTATTGTCGTACTTGGCTTTGCGCTGCGAATCGAGCAGGAATCGTTCGGCAAGGTCCACTTCTTCGATCAGCCGCTGGACGGCCGCATCATGCCCCTGCCCTCGATACTGTTCGATCTTGACTCGGGCACGGTTGGCCGCCTGCTTGATCTTCTGCGGGTCGGATTCCAGCAGCGGTAACCCCAGGAGATGGTAGTGCGTCTTGGGTCGATCGCCGCGCAAATCCAGCCACTGGCGATAGTAATTGATGGTGGTGGACACGGCATCTGCTCCCTAGGGGATCAAAGGTTCGGCGGGTCGTGGCATGCTCGGTGGGAAGCGGAGATGGCGAGGCAGGGTAGCGGGGAATTCTGGCAGACGTAATCGGTAAGCGGGCAGGCAAACCGTCGAACGCAAAAAGGGATTCATCCTTATGAATGGTTACGCTGCCAATGTCCGGTCGTTGAACGATCGGCGCCGGAAGTCTTCCGTTTTCCAGTGCAATGGGCCGCATTTCGAAGGGCCAGCCCAAAGTGAGCGGACATTCGCTGCGCAGGTGCCAATAAAAGCGACGGTGCCTCAGGGAGGGTGTTCCGAATTCACTGGCCCGGGGGTCGCACGCGAGCGGTGGCCTTACCTGGAAACTGCCAGGCAGGGCCCGCTGTACCCCGTATTCGCTGTCACCATCTTTGATTATGCCCTAAATCTGGCTGGGTCGAAAGTTTGACTTTGGGGCTTATTCACCGGCGCGAAAGGGCATCCTACCTGGAGCCTGGTTGGTCACCGCAGCGTAGGCGGATATTACCTTAACGTTCATAAGCCAACCGTCCCTGCCGCAATTGGTGGTAAGCTAAAAATTATAAATTCCTAGCAAATACTGTCTTGGCGTTACAACGTTCCGGCGTCGAATGCCAGCACATTGGACGCCGATGGCGGTTGCAAGTTCCCCAGCGCTGCGTGCGACCCGTTACCGAGAAACACTTAAATCCGCCTCCCGCGGGGTATGGCAATTGCTGATTTCCAGGTAACCCATGGGGCCTGGATGTCGCTTTGCCGTAATGCCGCGGGTTCTGCCGAAAAACGTAGGACCGCAGCACAAACCGTTCAAGGAACGGAGCTTTGCGACGCAGTACCCTTTAACCCCGAACACGGCCCAAAGTTGCGATGCTTCCCCGGAAAATGAGCCAAGATTTTGGAAACGGGTAGAGCGCTGGCTGCTCAACGCTTCAGGTTTACCCTCGTGAATCCGCTCCTGGAGCGGGGCTCGCCAACACGCGCCGACCACAGGCGAAGATATCCCGGGGAACTGAATGTTCATCGCCAGATGTACTGGACACAGATAGAGTTACTACATGCCAAGCCGCACTGCGCCACGCCAAAGTCCGCAAGATTCAGGCTACAACCGACCAACTTCCTCCCGACCTTTGACCGGGAGTGCGTCGATGAGTTCGCCGCTTCCCATTCCTGGTCCCAACAACCGACTTTTGGGTCTGGAACATTTCCCTCGCCTGTTGAACGACCTGCTGGGAACCACCAGCCAGGTCTTGGACCGTTACGGCGACGTGGCGCAGGTTTCGGTCGCGGGCATTCGTCTGGTCATGTTGCGGCACCCGGACCATCTCCACGAAGTTCTCGTGCAGCGTTCCGACGTGTTTGTTCGCGAGCGGCGGATTCAGTCCATTTTCGCGCCGTGGCTGGGCCAGGGGATTCTGCTGAGCGATGGGCCAGAGTGGCGTCGCCAACGGCCACCCATCCAGCATGCCTGGCAAATGGACGACACGCAGCGTGCGGTGGATGCCGCCCGGCATCACACCCAGCGGCTACTGCTTAGCCGGTTGGGGGAGCGTTTTGATTTTGCCGAGGTCACCGAGCGACTGGCATTTTCGGTGATGTTGGAGATGACGGTCGGCGTCCGCGACACCGCCCGAGCCGATGAATTGTTCGAGGCCGCCACGGTTCTTCAAGAAGCGGGCATTTACCGGACCACCGATCTGTTCCCCCTGCCTCGCTGGTTCCCTACGCCCTCCAATCGCCGGTACCAGGCCGCCTTGCGCGACATCATTGGCCTGCTGGACGACACCATCCGCCGCACCGAACCGGGGGCCAATTGCCTGGTGGGGCGGCTTCGGGCAGCCGAGCAGGCTGGAACCTTGAGCCCGCTGGAAGTCCGCTACGCCTTGGCCAATCTGCTTTTTGGAGGGAAAGAAACGGCCGGAGCGTCGCTGCTGTTCACGCTGTACCTGCTGGCGCAGCACCAGACGGAACAAACCATCGCAGCCAACGAGGTGGATTCCGTGTTAGCAGGTCGCTCCGTGGTGTTCGACGACCTGCCCCGTCTGTCGCTCTTGCAGCGCGTATACCTGGAATCGTTGCGGCTGTACCCGGCTGTACCTATCCTCTCGCGCCTGGCGGCTGAGACGGTGTCGCTGGGAGGTTACAAGATTCCCAAGAATGCCCACCTGATGCTCTCGGTATGGTCGATGCAGCGCGACGCCCGCTGGTTTGATGATCCGCTGCAGTTCCGGCCCGACCGCTTCTTGCCGGAACACCAGCAGCAGATGAAGCCGCACAGCTTTCTGCCGTTTGGGGCGGGCGTCCATGTTTGCATTGGGCGGCAATTGGCGATGCAAGAGGCCGCTGTCATGCTGGCAACGCTGCTGCCATCGGCCACCGTCCAACTTCCGCCGGGTTCTTCAGCACCCCGGCTCAAGGCCGACCTGCGGCTGCATCCGATCGGCCCCTTGGAGTTGATGCTGGTGCCCAGGGCCGAAGCTGCCAGGCAGCTTGAGCCGGGACCTTCGCCGCACCGGTCCAACATCCCACGGCAATAATCCACTCGTTGCGTGGGGGCTGCTTCCTGCTGCGCAACATCCTCGCCGGCATGGGGCAGATGCTTGCAACCAGTGACACGACGGCTAGCGCTACGGCTATCGCGAGCCACGGGCTCTCAAGTGGCCGCTGCCAGCCCCCCTGCCCTGCCGCTGGAATCCTTCAAAGCGTGTGCGGCCAGTTGCCGCCGATGCGCAATTCACGTTGACCGCTGCGCCCGTTGCCGTTAGCATCCCGCGCCGCTGAAAGCCGATAGCGGTTCGCCCTTTGTGCCTTTTCTTGCTTCTTTTTCCCTAGTACCGCGGCCAGTCCATGCGCTTGCCCCGTCAGATTCTAATGCCGCTGTACCTGGGGTTGGGCCTGGCCGCGACGGGTTGCGAACTGTTCTCCACCGAAAAATCGAACCCCAGCGATGCGCTGCTCCAGGCCGCGCGCATGTCGCCCGATAGCGTGGCGATGGAGGTGATTTTCATTCGCCTGCCGCACGACGACCGGCAGACCTATGAGGCCATCTGGCGCGAGGTGGACGAAACGCCATTTGCCTCGGACCTGCGCCAGCGGCTTAACGAAAACGGCTTGCGGGCTGGCGTAGTGGCCGCCCAGTTGCCCACCCCGCTGCAAGAAATCCTCAAGCGGTACCAGATCGACGAGCCTGAGACACCGTCGAATCAACCGGAAGAAGGTTTGCAGCAGGCCAACACCGTGAAGTTCGACAAGGAACCGGCCGTCAATATGCGGCGGTTGCAATTGCGCAGTGGGCGGCGCGGTGAGGTCGTTGCCTCCAGTCTCAAGACTAGGGCCGAAGTGCTGCTGAAAGATGTCGATGCCGTCCGGGGACGCAGTTTCGAGAACTGTCAGGGCCTGTTTGCTGTGAAAGCGTTTCCAGAGTTGGACGGCCGTGCCCGCTTGGAATTAGTTCCCGAATTGCACCACGGCGACCCTCAGCAGCGGTTCACCGGTGCCGACGGCGTGTGGCGATTGGAAACGGCGCGGCCGCGTCAAGTCTTCGACGAACTGATGCTCGACACCACGCTCGCCTGCGGCGAAATGGTGCTAATCGGAGCCGTGCCCGAGAAACCTGGCAGCCTGGGGCACCATTTCTTCACCGAGAACCAGGGTGGGGAAATCCAGCGCAAGATGTTGTTCGTCCGGCTGACACATACCCAGTGGGACGACCGCTTCGACAGTCCACGGCAGCCGGCCTCAGAGTAACTCGGCTGCTGTGCTTCGCCCTTGACGGAACCGGTCTTGGCCCGCCTTTGCTGCCAGTTGCCATCTCTTGCGACTGCCCTTTCAGCGGCAAACTTTCTCGGAGCGTTTGCTGCGCGGCCGATTTTCCCGCATCGTCGGCAACGCCAGGCTTACATCAGCGATGGTCTTTTGGCGCGAGCGGCCCCACGGCACCAGGCGGCGGACTGCGCGCCGATCATTACTGTCCTGTTCGCATTTCTTAATGTGCGGTTGGCAAAACGCTTCCATTTCTGCAGACCACGCCCGCCTCGCAACGTGTTACGCTGAGGGTAGTTTGTGTTGCACCTGGGGAATTGCCCCATATGATTTGGGGAGCAGATTCTCGCTTTTCGCCCCCCAGCATCGGCACATTTCGATACAATATGTTGCATGGAAGCGGATCCGTGAGGAACCGTCCACCCCGCGCAGACCTTCGGTACAGAAGTGGCACATTCGATCAGCCCCGCGGCCTATCGTATCCTGAGTTTGTTGATCGGCACCCCGCCGCAGTCGGTCGCACAACTCACTCGGGCATCTGGAGTTACCCGAACTGCGGTCATCGAACAGCTCAACGAGTTGATGGCGCAGGGGTACGTATCGCGTCGTGTGGATAAGACGCAGCGCCGCGGCCGTCCGCGTCATCTGTACTCGGCCACCGATTTGGCCGTGGAGCGGATCTTTCCTCCAAGCCCCCATGTGCTGCCCTCCCTCATCGAGGCGATCGAGGCGCACGGTGGTCCGGAACTTCGCCGGGCTGTCTTCCATGAATTGGGGCAGGTCTTGGCTCGCCGCTACCGCAAGCAACTCCATGCCCTGAGCCCCCGCGACCGGCTCATCCAGTTGTCGCAGTTGCTCGAGCGCGATGGGGTGCTGATCAGCGTGGAAACCGATGGCGGCAAGATCATCTTGCGCGAGCGGTCGTGCCCTTTCATCAACATGCTCGATCTTGATCGCACCGCCTGCGAGATGGAACGCGACATGTACGCGGGTCTGGTGGGTTGCCCGGTCAGGCTGGCTGATTGCCGCTTGGATGGCTGCCCCAGTTGCGCGTTTGAATTGGATCTTGAATCCGCGGAGGACGATACGGCAACGACCCAAGCCGGCTTCGAGGCGCCTCCGCAGCTTGTGCCGACCTTAGCGCCGGACGTTCAACCACCGCTGGAGACCGGCAGCGTGGACGACTCGGACGGGGCACCACAAGACGGCGGCCCGTGGTTCACGCATCAAGCGTTGTAACCTCGCGCGATTTTTTCGTACCGTCGCCCCGGGCTGTATCGCACGGGCTTGCAGCCGCGAATGGGACTTCGTGATCCGCGTCATGTGCGTGGCGTGGCCCAAATTGTTCGAGCATTCTGCGCCGTTTTTCTGCCGCCAGGCCTCTGCACAGGGAAGGCTTGGGCTGCGCTCGCGTTACCAGCGGGGCACGGTTGCTGCTGAGTTCGGCGGATGGGCCCACCGCCGTTTTGCCCCCGATCGGGGGCCGCTGCACAGAAGCCGGGGCTTTTGTTATCTTGTTCGCGTCTGAGTTGGGAAATGCATTTCCGGCCGCGGCTCGATGCGTGCCTGCTGCCGAACACCGCTTGCGGAGAGTCCATACCATGCCTGTTACCCCCGCCACGATGGAAGCCTGGTGCCGTAACCTCTTGGGCGGCAATCCCCAGCGTACCCGGCGCCCCCTGGCCGAATATCTGCAATCCATCCCGCGGTTGGACACGCTGGCCGACGTGCCATCGGGCACGGCTGTCTTGATCCGCGGTGATGTGGATGCCAAGCCGGGTGCCAATATCGGCGAGGGCGACATCCGCCTGCGTTCCATGTTGGACACGCTCCGTTACGGGCGCCAGCGGGGCTGGAAACAGGTCATCTTTGGGCACATCGGCCGTGATCCGGCCGGTTCGCTCAGCAAGGTCCGCGATCGGTTGGAGCAACTGTTGGAGTGCCCCGTGCATTTCGTGCCCGACTGGCTCGATCCCGACTCGCTGGAAATCCGCCAGGAAGTGACCGACACCTTGAACAAGGCCCAGCCCGGTGATGTGATCCTGCTGGAGAACACCCGCAAGTACGACATCGAGCGCGTGCTGTGGAAGGCCAAGCCAGACGACGCGCCGGCCCTGGCAGAAAAGCTGGCGCGGCTGGCCAACCAGTTTGCCGAGAAAGTGGCGACCGTGTACGTGAACGAGGCCTTGTCGGCCGGCAGCCTCGATAGCTCCAGCACCGTCGTGCCGGCGGCGATGGGCAAGGTGGCCCTGGGCCAATATGTGGCCTCGGAGTTTGATGGCCCGATGTCTGAATGCCTGGATGCCAGCCTTGTCGTCTTTAGCGGCCTGAAGATCGACAAGCTCGACGACCTGCAGGCCATCGTGGAACGGGGCAAAGTGCGGATGGTGATTGCCGCCGGTTCGCTTGCCATGGCTCTCAAGAAAGCCATGGCCCAACTCGACGGCGGCGATTTCTCGCTAGGCGTGGCCGAGGATGCCAGTCATAGCGACAAACCGTACTACATTCCGCCAGCCCGGGTGCAACAGGCCCGAAATATGATTGAGGAGGGCCGCAAGGAAAGGGTGGAGTTTGTGCTGCCGGTGGACTTCGTGCTGGCCGATGGCACGGTTTCTGAAACCATCGGTGCAGACCAGCAGCAGTTGGACGTTGGCCCCAAGACCAGCGATCTGTTCGCCCAGAAGGTGGGCGAGTTCATCCAGTCGGGCTCTGGCAAGGTCGCGTTCCACAACGGGGTGTTCGGCAAGTTTGAAGATGCCCAGTTCGAGGCCGGCACCAAGAAGTTTGTCGAACAACTCAAGCGGATGCACGACGCCGGCGTGAAGGTCTACGTGGGCGGCGGTGAAGGCGGCAAGGCCCTGGAAAAGTACGGCCAGCAAGACTGGGTGACACACGTTTTCACGGCCGGCGGCACCGTCCTCAACGCCCTGGGCGGCGAACCGGTACCCTACCTGCTGGCCCTGCGGATGGCAGTGCAAGGCACGGAATTCTAAGAATCGCAGGTGAGCTTCCCCTTTCGTGGCGGCGCTATGCGCCGCCACGGGAGGGACCAGCGGCAGGTGCCTTTCCCCTTTCAGGGATCATTCCTCGACGCCGCGGAGATACTCGTCGGGGTTTTCGTGGAGCGCTTCCAGGCAGCCGTCGCAGCAGATCAGCACCCTCTGGCCTTTGACCTCAACCCACTCTGGCACGCCCATCGACCCCAGCGGTTCGCCCGATACCAGGCAAATCTTTTGCTTCTCGGCCAATGCGCGGTCCTCGGGTGAAAGCTTGGCCAGGGCCTGCTCAATTGCGGCCTGGTCGGCGAGGGCTGCAGGCATGGACACCTGGGGCTCTGCATCGGCCGCCGTCGTGGCAGGCGATCCCTGTTGCCCATTGCCGCACCCCGCCATGGGGGGCAGCGCAAGCGCTACCGCGGTCCATAACATCCAACGCATCGCAATTGCCTCCTTGAGGGCGGGGCCGGATCAGGGACGTGGCCCAAGCAACTGATCGACCGAGACGAAACTGCCGGGGGCCGATCGGTCCGAGCCGGGGGAAGTTTTCGCCGCCGGGCACGACGAGCAACTGCTGCCGCAGCCATCACGCCGGCCAAGGAGCATCTTCCATGCGGCTCGGGCAATGTACGCACACGCGGCGAGCACGATCACAAATGCCGCCACACTTTGCCAGAATGCATCCATCGGTCAAGAACGGTCGAGTAAGCGGCCAGTTAGAAGATAGGTGAACGCCTCACCCTGTCATCCCTATGCATCTATTGTACGCGCCGCTGCCGCCAGGGCGATTGGCAACTTCGCGCCAAGCATTCCAATCGGCGCAACCCCTTTGAGCCCCCCGATCGTGCCGCTCCGCGGGGCCCATGGTTGCCGAACGAAAAGCGATTGGCATCGAGGGATCACCGCCAACCTCTCCAATGGGCGCAAGAGTTGGTTTTGGCCCGTGGAAGCGGCCGCCACGGGACGTGGTCCCTGACCATCGCCTGGTACTACCCGATCTAATCAAGCTCGTTTGCGGCTTGTAGTTGCGCACGTGGGCCAGGAAAAGCTAGAGTTGTGTTGCGGTGGTCCAGCACGGTGCCGGGGCTCACCCAAGTGGAACCGCACGGTTTGTCCCCCCCAATTCTCGATTGTGCTCGGGCTGCCGCATGAACGACAGCGCGTCACGCGACCGCATTCGCCTGCTCGATTCCCTGGTTCGCCAGGCCGGCACGTTGTACACGTTGCCGCGCGTGGCGATGCAGGTGATTGAGTTGACCAATCATCCCAAGGTCGATGCGCGGCAACTCAAACAATGCATCGAGAATGATCCGGCGCTGACGGCCAAGATTCTGAAAGTCGTCAACAGTTCGCTGCTGGGACTCAGCCGCGAGGTTCACGACTTGAATCAGGCGCTGGCCCTGCTGGGCATCAAGCCGCTCAAGTTGCTGGTCCTGGGGTTCAGCCTGCCCGAGAAACTGTTCACCGATGTCTCGGGCGACATTCTTGAGCGCTACTGGCAACACACGTTGACCAAGGCGGTCGCTGCCCGAGAGATCGTGCAAGCCTGGGCGAACGTGTCGGGCGACGAGTACTTCATCGCCGGGTTGCTGCAAGACTTGGGCATGCTGGTGCTGCTGCAACAGTTGGGGACGCCTTACGCCGATTTCTTGCGCAAGGCGTGCAAACTGGATGTCCCGCTGTTGGACCTGGAGCGGCGAACCCTCGGCTTCGACCACACCGAATTAAGCTCACGGCTGCTTACCAATTGGCATTTGCCGGAGGAGTTGTCGCAAGGCGTGATCGCGGCCCGCCCCTGCCCGCTTGCCTCGGCAGCGATGATTGCGCGGGTGCTTCAGATGGCCGAACTGGTGGCGAGGCTGCTGGTCCAACGGCAATCGAGTGGCTGGCTCGAACTGGTGGCGATGGCCGAGTCTGAGTTCCAGGTTGCGCCCGATCGGGTTAAAGACCTGCTCGCGGACCTTCAGGAAAAAGTGCGCCAACTGGCCGATGTCCTCTCGTTGCGGATCGCCGGGGTGGACGATTATCGAGCCATCGTGGAGCAAGCCCATCGACAAATGGCCGCCGTGGCCCAAGACCTGGCCGGCCAGGTGTTTCGCCAGCAACAAAAGGAACAACGCGAAGTTCGCCACCTGCTGCGGGCAGGGGAACTGCCCGAGGCCGATTCCCTCGTGGCAGCCGCCAATCAATACTCGCAGCAAGTGGATACGCTGGAAACGTTGCCTGGCGGCGAACCTGTTGTCACCGCGGCCGAACCTGTGCCGCGAAGTGGCAAACGGCGCGGCTATGCCTGCCCGGATGGAGCCCCCGCGGCGGCCCAAGAAGCCAACATCGAAAGTGAGCCACCCAAGGTACCAACCGCCCCTGCGGCCAGGGCCCAGGCGGCACTGGTAGCCGATGCGGAAAGCGAAGACACATCGACCTTGGCGGCGCAATTGTCTGAGGCAATCGCCTGGTGCCGACAGCAGCGCGTGGCACTCAGCTTGATGCTGGCCGAAGTCGATGACTATCCCAACATGCTGTTTCGGGTGGGCGCCGCACAGGCGAACCGGATCATGCTGATCGTGGAAGCGGCCTGCCGGAAGCTGACATGCGACGGCAGCCCGATCGTGGCGGTTCGCGACGGCTGCCTGGCCTTGATGCTGTTGGACTGCGAACGCCGCGAGGCCGTGGAAGTGGCTCACCGTCTGTTGAGCCTGGTCCGCGAATTGAACGAACACGTCTTTCCGCATTGTGGGATCGGCATGAGCGTGGGCATTGCGGCGGTTTCGCTCCCTTCGAAGAATCTGCGTCCCGAGGACCTGATCGAGCCCGCAAACCGGTGCCTGTTTGCGGCGGCCGCGGGCGGCGGCGAAGGCATCAAGAGCATTGAGCTGTAACGCCGCCGGTCCGGCTACTGCCAGATGTAGGGCCGGCTGCTGCCGGACGCAAAACGGTCTGCTGCGGAACCCGCTGGCAAGGTATGAGTCCGATCCTTGTTCCGCAATGCGGCCGGTCTGTACATCGAACCGACCAGATGGAAGTCGCTACACCTCAGGTCGTTGCGGGATCGTACAGCAGCGGGAAGAACGCTCCGCCAAGCGGTTCGTTCACTCCCAATGGCGGCACGCCCTCCAGCAGCGGATCAGCCGAGGCGCTACATACGCCATCGCGGCATACATTGATGACGGTTGCCCGGCGGGGCCGATCCGTAAAGTTCTCGCGTGAGCCATGCACCATGAGCGGATGGTGAAATGCGGCGCAGCCCGCCGGCAGTTCGATGGAAAGTGGATTCTGCAGGCGGCTCCACTGATCGTCGTCGAGAACCTGGCGAATGGCATGCATGTCGCCGGCCAGTCCTGTAATCGGCAGCAATTCCCAGCGATGGCTGCCGGGGACATACTGCAGGCAACCGTTGTGGCAGTCGGCATCGTCGAGCGCGATCCAGCAAGTCAGGTGGGCCATCGGCTGGGTGCGGGTCCAGTAGCTGTAGTCCTGGTGCCACGCCACCACGCCACCGTGGTGCGGCGGCTTGCAGAACAACTGGTCGTGCCAGAACCGGACGGCACCCCCCAATAATTGCGAAGCCGGCACGGTGAATGCCGGGTTCCACAGCAGATCGTGGAACCCCTGGCCGACACGCCAGGCACCCAGGGCGTGGAACAGCACCGTATCGGGATTGATCGACTCGTTGGAGTGAAATTCGTAAAACAGGCGATTGCCGGGATGGGCCGGATCGATCAGTTCGGCCAGTTCGTCACGCAAGGCCTGCACCTGGAAGTCGTCCAGCACGCGGACCCCGGCCAGGTAGCCATGCTCGTGGTAAAACGCCACCTGCTCATCGGTCAGCCGCCACCGCGAGGCATCCTCGGGCGAGGTGAGCTGGGGAAAAAGGTCGCTTATCGGACTATGGACCTTGGCCAGATCGTTGATCATCGTTGCGTCTCATTCACGGTGGAAATTCGCCAGCATTTGCCACTATCCTCTGCCGCCCTAGCTCAGAAAGCCCCCCCATTGCGATGGCTCATGCAACCGCTCGCAATATCGAAATCAAAGCCAGAGTTGCCGATCCTCAAACGGTGTTCGACACCGCCACGCGGCTGGCCACCTCGCCAGTGCAGCGATTGCGCCAAGTGGATACTTACTTTAACGGTTCGCACGGGCGTCTCAAGTTGCGGGAGATTTGGACGGTGGAAGATGCCAGGGCGGCCCTCGACACGCACGACTTGCAATCGCAGCCCCACCGTGTGGAGTTGATCTGGTACGATCGGCCCGACGCTACAGGCCCCAAGACCAGCCGCTACGTGCAGGCCCCGGTGACCAGTCCTCCGCTGGTATTGAAGCAAGTGTTGATCCACTCCTTGGGACTGCGGGCGGTGGTCGACAAGCTGCGCACGCTGTGGCTGTGGCACAACGTGCGGATTCATCTTGACGACGTGGCGGGGCTGGGAACCTTCCTGGAGTTTGAAGCCGTGCTGGCGGCCGATAGCAGTGCTGCCGACGGCAAGGCCCAGGTCTCCACCCTGATGAACGAGTTTCACCTGCGGCCAGAAGACCTGGTCAGGGGCTCGTACGTGGATTTGATCGGCGATGGTGGTAGCGGATGAATCGGCCGGCAACCGCATCGTTTGGCCGATCCAACTTCAAGAGAAGCGGCGATTGCTTATTACTTCCGGCCCTGCGAAAGGTCCACCGCGGGCCAGCACCCTAAGTGGCTGGGCCGCGCCCGCCTTCAGGCCGCAACAAGAAACTCCCGAGCGGCTTGGGCCGCGCGGGAGTTTCGACTGCGAATGTGGTGGAAGGTCCACCGTAAGAACGCTGCCAATGCTGGCAGCCAGATTGTTACGGTGTCAGAACCGCGGCGAAGCGGCAGCGCTTACATGACGCCGGCCGTTACCGCCCGGTGCGGCTTGGGTGGGGCAGCGGCCAGCGTAGCGGCGTGATCGTCGACCGCGCGCGAAACCAGGTTCTGCGCGGTGTTGAACACCTGCTCCTGGGTCGAGCCTTGACACAAGCCGATGTGCTGGAGCTTGGGGGCGACCTTGGTCACTTGGGCGATGTGCGGCAAGCTGCCGGCCAGCAGGGATTCGCCCAATTCGATCGAGTAGACCTCGCCTGCTTTCGTGCGCAGGACGGTGGTTTCGGTCAGCTTGTAGGCGCCTTCCAGGTCGGAAACCAGGTGCGTGAGAATGTGTCGCGCCATCGAAAATCCTCTTGAATGCGAACGGGGGGAGGAAGGGGGATCTGATTGCTTGTCGGCAGCCAGCGGTCTGATGATATCGAACCAGGTTGCCATGCCACCGGTGCCGGCTATGCCGTCTGGATTGCCTGAAACATCGCCTGCCCAATGTGACGGTTAAGACCGCCCGGCACAGGTGCGGGATACCGCCAGGGCTTAAGGCCGCGGCGGTGCGAAGTTGCCTACTCCATCGGCCGATGCGGCGCAAATCGTGAGTAACTTTCTGAAATGCAGACGCTACAGAACGGACCAATTGCACCGCCGCTGCGCAGCGCCCGATCAGAGATACGGCCGGGGGGCGCCGCGCGTTCGCAAGCAGCGGTCTTTTTTCTAAGCCATTGGGTGTGTGGCCACCCTGCGCTATGGCATCGCTGGTAAAGCCGTCGTAGCTTGCGACCGGCACATTTCAACCTAGCGCACTTAAGTGCAGGACACGCGGGAGTGCAAAACAAAAACAGGGCCGGATGCCTGCACATGGCAAGCATCCGGCCCTGTGGTTTAGCAGCCGCCGGCTTGCTGCTGGAGCAGCGGGCGGTTGGCAGGTCGCTTAGAAGATTCCCAGGGCGTAGAGGCTGTAGCGGACGACCAAGCCAGCAACGACCACGCTCACCATGCTCATCAGCTTGATGAGAATGTTGAGGCTGGGACCGCTGGTGTCCTTGAACGGATCGCCCACGGTGTCGCCCACGACGGCAGCCTTGTGGGCTTCGGTGCCCTTGCCGCCGTGGTGGCCGGCCTCGATGTACTTCTTGGCGTTGTCCCAGCTACCGCCCGCGTTGGCCATGAAGATGGCCACGCAGAACCCGGTGGTAAGGGTGCCGACCAGCAGGCCCAGCACGCCGGCCACGCCCAGGACGAGGCCCGTGACGACCGGCAGCACCAGCCCCAGCAGCGAGGGCACGATCATTTCGCGCTGCGCGGCTCGGGTGCTGATTTCGACCGGCGCCGCGTAGTCGGGCGTAGAGGTGCCTTCCATGATGCCTTTGTTCTCGCGGAACTGGCGGCGGACTTCCTCCACCATGCCCTTGGCGGCCCGGCCCACGGCCTTCATCGTCATCGCGCAGAAGACAAACGTGGCCATCGCCCCCAAGAACACGCCGACGAGCACCTTGGGGTTCATCAGCGAGGCTTCATAGTACTGCGTGAAGTCGGGCAACGTGGCCCGATCCAGTTCGACCAGGCCCTGGCCAGTGTCGGCGAAACTGACCGCCTGCTGGCCGTTGGTGTCATCGGTTTGGAGCATTCCATCGGGAATGCGGACCGGTCCTTCGCGGGAATCAAGCTCGTCCCACTGCTGTCGAATGCGCGTGTCGCGCGTATCGACCGGCATGGCCAGATACTTGTGGACGACGGCATGCTGCTTCCCGGCGACTTCTCGAGTCTCGCCGGTATGTTCGACCACGAAGCCTTGCGACACCTTGTAGAAGCCGGGTTCGGCCTCGGCGGTCAGAGCCGTGTTGCCCCAGCGGTCGAAACCTACGCGGACCTCTTCGATATAGGCCGCCAGCAAGGCCAGGGCCGTCAGTGCGGCCGAGCCGATGGCAAAGCCCTTGCCGGTGGCGGCGGTGGTATTGCCCAGGCTGTCCAGCGCGTCGGTCCGTTCCCGGACGATCGGTTCCAGTTCTGACATCTGGGCGTTCCCGCCGGCGTTGTCGGCGATGGGACCATAAGCATCGGTCGCCAAGGTGATGCCCAGCGTGCTGAGCATACCCACGGCGGCGATCCCTACGCCGTACAGACCCAGGGCGAAGAATTCAACATCGGTGTAGTTCCAGCCATTGGCGAATCCAAAGGACAACAACGTGCCGGTCACGACCACCAGGATCGGGAACCAGACGCTCATCATGCCGTCGGCCACACCGCCGATGATGATGGTCGCCGGGCCCGTCAATGCCTGGTCGGCCAGTTTCCTGGTCGGAGAGTATTCGTCGCTGGTGGCGTACTCGGTCCACTTGCCGATCAGCCAGCCGGCGAACAGCCCCGTGACAACGCTGAACGCCACCCCGGGAATCGGGAATCCGGAATCTTCAAATAGCACCGTGCCTTCGGTGGCTGGCATGAGCCATTTGGCCAGCACAACGGCGGCCACGGCCAGCAAAACCGTCGAGAGATTGATGCCGCGGCCCAGGGCGGCCAGCAGGTTCTTCTGCGTGGCATCTTCTTTGGTGCGGACCATGTAAATGCCCAGGATCGACAGGAAGATGCCTACCCCGGCAATCACCATCGGCAGAAACAGCGAGCGGAGCTGTGCCGTTACGGCGTCGATGCCGGTTCCTTCCAGCAGGATCGGCGATACATGGTAGGCGGCCACACCCAGCGCGGTGGTGGCCAGGATCGAGCCGCAGTAGCTCTCGTACAGGTCGGCACCCATGCCGGCCACGTCGCCCACGTTGTCGCCCACGTTGTCGGCAATGGTGGCCGGGTTGCGGGGGTCGTCCTCGGGGATGTTCTGTTCCACCTTGCCCACCAGGTCGGCACCCACGTCGGCCGCCTTGGTGAAGATGCCACCACCGACGCGGGCAAACAGCGCCTGGGCGCTGGCTCCCATGCCGAAGCAGAGCATCGTGACCGTGATATCGACCAGGCTGATCTCCGGAAAGCCCAGGGCCGGCACCAGCCAGTACAGCACGGCGAACCACACAGCAATATCCAGCAGGCCCAAGCCCACCACGGTCAGGCCCATCACGGCCCCGCTGCGGAAGGCGATTTGCAGGCCCTGGTTCAACGATTTTTGAGCGCCGGCGGCGGTACGGTTTGAAGCCCAGGTAGCCGTCTTCATTCCGAACCAGCCAGCCAGGCCGGAGAAGAAACCACCGGTGAGGAAGGCAAACGGCACCCAGCCGCTTTGCGCTTCGAGGCCAAAGGCAGCGATCGCCAACAAGATCACAATCACCACAAAGAAGATGGCCACCACCTTGTACTGCTGCCGCAGGTACGCGTTGGCACCTACCCGCACGTAGCCGGCAATCTCCTGCATCCGCTCATTGCCCGGGTCGGCCTCCTTCATCTTCTTGTAAAAGGCATAGGCCTGGATCAAGGCAATGAGCGAGGCGATGAACACCACGGCCCACATCAAGAAGAATTCCATCTGGCTGCTGGCTTCGGTCGCCACGGCCGAGGTGTCGCTGTCGGCCGGCGGATCGGCCTCGTCCATCGGCTGGGCGGCGGCCGGCTGGCCGTTGTCGGGAGGCTCCTGCGCCGCTTCTTGCGCAGTGACCTGGCTGGTCAGCAGCGCGAGGCACAACCAGAGTCCCCACAGTTGAACGTAACGCACCAGGCGGCTCATCGGTGCCGCGGGCGAGGTTGACGACGGACTTCCATCCATTCGAGTCGGATCGACCTTCATGCTTGGACCTTGCTCTAAGTGACCGGCCAAACGCCGTACGTCCGAAGGAACGCCGGGTTCACCCCCCATTCGAATCACGCAACGGAAAAACCCCACCGGCAGCAGCGCAAGGATACGAACTCCGCCCCCAGAGATTGCCGTGTCCGGCAGGGGCCCAACCCCACCGGGACCAGCAGTTCAAGGGGGGTGGAAAGAAACGGCGTCCGTGCGGCGGTCTGCGCTCGTTGAGGATGCACACAACTGAGCCTGTTGGATCCCGCGCGGCTCGACTCCCAAGGCCGCTACCCCCAGGCAAGCCTGCGGGCGGCAGCCAACGAAATTGGCCGCACGATGGTCAATCAAGGGCCCGTACTGACAGGCGAAAACCGCAAGCAACACAACTTGCGGCCCCTAAATAAAGCACGGAGTGTAGTAGATTGCCGTCGAAGCTGTCAACCAATTGGAAGGGGGCGCCGCTGTATTGTGCCCGCCGCGGCATCAAGCCTCCTCCCGGGGTGGCGGCGGCGCGTCGCCGCATCCATCGCCATCGCGGCGCCATGGGACGCCTGCGCATCGGCGGCCTCAGGGCGGGCTTTCCATCGCCGCTGGTATGCGACATGCAGCATAGCAACGGCGGGGTGCTTGCCGCCCTTCGGAAAATCGTCCAACAACATCCCTCCTGCACTACGACAAAATGCCGAGCGAATCTCCGGCAGGCAGGAGCGAATAACCAATCAAGCGGAAGGAAGAGGGCTGATAACTCCGCAGTCGCTGTCACCTTTGTGGCATGTCGGCTCGCTCAAACGCAGTGATCCTGTGGGAAGACAGTACACGTGCGGCGCGGGCCATCAAGTCGTTGCCTTGTGCTTCACGCGCGTCAGCCGGGCGCAGTAGGGGACAGAGACTACGCGGCGATCAGAAAAATTCCTTGCGCTCCTTTGATTGACACCTGCGCAGCGAATGTCCGCTCACTTGCGTGTTGGCCCACCGAAATACGGCCAACGGCGCTGGAAAACCGACGATTGACGGCGTCGATCGTTCGACGACCGGATATGGGCAGCGCAACGATCCATAACCTACAAGTACCAGCTTCGATGAAACGCCACGCTGCTGATCGCTCTGCTGCCAATCGCCGCCAGGACCGTGACTTGGAGGGCGAAGCCCATCCTGGTAGCGATCCCCTTGCCAACGATACTTCGCAAAGTGACCGCCAGCGGATGGAACGGATCATCAAGATTGCCCGCTGGATGGATTCAGCCTATCGGGTGCCAGGGACGAACTTCCGGTTTGGGCTCGACGGCATCCTCGGCTTGATCCCTGGTGTGGGCGATATAACCACCTCGGTGGTTTCGTTGTATGCCATCTACCTGGCCCACCAGGTTGGGGCCTCGCGCTGGACGCTTACCCGGATGGCCGGTAACCTCGCCCTGGACCTGACCCTGGGAGCGCTTCCGCTGGTCGGCGACGTGTTCGATTTCTTCTTTAAGTCGAACCGCCGCAATGTGCGGATTCTGGAGAAGCACCTCCGCAGGCAATCGGCGCACACGGCCCCGCAGGGCCGCAAAGATCGCCAGGCGGCCCGCACCTGGCTGGACTGGCTCACCGCCAAACGCCGCCAGACGACCTAAGGCGGTCGCCAGCGCAGCAAGAAAGGACGTTGCACGGCCGGCGAGGCCGTACAACGTCCTTCGAATGCTGGCGTGCCACGGCTCCGTGCGCCGTGCAAGGTATTCACGCGCGTAGTTACGATGAACCGTGCAGGCTTCTCTGCCAAGCTCACCACGGTGCCGGCGTTACGGAATTTCCTTGGGCAGCGGGCGAAGTTCCAGCTTGCGGACGAACAGTTCCGCGCCTTCGGTTTGCACCAGGATCTTGCCCTGCTTGGGCACGACTTCGGTGGCCCGATTGACGATCACGCCGTTCACGCGATAGACCAGCGTATCGCCCTTGGCGAAGACCTCCAGCTTGGTCCATTCCTGTCCGGGGCTATCCACGTCCTTGGGGCCGCGGAAGTCCACCACGTCCTTCCAGTCCGGGTCGCGGCCAAACCAGTTGATCCGGCCCCGGGTGAACCGCTGCTTCTCGCCGCCGGCCGTCCATACGGGTTCGCCGTCGCGGTCGCGTGTGATTTCACAAGTGACGGCGGCTTCGATCTTCTCGCCGTTCTCATCCTTCCCGGACAACACCAGGATATCGCCCACGCCGCCTTCGATGATCTGGCATTCGATCGAGGTCATCCACGGACCGGGTTTGCCTTGGGAACCACCGAAGTTGCCATCGGGCCCTTGGCAGTGCAGCAGCAGGCCGCTATCGCGGGCGCGGTCTGCGCGGTTGCCCCAGGTAGCCTTACCCCAGCGGTATTCCATCACCAGGTGGTAATCGGCGAATTCCTTGTGGGTAATCAGCCCACCGTACCCGTCGCCGGAGATGCGCACGATGCCGTCGTCCTGCACGGTGAAGACGTTCCGCGGATCTTCGTAGCCGGCGTCGGCCAGCCAGGTATACCAATGGTCTTTTAAGTTCTTGGACAGCAGCGAAATCGTTTCCGTGGGGACAACGGCCTTCACCTGCTTTGCATCGGCCTTCTTGTCTTGGGCCTTCTCATCGGCAAGGCCCACGGACACCGGCCCGGCCAGGTATGCCGACAACCCAAAGAGCATCATCAGCGCAGATGGCAAGCGCATCATTCGTGCGGATTCCTTTTTCGAGTAGGAGTGAACGGTCAGACGGTGAACGGTTACATTGCGAGTGTGTGAGGGGGGGACGCCGCGCTACCCCTTATGCTTGGCGCCGATGGATATGTACCTCTTTAACCTCGCAACGTAACAGCGGCAACCACTTCCACGGTTTCCTCCGCAAATCCTCGCGATTGCGGCCGCGTGGCTCCACCCGTTGGAGCGGACGGAGCCCATTTTTCGGGGGCCAGGCTGGGCCGTTCAGCGCAATTGAGGGCTGGCCAGTTCCACGATCAGCCGCTCGATGATGGTCCGCGGTTCGAGATGGCTTTCGCCTTTGAGCGCCATATCGACTTCCAGCAGCGTGCGGAACAGTTGGCCGCCGCGCCGCCGCCCTACCTGGCGCAACTGGGGTTCGGCGGTGCGAAGGCTGAAGCTCTTGGCTCCGGCCTGCAGGAGCGCGTCGCGGAGCGAAAGCTTCCGCCGCGAGGATTCCGCCTGCTCGATCAACCGCGTGGCCGCCGCAAACTGTCGCAGCCGATAACCGAAGGCGCCGAGTAACTGCAGCGGGTTCTCGCCGGCCCGCAATAGCCGATCGAGTTGGGCCAGGGCCTCGGCAGCGTTGCCATCGAGTGCGGAGTCGATCAGTTGCCAGGTGGTCTTGGTGCGCCAGGTGCCGACCAGTTCTTCCACCATGGCCGGGGTGATGGTGTTGCCCTGCCCGGCGTACGAGGCCAGCTTGGCCAGTTCCTGGTCCAGCAGCCCCATTTCCGGCCCGACCATCTCCAGCATCATGTCGGCCGCGGTCGATTCGATGTTGGTGTGGTATGGGTCCTTGGCGCGATCGGCCAGCCAGCGGCGAATCTGGGCCTCACCCGGCACGCTGCAATCGATCGCCAGGCCCGATTTCTCCACGGCCTTGTAGAGCCGCGTGGTCTTGGCAAAGTTAGCCAGCACGAGCACCAGCACGCTGCCGCCGCTGGGGTGTTCGACGTACCGTTCCAGTTCGGCCCGGTGCGACGAAACGAAGTCGTCGGCATCGTCGACCACCACCAACCGCTGCCCTCCGCCGAACAGGGCCACGGTGGAAAGCTCGTCGTTGACGTCGCGCCAGGGAGTTGCCGGGCCGAACCGGGTGAAGGAGAACTCGCTGTCTTCGTCCGGCAGCACCAGGTCCTTGAGGCGCCCCACCACCTGCAGCTTGAGGAAGGCATCGTCGCCAAACACCACAACCACCGCCGCAGGCTTTGCTTTCTTGTCGGCAAGAAATGTCAAAGCTGGCTGAACCGGCATCGGTGCGGGCCTCCCCCCTTGCGGTTACGACACCCTGGCGATTTTTACTGGCAGGCGTCGATGGACAGCACCGCGGCGGGCCGCCCCGGCACCTTCCCGCCCAGATTCCGGTGCGCCACCAACTCGGCCAGGATGCTGACGGCGATCTCCGGCACGGTTTGCGAGCCGATGTCGATGCCCAGCGGCGCGTAAACCGCCGCCAGGGCTTCCTCGCTAATGCCTTCGCGCCGCAAATCGTCGAAGATCAGTTTGATCTTGCGGCGGCTGCCGATCATGCCCACGTACCGCGCCCCGCGATTCACCAGGTGATACAGGGCTTCTTCATCGTGGTTGTGGCCGCGGGTAACGATCAGGCAATAGGTGTTGGGAGTGATCTCCAGTTGCGGCAGAACCTCGCCGATAGGACCGCAGACCCGCCGCTGCGCCCTGGGAAAGCGTTCCTCGCTGACGTAAGTTTCGCGGTCGTCGACCACCCATACGTCGAAATCCAGGTCGCTTGCCCAAGAAGCGACGGCCTGGCCCACGTGCCCGCCGCCCACAATCACCAGCGTGCAGCGCGGCAGATTCGGCAAGTAGGCCACGCCCGATGCTGCCTTGGGACGGGGCCGGTCTGAAAGTTTCGGAAGTTGCCCCGCCACCGACTGAGGTAAGCCTTGCAGGTCGCCCTGGGCCAAAGCGGTTTCGCCCGTGCGGCAACGCGCCAAGACGTTGCCCTGGGCATCCAGCAGCCAGCAGGCCGTTGCCGGCAAGCCAGCCTTCTCGTCGTCGAAGATCACGGCTTCGCAGCAGCCGATGCCTTCTTCCAGGGCTGTTGCCAGCGCGGCGAAATACTGCCGGGCGTCGTCATCCTGGCAGGGATCCACCAGAATCTGCATCCGCCCGCCGCAGATCAGGCCGTCGTCCCAGCCGTAATCGTTATCCAGCTGAAAGCAGATGATTTCCGGCTTGCCGTCGGTCAGGTTTTTCAGCGCGCGCCGCTTGACCTCGGCCTCGATGCAACCTCCGCCCAGCGTTCCAACCTGGCTGCCATCGGGAAAAACGAGCATCCCTGCGCCGGCCTTCTGCGGCGTCGAGCCTCGGGTTTCAACCAACCGGCAGTAAACAACAGGCTGGCCAGCCTCCAGGGCTGCAACCAGGTTGCGGAGAACCGTTCGCATCGGCAAAGCGTGGGCTTGAACCATGGGGGGAGGGGGGGACGACGCCGTAGGCTTGCAGCCAGGGTGAGCCAGACCAGGACGAATCGGCTCGGCCAAGCAGGGCTGATCGCGCGCTGATATCCCCGGGGGGAGGGTAGTCACCGGAGTAGGCGCATTCCAAGAATCTGCTTGCCTGGCTACCGCCTAGACTACGGCTTCCCGTGGCCGTTAGCAAGCAAGCGCCGCAAAAGGGGGGGCGTCCACAGGGCAAGACGCCGTGAACCATGGGGAGCGCTGCCGCGCGGCTAGCGGGTGGCTTGCGTGGAATGGGTGGCGAGGCGGTTTTCATCCACACCCAGGTGATGAAATTTGAACTTCTCGCCTTGCAGGGCCGTGAACATCTCGCGCTGCTGGGGCGACAACACCGCCATCAGTTGCATTTCGATGCGCTGGTTCAATTCGGCCAGTTGCGCCTTTAAGACTTCCTTGGGAACGCGGCCTTCGCGAGCGCGGTTGGTGACGATGTTCCGCTCGAACTCCCGCTTGTCGGACAGTTGAATCAGTTCGAAGCGTTGGCGATCGCTGAGGCCAATGGCCTGCTGCACATCTTCAAAATACAGGGCCTGCGTGCCTCGAAGCTGAAGCGCTAGTTGGGAGAGCCTTCGCCACTGGTCCGGATTGAGGACCTCGCGCAGCTTGCGATGCGTTGCTTCGCGCTGCTCCGAAAGTTCGTCCTCGAGCTGCTGCCACGCCTCGCGGCGAGCCGCGCCAGATGCAGCGTGCCGCACACGCTGCATCCCCTCGCGCCGGGCAGCCAAATTGGCGCGATCGATCTCCGCGACGGCTTTCGCTTGATCGGCGGAAAGGCCCAGCTCTTCCTGAACCTGGCTATTGCGAATCAAGCACAGCGGCGAAGTCTGGCCAAAGCCGGTCAGTTGTTGATCCAAGACCTTGAACGCTTCATGGCACGCGGGCGTGTCGCTGCGAGGTTCTTCAGCCGCAGCAGAACGGCTCGCTACCGGCTCGGAGGTGTCGGTACAACATGAAACGGAACCGATGGCGGGAGCGCCAACGGGATTCGCTTTGGCGGAATCCTGGGCGCTGATGAGCTGGGCATCATTGCCGACGGGGAACGGGTTCCGTTCCGGCAATGCCGACAATAACCCAGCAACAACCAGCGCGCCGCCCCAGCAGGCAAGCGGGTTCGACATGGAACTGCCTCGACCGTGTAGTGCGATGCGAACGATCGCAATGTGGACGAATGCCACAACTGTCAAAATGAAAGCGCGGCCGTAGTGTATGCCAGAGAATAGGCGGCTGTCTACATTTTTCAGGCAAAACAGCAAAATTTCGCAGCCTGGGACCGGTGCCACTGTCCCCACGGTTAGCAGCGGACCGCCCCCCTGCCCTGCCGGCGATCAATCGCCGTGTTTCTCGCGCAGCCGAGGCGAGAGTCGCACCATCAGGTGCATCCGCTCGAACTCGTTGAGCCAATCCTGCACCACGTTTTCCAACAGGGGCTGTTCAAGCCCCAGGCCGGTTGGGCAACTGGGGCCCAACTGGTCCTTGGCCATCTGCCGGTACTTGCTCAACGTGCGATCGCCGTAGATGCCGCAGAACTGGCCATCCTCGTTTAAGAACACCACCACGGGCACCCGGGCACCGCCGCACAGGCTTACGGCCTTGGCCAGGTCGGGGTTGTCGTCGCGGTCGAAGTACCGAACCTGAATTCGGTCGGTGACTTGCGCAAAATGCTCGAAGATCGGGCACTGATTGATGCAATCCCCGCACCAGGTTCCGGCCAGACACAGAACCCGAAGCTCGCGCTTAAAGCCTTCCAGCAATGCCCTTTGCGCCGCCGAGAGCCTGATGCGCTCGTACATGTCCTGCCAACGCTGCTGATGGCTCGCCTCGCCGTACTTGGCCAGGAAATCACTGTATGCCAAACCCTTAGAGAACTCAGCCGCGAAATCGTACATGATGTCTCCTCAGTAGGTGGGGGGCCTTGAGGGCAGCCTAACAGGCCGGTCGCGGATGTAAAAGCGGTCCCCCCTTAGCGGGCCGTTGCGGGACGATGGCAACCGGTCAGCGGTGGAGTATGACCCGACATGATGTAAAAGCGGTCCCCCCTTAGCGGGCCGTTGCGGGGGGCCGCATGGCTTTGGTGTTTGATGGCAGAAGGCTAGAGGCAGAAAAGTAAGCATGCCTCCGGCCCCCCACGGCGATAGGCTAACCATTCTGGCTGCCAGCGAACGCCCCAATTGCGTGGGCTCCTCCTGCATCACTTGAAGCACCGGGCAAAAGTGGGGCATGGTTGCCAGAACATAACTGCTTTTCAATAATCACCTTAAGAAAAGTGTGCTAAGACTTTTCCAAAGCAATGTCCATTACCGGGCCTGGGTTGGCATTAAGATAGCGAAACCCCGCCGGATGCCGGCTTAGGGCTTAACAGGCAAACTTTCACCCGAACAGAAAACAGGGAGAACAAACACGATGAAACGCTTCGCCAAATGGCTGATGGTTCCCGCTCTGGTGCTGGGCGCTTGGACGATGACCAATATGTCCAACGAAGCGGAAGCCGGCTGGCGTTTCTATGCTCGCCGGCCCGTGGTTGTGGCGCCTGCCGTTCCGGTTCCGGCCCCGGTGGTCGTTCCGGCTCCCGTTCCGGTTTACCGGCCTTACCCGGTTTACCGCCCATACGCTCCGGTTCGCGTCTATCGTCCCTTG
>CAZEEG010000003.1:94399-98399 GCA_964511065.1 uncultured Pirellulales bacterium | reverse complement strand
CTCGTGGTTTGTTCCTGGTGACCGGTCCGACGGGGTCCGGCAAAAGTACCACCCTGGCCGGCCTGGTGAACTATCTGAACGAAAACTTCGATCACCACATCATCACGATCGAAGACCCGATCGAGTTCTACCACTACCACAAGAAATCGACGATCAACCAGCGCGAGGTAGGCGTCGACGTGCCGAGCTTCGCCGCGGCTCTCCGCGGCGCGTTGCGTCAGGACCCCGACGTGATCCTCGTCGGTGAAATGCGCGACTTGGAAACGATCGAAGCCGCCATTACCGCGGCTGAAACCGGTCACGTGGTGTTCGGCACGCTGCACACCAACTCGGCCGACGGCACGATCAACCGTATTGTCGACGTATTCCCGAAGGAACAGCAGGATCAGATTCGGACGCAGTTGGCCAGTTCCATCATCGGCGTGTTATGCCAGCAGTTGATCCCCAAGATTGGCGGCGGCCGCGTGGCCGCGCACGAGATGCTGGTGGTGACTCCGGCCATCGCCAACCTGATCCGCGAGAACAAGATTTTCCGTATCCCGTCGTCGATTCAAACCGGTGCCAAGCAGGGCATGATCCTGCTGGACGACTCGCTCTACAACCACTGGAAGGCAGGGCTGGTTTCCGCTGAGGATGCCATTGCCAAGTCCAACAAGCCCGAGGACCTCATCAAGCGCATCCAGCGGGCCCAGGAGATGATGGATTCGGGCGAAGATCCCGACGAAGACGACGACTGAGAAACACCGCGCAGAGAAACACAGAAACACCGCGCAGAAAAACACTGCGCAGAGAAAACGAGTCTATTGGCAGCAACGTACAACACAACCATTTCAACAGGCCATCCGGGGTGTAGCCTCGGGCTGTAGGCGGCAGCCGCGCCAGCGCGGCCAGGTCTCCACCCCGGCTGGCTGCCCGGTGGAACGCAGGAACTTACTTCTCTATGGCTATTCGCCGCATCGGACAAATTCTGGTCGACCTGGGATTCATCGACGATGACCAGTTGGAGATGCTGCTTGAGGAGCAGCAGGAGAATCGCCCCAACGAACTGTTGGGCAAGATCGCCGAATCGCTCGGGATGGTCACCGAGGAACAGGTGGCGCAAGCGCTGGCCGAGCAGATGGGGATGCAGACGTTCGCGCTGAGCGATGCCGTCATCCCGCCGGAGGTGCTCAACTACATCACCGAGCCGATGGCGCAGCTCTATCGGATCATCCCCATTGCGTTCAAGGACGACACCCTGACCATCGCCATGTGCGATCCGCAGAAGCTGCAGATTCTGGACGAGCTGCGGAACTTCCTGGGATACGACGTGCGGGCGGTGGTGACCACGGAGACCGAAATCCAGCAGGCGCTGGATCGGTACTACTCCACGGTCGAAAACCTCAGCTCCATCATCGAGGACATCAAAGACGACGATGCCCTGACGGCGGCGGCCTCTGCCCTGGAGCGTGAAGGACCGATCGATATCGGCAGCGTGGAAGAACTGGTCGATAGCGCCCCCGTTCGCAAGCTGTTGAACATGGTGCTGCTGCTGGCCATCAAGGACAAGGCCAGCGACTTGCACTTTGAGCCGTTCGAGGACGAATTCAAGATTCGGATCAAGGCCGACGGCGTGCTGTTTGAGATGGTCCCGCCGCCGCGGCACCTGGCATTCGCCATCACCACGCGGTTGAAAGTGATGGCCAACCTGGACATCGCCGAGCGGCGGCTGCCGCAAGACGGCCGGATCGAGCTGACCGTGGGCGGCCACCCCGTCGACTTGCGCGTGAGCGTGCTGCCCACCATGTTTGGTGAGAGCGTGGTCTGCCGGGTACTCGACCGCTCGGTGGTCAAGCTCGACTTGAACCAGGTGGGGATGGACGCCCAGACGCTGGCCGCCTTCCGCGACGCCATTATCAAACCCAACGGTATTGTGCTGGTGACCGGGCCGACAGGGTCAGGCAAAACCACCACGCTGTATTCGGCCCTCAACGAGCTGAACCGGGTTGAAGACAAGCTGATTACGACGGAAGACCCCATCGAGTACGACATCGACGGCATCGTGCAGGTGCCAATCGATGCGGAGATCGGTGTCTCGTTCGCAAGTTGTCTCCGGGCCATTCTGCGGCAAGACCCCGACAAGATCCTGGTCGGCGAGATTCGCGATGTGGAAACCGCGGAAATCGCCGTACAGGCTTCGCTCACGGGCCACATGGTGTTCAGCACACTGCACACCAACGACGCCCCCAGCACCATCACGCGGCTGCGCGACATGGGCGTGCCGCCGTTCTTGATCACGGCGACCGTGGAGGCCATCCTGGCCCAGCGGTTGGTGCGCCGTGTTTGCACCAACTGCCGCCAAGAAGTCACCCCCAATGCCGACCTGCTGGCCGACCTGCAGCTCACCCGGGCCGATATCGAAGGCAAGCGGTTCTACCGCGGGATGGGTTGCGAGCAGTGCAACAACTCGGGCTACCGCGGCCGGACTGGCTTGTTCGAGCTGATGATGATTACTGATGAAATTCGCGACATGATCGTAAGGAACGCGTCGACCGATGAACTGCGCGACGCCGCCCGGGCCAACGGCATGGTCACCCTGCGCGATGCCGGGATGGCCGCCGCCTTTGCGGGCCTGACTTCGCTTGAAGAAGTGGTCCGGGAGACGATCGTTGAAGGATAGCCGCAGGCCACGGTGTCGGCGATTACATACAACCTGATAAGCAAATCACTTGGCTGCGTTGTAAGGACGCAGCGCGATGACCTGATGTGGTCGTTGGGGGAGGCTGCCGACAGGCGGCCAGGCCCAAGACGGCTACGGCGTACAACTCCATCCAGCAGAGTCTCCTTCAGCTAGTGGGTGCTAAGATGCCTACCTTCCAATTTGAGGCGATGGACGCCACGGGGCAGGAGATTAAGGACGTCATCGACGCTCCAAACGAAGAAGAAGCCCAAGCGACGATTCGCCAGATGGGCTACTTCGTCACCAAGCTTACGGTCAAGAAGACCAAGAAGGGGGCAGGCGGTAAGGGCAAGGGCAAGCAGAAATCGCTGGCCATTGGTGGCGTCAATACCAAGGTGCTGTGTACCTTCACCCGGCAACTCAGCATCCTGCAGGACGCGGGTCTGCCCATCCTCCGGAGTCTCCGCATCCTGGAAGGGCAATCCAAGCCCGGCCCCCTCAAGAATGCCTTGATGGATGTCTGCGAAGATATCGAGTCGGGGCTCACCCTTTCCGAGGCGATGGCCAAGCAGCCCCGCGCCTTCAACCGCTTGTATGTCAACATGATCAAGGCGGGTGAAGCGGGCGGTGCCCTGGAAGTCATCCTCCAGCGCCTGGCCGACTTCCTGGAAAAAGCCCAGTCGCTCAAGCGGAAGGTCAAAGGCGCCATGGTCTACCCGATCGTGGTGGTTAAGGTCGCCGTGGGTATTCTGATCTTCATCATGTTGAAGATCGTGCCGGCGTTTCAGAAGATTTTCGAGGACTTCGGCACGGAATTGCCTCTCATTACTCAGGTGCTGATCGACATTTCCACCTGGGTGGGCAATTACTGGTGGCTGGTTCCGGCGTTTCCCATCTTGATCTTCCTCATGGTCAAAATCTCGCGGCAGTTCAAGGAGGGCCGCGCCGGTTGGGACACCTTCGTTCTGAAAATTCCTATCTTCGGGCAGATCATCGAGAAGAACATTGTGGCCCGCACCACGCGCACGCTGGGAACGCTGGTCACCAGCGGTGTGCCGATTCTCGAAGCGCTCAACATGACGCGTGAGACGAGCAATAACTACGTCTTCGAGAACATGTACGGCAAGATCTACGAGGCCATCCGCGAAGGCGAAGCCATCGCCGGCCCGATGCGGCAGCACTCCAAGCCGCAGTTCAACGCGATCACGGTCTTTTGGTGGGCCTTCTTCCTGGGGCCAATTGGCCCCCCACTGTACCTGATGAAGAAAAACCAGCGGGTCGTCGACGACCTGGTGGTGAACATGGTGGATGTCGGCGAAGAAACCGGTGAACTCGATACGA
>CAZEEG010000003.1:86277-94389 GCA_964511065.1 uncultured Pirellulales bacterium | reverse complement strand
ATCGTGGGCTTCATCGTGATCGCCCTGGTCCTGCCGCTCATCAAGATCATTGAAACCTTGAGCTAACTTGATTACCCCACCAGCCGCCCGCGGCGGGGGCCGCGCTTGCCGCGGGCGGCTGTTGCTGCCACGTATCACTCGCAGGGGATCATCCAAAGGAGATTTCGACCATGCCCGCCAAGCAAGGCTCCATGGAACGACGCCGGTCGCGGCGAGGCTTCACCTTGGTGGAGCTGTTGATGGTCGTGGTGATCATCGGGCTGCTGATGGCGCTGCTGTTGCCGGCGATCGGACGAGCCCGGCTGACGGCCCAGCGCGCGGCGATTACCGCCGAGATCAGCCAGTTGAACGCGGCCATGACGCAGTACGCCGCCAATCACAACGAATATCCGCCCAGCTTACTGACCGATCTAGGCCCGACCCCCTACGGGAACAACTATGGCAACCAGGTCGTGAGGGCGCACGTGGCCAAGGCCTATCCGCGCTCCTTGTACCCCCACTGGTCATCATTGCAGGACGACATCCAGACCAAGTGGAGCAAACAAATATCGCAAATGACCGCGGCCGAGGCCCTGGTGTTCTGGCTGGGCGGCTTCATCACCAACGGCGAGATGCAGGGGTTCAGCAAGAATCCCCGCGATCCGTTCGAAGGGCCTTCGGCTGCCCGGCAGGGAACGACGCCGCTGTTCGACTTTGAATCGCTCCGCCTGGCCGATACCAACAAGAACGGCTGGCCAGAGTTCTACCCGGCGAACACGGGCTTCCGCGCTCCGTACGTCTATTTCGCGGCCCTGCCCAATGGCAGGTATGCTGGCTCGTTTAAACAGGCCGTGGATCCCACGGATTATCCCAACACGGTGGCGGCCTCGGGGGTCGCTCTGCCGTACCGCACGCCTGCTGGCGGGTATGTGAATCCCCGTTCCTGCCAGATTATCTGGTCGGGCTACGATTTCGACTACGGGAACGCTAGCTCCGAAAAGGTGTACCCCAACGGCACCAACTACGGACCGGGCGATTTCGACAACCAGACCAACTTCGTTTCCGGCATCCTGGAGGATTCGCTGCCATGACCTGCGCAGAAATGCCTGCGGCGCGGCGGACTTCCAGGGCGTTCACGCTGGTGGAACTGCTGATCGTCTTGGCGATCATCGCCATCCTGGCTTCGCTGGTGCTGGGGGCGCTGTACGCCTCGCAAGAGAAGGCCAAGGCCGAGCAAACCCGGCGGACCATCGCCAAGCTCGACTCCATCATTCGCGCCCGCTGGGATACGTACCGCACGCGGCGCGTGAATATCGCTCCGCGCGATAAAAACGAGAATTTCCGCACCTATGCCCGGACGCAATTGTTGGCACGGTGGGCGCTGCAGCGCGGCGACCTGCCCGACCGCTATAGCGATATTTTCAACCCGAACCCCAGTACGCTCGCGGACGCTTATAAGGAAGCGATCCAGTATTTCCGCGATCTATACAACGTGCAGAACGATCCCGATGTGAGTCTGAACGACTATCTTGAGCTGATTGATGACGAGAACCAGTCCGCCGAGTGCCTGTATCTGATCGTGACCGTCGGTTTGAATCCAGGCGACCTGGTGCAGTTCTCCGAGTCTGAGGTGGGCGATACCGACGGCGACGGGATGCCCGAGTTCCTCGACGGCTACGGCCAGCCGATCAGTTTCCTCCGCTGGGCGCCGGGCTTTGAATCCGACCTTCAGCCCCGCAACCCGAGGACCTCACCCGACCCCTTGGATCCCTTGGGAGTGGCGCGGAATGTGGGCGAACCCCCGCTGGTTGTACCCTCAAACGGTTCGCCGGGTGTCGATGACTTTGGCTTCAAGCTGTACCCGCTGATTTTCTCGCCGGGCCCCGACGGCGAAAACGGCATCCTGCTGCTGGGCGAGTCGGTAGGGACGAACCCCTACGAATTCTACGAGTATAAATCATACGGCTATTTTCAGCGGGGCGCGCCGGTGCCCGAATCCGAATTGGGCGAGGGCGGCCGGTTCGACAACATCTACAACCATTACCTGGGGGGCCAATGATGAGCCAACGTCATAACAGCCCCGCCGCCGGCATAGCGGCCGGCCGACGATCAGCGGCCCGCAGGGCGTTTACGCTGGTCGAATTGATGGTGGTGGTCGTGATCGTGCTGCTGCTCACGATGGTGACCATCCGCGTGGTCGTCCCCAACACCGAGGCCCGCCGCATCCGCGAAGCGGCCCGCATGGTCGATTCCTTCATTCACGGCGCGCGGGCCCGGGCCATCGAAACGGGCCGCCCCTTTGGCGTGCGGATCGTGGCCCGGGAAGACGGCAAGGCGCTGACCCTGGAGTACATCCAGGTTCCCGAACCGTATGCGGGCGATACGATGTCTTCGCGGGCAACGGTCATTTCGGAGAACCGGATCCAAATCGGCGACTTTCTCTGGGAAGGGGACGTTGACAGGCCAGGGCTCGTCCAAGTGGGCGATACGATCTGCTTCAACCACAGCAGCCGGATGTTTCAGATCAAGAACATCACCGGCAGCCACCCCTGGTTCTGGGACATCGAGACGATTGATGGCGGGTATCCCGGCTTTGTGCCGGGTACGACCGTGACCTACAAGGTACTGCGCAGCCCCGTGGTAGCGGGCGGCGAGTTGGAACTGCCCGAGCCAGCGGCCATTGACCTGGTTGCCTCGGATTTTGGGAGCGGGATCACCGCCGGCGATGCGATCGCGTTTCTGTTTTCGCCCGGCGGCGCGCTGACGAGCGTTCACGGTCAGTTTGGTTGGCGCCGTCCGGTTGGCCCGGTCTACCTGCATATTGGCAAGGTCAATCTGAGTGCTGTGGAGAGCGTGCAGGATTTCGACTCGTACTGGGTGTCGATCAATCATCAGACCGGCCTGGTGGTAGCGGCCGAGAGCGCCGGTCCGGACCCCGGCACGTCGCCCAACCATTTGCAATACTCGCGCCGCCTGGTGATGGAGAGGCTCACGCTGGGCAGCCGGTAAACGCCGGCGGCACCGGTTTAAGAACCATTCAGAAGAGGCCATGGATCCGCGAGGGGGAACCGCGGAGAAATCAACATGTTCACCTTGATTGGAACAACCGACGCGTTGCCTGAAGCCATTCCTGCCCCTGGTAAGCCCCAGGGGCCGCGCGGCCTGTGGTTTGCCAACCTGCGGCGCGGCATCAGCCTGCTGGAAGTGCTGTTCGCGGTATTCATCCTGTCGATGGGCATGCTGGGGTTGGGCGCGCTCATTCCGGTGGGCAACTTTCAGGTTTCTGAAGGCCTGCGGGCCGACCACGCCGCTGCCTGTGCCCGGTCGGCCTTCCGCGAGATCGAGGCCCGCGGCCTGTTGAATCCCGCCTTGTGGAAACATAACAGCGGAAACGCGCCGGCCTTCATCAGTGGCGGCCAAGCGCAGTGGCCTACATTTATGCTGGATCCCCTGGCCCGTGTCCGCGGGGTCGATGGTACTTACCCGTATGCCGGCGCCAACGCCCCCACCATGGGCCGGATGACGCTCCCGGGCATGCTGCCCAACAGCGACACCACCGAGCAACTCAAGGCGATCTCCCTGGCGGAAGCCGTCTTCCGCTGGCGGGATGACCTTGTCGGCGGCGAGGAGGGCGAGCGGCCAAGATACCTGGGGGGGGGCAACCCCGACACGGCGGCGCCCACGGCCCTGGCGCCTTTTACAGGCGATTATTCCTGGATGGCGATGATTACCCCTTCGCTTGTCGATAGCACCGCTGCCGTTACGTTGACCTCCAATCTAACCAAGCGGCAGTTCTTTACCGTGGCCGTGGTGGTGTTCAACAAGCGGGATTTGGCCGTGGAGGGCAACCGGGAACCAGCGCGCAACCTGGTCCAAATTCTGCCCGATTCGTTCATTGCTGATGCGCTTGCGCTGATGCTCCCGGCTTCCACCGCCGAAGAAGCCAGGATCGTGCCCGGCCAATGGATCATGCTTAGCCACCGGATCCAAAATGGCACAGATGTGGGCGGCACCATGCCGTTTCACCGCTGGTACCGCGTGGTGAGTGTTGGTACGCGGAACTTGGGTAAGGGGTCTCCCTTTGGGCGCATTCACGTGCAGTTGGACGGCCCCCCGTGGCCGAGTGCCCTGATTGACACGTCGCTGCGGCCCGCCAATCAGCCGGCGGTCACCATTCACCAGGGCGTGGTAGGCGTGTACGAGCGGACGATGGAGTTCAATCCCAATGCGCTGACCACGCCGTAGTGTCGGCGGCCGATTGGCGGCCTCCCGGGGGGGCGGTCTCTTGCGGCTTCGCCGCTCATGGCGTTGTCGCCGGATGCGTGAATGGAAATTCCCGAAGATTCAAATCACTTTAACCATGAGCGAAGCGGGCCAGGGCAAGGAAACTTCGCTTCGCAAGGTGCATATCCCATGAAGACTGCTGCACACGTACATGGCAACGCTCCGGCTGCGGTTCGCCGCCGGCGCGGCGTTATCCTGCTGGTGGTGATGGGCTTTCTGGCCCTGCTGACGACGGTGGCTGTGACCTATGTGATTGCCTCGCGCGAGTTCAAGATGAGCGCGCGTGCGGCCACCTCCGCCGAACGATTCGACGACGGTTTCGATCAACTGCTGGAACGCGCATTCCGGCAGTTGGTCCGCGGCTCGCAGAACCCTTACTCGGCTGCCCGGATTCACAGCCTGCTGGAAGACCTCTACGGACATGCAACCGCCGGAGGGATTGTTAACGGCGTCAATTGGGACAGCGCGGGGGGGAATCTGAGCGTGACGGTCGATGTGAATGCGACCATTCCGAACCTCGCCCCGCTCAAGGAAATTCCCCACCACTACGCCGGCCAGGTGCTGACATTCACCACGGGGAACCTGCGCAACCGTTCGTTCCGCGTCATCGACTACGAGCGTGACAGCGGCTCCAACTTCCGCTTCCGTTTGTTGCGCGTCCCGCTGCCGGGCGACACCACGGCGGCGTTGGTCAGTCCCTCTGTAGACGATCAGCTTGTCGTCAACGGCCGGCCGTTCAACGGTACCGGTTTTGGCTTTGATCCGACGACGGGCAACATCGAGTCGATTGCCCTGTATCCCAATGCCGAACGCGGGGCCAATATCGGTACCTACAACCTCACCGCGGGCGGTGCCAACGAAGATTACGACATCCCGGATTACAACAACATCCACCTGGCGGCCCGCGTGTGGAACCCCGACGAGAATCGCTGGGAGGTGCAGTCGCCCTCGTTCCACAACCCGGCCCTGATCAACTGGCACCGCGTGCAAGGGCACACAGACGCCGATCAGAAGCGCAGGTTTATGTTCCGGCCGCTCACAGAAGATCACCCGAAATTTGACGGCTCGAACAATTGGTCGCTCCATTTGAACAGCCTTGCGCGGACGGATCCCGATCCCATCCTTTGGGACGTCGATAACGACGGCGACGGCCTGCCCGACAGTATCTGGATCGACCTGGGCATGCCGGTGCAGATCTCGGCCGACGGCAAGTATTACAAGCCGCTGTTTGCCGTGATGATCCAGGATTTGGATTCGCGGCTGAATCTCAACACACACGGCAGCGACCGGCACCTGGCGGGCCGGGTACCGTTTTATCCGGACCCCAGTGAGGTCAATCCGAGTTTCGGCAGCGTGGAATCGGCGCCCAATGTGTCGTCGGCGCCGTTCCCCAGCGCAGTCGCCAATGCCTGGAACAACTTGATTCCTGGTATTGGCTCCGGCCCGGCCGAGGTGAACCCCCTGGGCATTCTAGGTTTGGAATTCAACCAGTTGATCTATGGCATTCCTTCCTCGGGGATTGTCGGGCGTTATGGCGAGTTGGACCAGGGGGCCCTGGAGTCGCGGTTTGGCGATCTTCGCCGGGCAGGGTGGACCGATGGACAGCGCGATCGCTCACCAGCGAAGCGGGATGACCACCGCTACAACAGGGATGTCTACAACCCCGGCAATAACCGGCCTTGGCATTCCTGGGCCGACTTGGACGGCGACTTGGGGGTGCTGCTCACCTACGTGGGCCTGCCGCTGAAGGCTCCCGTGGTGCAGCATGGCAACTTCAAGGTGCCGCCGATGATTGGCCTGCGGGATGACATCTCAGTCGATCCGGACGATGAGGAGCATCCCTACCACCTGAATCCTTATCGCGAAACGTTTGAAACCTTAGCCAATCGCAGCGAATGGGTCGATGCTCCCTTCACCATGCGTGAGGCAGAAGTGTTCCTCCGCCCGGCCGATATCGATTCCAGCACGTTGCCGCGGCGGCTGCGCGATCTGTTGCCCAATACCTGGAACGACGCCAAGAAGCGTGGGCAAGTCACCGCTGAAAGCTACGCGATCTCCGTTCCCACGTGTGCGCCCACCCCGGCCATGCGGTCGCTGATGCTCAGCGAGGGGGAAGTCCGCCCCCAACTTTCGTTCCCCGAGTTGGTCTTCTGGAAGATCAAGCTGGAACACCATCGGCATGGTGATCCGGTCGGCGATAATACGGCGTGGGACCTGGTCAACGACCTGTTCAACAAAGGCCTGTTCCCCGAGGAAGTGATCCTCGGCCAGAAATGGAACCCCACGCAAATGGGCCTGACCCACGATCAGTATGCGCGGCAGCTTTACATGCTGGCGATGCTGGTCCACGACGTGCCGTCGACCTATGTCGCGGAATACGAGCGGACCGTAGCGAAGCGGCTGGCCCAGTGGGCGATCAATGTCGTCGATTTCGCCGACGACGATCAGATCATGACTGGCTTCGAGTTCGACGTCCATCCGTACTTTGCCGACGGTGGGGCCAGTACCACCTGGAACGTGGATAACCAGATCGGTACCGGCGACGATTCCGCTGGTCATCGAGACCTGGTGTGGGGCGTGGAGGAACCGCAACTGCTGATCACCGAGACCTTCGCCTGCCACGACACCCGCACCGAGGACTTGGACGGCGACGACAACCCCGACCCGACCCAGGGCGGTAAAGTGCCCGACGGCAGAGACGACGATTTCGATCAGAGGCGCCGCCCGCAAGGCAGCGTGTTCCTGGAACTGTTCAATCCCAACCTGCTGCGTTCCGTCGATTTGGACGCCATGACGCCTGAGGACCCGGACAGCGGGCGTGGCCCAACCCCCGTATGGCAGATTCTCTTGTTGCGCGGCCCGGCCGAGTACAACAATCCGGCCATGCACCTGGATCCGATGTACCCGCGACTCAATGACCCGGACATTCGGCGCGTGGTGTGGTTTGTGAACCACGATCCAGACCTGCCTGCGCTGGATCGATTTGGCCAAATCGATCCCAGCCTACGCACGTTGGCGGGCAATAAAGCCCGCTATACCAGACTCCGGAAATTTGATGCGGATACGGCAAGGCCGGATTACGAGAACCCGCTGGAGCACAACGGCGATGCCAGTCACTACGCTCAGTTGGCCCGCAATACGTTTGTGGTGCCCGCCGGCGGTTTTACGGTGATCGGCCCGCGGGTGCGGACGCGGTTTGGCTATTCAGGACCGGGTGGCACCAACTCCAACCTCCACACGATCCGGTTGATCGAGCAAGCGGGAACCACCTCGTGGACGCCCGATGAAGTGGTGGCCTACGCGCAAGGGCAAGGCCTTCTGGACATCGAACGCAATGCGTACTGGGTGAATTATCCCCGGCAAGATTACGCCCACCGAGACAACGACCAGATTCGGCGGGTGAAAGGCATCGTAATCAACGAGCCACTACCGCTGAATGTCTCAGAACCGGTGGGCGGTTATCCGAACACGGTGGGCACGACCCCCGATCCGGACGACGCGGACATTCTGTACTACGATTCCTACGGCACGGCCACTCAGCCGTTCCCCGATCAGCCGTTTGCGGTCGAAGATGGTTTCCCGCGCGACGAGCAGACAATACCGTTGGCCTACTCGGTCTATCTGCAGCGGGTGGCCAATCCCACAAAGCCGTACCATCCGGAGAGAAACCCCTACCTGACGGTGGATTTCGCACCGATGGACCTGCACGTGTTCAACGGTGAGGCCGATCGGAACTCGCTGGCGATGGATCCCGACCAGGACGAGAACACGCACCTGATCTTCCAGACACGCGAACGGTGGGACGACACCGGCTCGTTCAATATCTGGAAACAGTCGTTTGCTCCGCTG
>CAZEEG010000003.1:24087-86177 GCA_964511065.1 uncultured Pirellulales bacterium | reverse complement strand
ACGGTGGGACGACACCGGCTCGTTCAATATCTGGAAACAGTCGTTTGCTCCGCTGACGCCTGAAGGCGGTACCAACCAGCGTTTGCCGCACCAGTTCCGGCACAGCCTGGGCTTCCTGCCGGGCTTCCGCAACAAGCCCTCGACCCCACCTGACAACCTCAACCACTGGTTTGCCCGCAACGGCATCTGGCAGGAAGGGGAAGACTTTTCGGCGTTTAACGTCAGGGATGAGAACGGCAACCTGGTTGGCGGGCTGAATCTCTTGGGATTCCCCAAGCCACCACCATGGGATCAGCCATCGATAGCGAATCGCAACTTCAACGATACAACGCCCTGGTTCTATCCGTGGCTGGGGTGGTTCAATCGGCCATACATGAACCCGATGGAACTGCTCCAGGTGCCGGCGTCGTCGCCATCGCGGTTTCTGAGAGAGTTCGATCCGAACTCGGACCGCGATCCGTACGATGCTGCGGTTCCGCCGTTCGTCCATTTGCAGAATTTCTTCCATACCAATACCGGCAGCCCACAAGCGCCGTTGGCGCCGCGGGGATTGCATCGCCTGTTCGACTTCATTGAAACCCCCTCGCGGTTCCACGGTTCCAAGCTGTTCGACGCCGCCGGCAACGCGCACCCGCGGTTCCGCGATCCGGGCCGGGTCAACATCAACACCATCTTTGACGATGGCGATACCTGGGCCGCGCTGTTCAACTTGCCCTTGAAGAACCCCGAACTGGAAAACCATTGGCGAGAAACCTGGGGCAGCCGGCAAGGGTTCGGGGACTTTGAAGCTTCGGGGGAAGTGGTCGTCGGTCGGTTGAGAGTGAACGATAACTACCCGACCTTCTTCCGTAAGCCATTCCGGGCGTTTAACCATTACGGGGACACGCCGTACTCGAGCTTCAATCCCAGCGAGGAGATTCACTCGACGGTCTTCCGCAAGCATCCCCGCCCGGCGGGCGCCAGCGACCGGCCACTGCTGGCCAGCAAGACGGTAAAGGAACCGAACACGAATTCGGTGTTTGCTGCCAACTCGCCGTATTTCGATGGCGACCGGCACCCGTACTTCCGGTATCAGCCGCTGGCCCGGATCGCCAACAATTACAGCACCACCAGCAACGTGTATGCGATCTGGATCACGGTGGGCTACTTCGAGGCAGAACCCGTGCCGCGCTCGGACATCCACCCCGACGGTTTCCAGTATGGCCGGGAGCTGGGCTTTGACACGGGCGAGGCAGTACGCCACCGGGCGTTCTACATCTTCGACCGCTCGATCCCCATGGGATTTGTGCGGGGAGAAGACCTTAATACCGAGCAGGGCGTGCTGGTGCGGCGGATCATCGAGTAATGGCCGGCAGCCTGGCCCCCTGCGCGCCGGATGCGGTTTGAAGCAATCGTGCCCAGCACGGCTGGTTTCCACCGGCCGTGCTGGCACGCTTGAGGGACGAATGGCGCGTGAATCCGAGTGTTCGCCGATCGTGCCGCGCTTGCCAGGGCAGGGCTTGCCAGGGCACCCGCGCTGAGGCTGCCGTTCAGCCCCCGTTGTGCCCTGTGGCCGTCAGCAACCGGGCCAGCGACTCGGCCAGGCGATCCAGGGCGGAGCGGTCGGGCAGCGTGACGGTTAGTTGTTGCCGTCCCGAGCCGTCTTCCTGCACGCAAGCGGCCAGGCGGTTGCGCAGGTCGTTGGTCATGGAGGGCGAGGGCGAAACGTCGCGCGTTCCGTCCTCGATCAGTTCGCCCAGGAACTGGAAGGCCGCTCCCAGCAGTTCTCCGCCCGCCGCGGCAACCCGCTGCTGGTAGGCCAGCCGCTGGGCTTCTTCCTGCTGTTTGCGTTTGAGCGATTCGTCGCTGGCCGCGGCGGGCTTGGCACCCAGCAGCACTTCAAGCCGCCGTTTAAGCTCTTCCATCCCGCTGGTGACGTCCACACGGTCCACCTCCGAGTTGACATCCAGCGCCGCGAGTGCCAGATCGTGCTTGCTTGAGAGCGTGGCCAGCAGTTTCTCTTCGAGCGTATCCTCGGTCACCAGCAGATAAACCTGCACCGGTTGCCGCTGGCCCATGCGGTGCGCCCGGGCGATCCGCTGTTCGAGCACCGCCGGGTTCCAGGGCAGATCGACATTGATCACGGTGTTGGCGGATTGCAGGTTCAGTCCGGTCGAACCGGCATTGGTGGTGAGGAACAACCGGCAGTCGGGGTTGTGGTTAAAGGTGTCCACCAGTTGCAACCGCTTCTTCTGGGGCACCGAGCCATCGAGGCGGACAAACTCCAGGCCGCGTTCAACCAGTAGCGGTTCGATCAGATCGAGCATCCGCTTCCATTCTGAAAAGAGCACCACCTTGCGCCCTTGTTCGGCAAACAGGTTGTCGATCAGCCCCGCCAGCTCGACGAGCTTGCTGGAATAGCCGGGCTCTTCCTTGTTGACCAGCAGCGTGCTGTTGGCCGCCAGGCGGCAAAAGAGCAGGTGTTTTTGCAGCCGCAGCAGGTCCATCTCGGTGAGATACCGCTTGTTAGCGATGCTCAATACCGTTTGCATGTGCGCGGCGTGCAGCGTCCGCTGTTCGTCGGTGGGCGCAACGCGGACGATTTCCACCGTGCGTGGCGGCAGTTCGCTCAGAACGGAATCGCGCGTCCGCCGCAGCAGGATCGGTTTGAGGTTCTCGCGCAACTCGCCCAGGTTCTTGTAGCCCAGCACCTTACCCCGCTCATCGACGGTGCGGTGCCGGTGGAAGAACCGGAAAGCCGGCGCCAGCCGGCGGTCGTCGATGAACTGCACCACCGAATAAAGCTCATCGAGGCGGTTCTCCAGCGGCGTGCCTGAAAGAGCCAGCGCAAAGGGCGACTTGAGGGCCTTGACCACCTGCGTGGTCTTGGCTTCCCAGTTCTTGATCCGCTGGGCTTCGTCCAGAACGATCAAGTCCCAGGAAACCAGTTCAATATCGTCGATGTCGCGCAGCACCTGCTCGTAGTTGCAGATGGTGAAGAAGGCGTCGTTGTGGTACTGCTCGCTCCGTTCGCCGGCATTGCCCAGGATGAGTTGGCAGTCGCGGTCCGAGAACCGGTGGATTTCCGACCGCCATTGGCTCTTGAGCGATGCCGGGCAAATCACCAGCACCTTGCGGATCTCAGCTTCTCGGGCGAGCAGTTCAGCCACGCCCACGGCCTGGATGGTTTTACCCAGCCCCATGTCGTCGGCCAGGATGGCGCGGCCCGCCCCCACGGCAAACGCAACGCCGTCCATCTGGTACGGCAGCAGTTCCACTTTCAGCAGGCTGCGGCGAAGTGGATGATTGGCCGGGTCGCGGCGGATTTCGGCGATGCGGGCTTCAATCCGGCTTTGAAAGAGCCGCTGCTGGATGAATTCCTCAGCGTCCGGATAAATCAGTACCTCGTGTCCCAGCTTTTGCAGTTGCTTGATCCGGCGCATGAGGTCGGCGAGGTTGTCGATCGCGCGGCCTTGCAGCGGTTCGATGACCTTGCGAACTTCGTCGGTGGTGCGGGCCGGCGTCTCAAGCCATAGCTCAATCTCCTGCCCATACTTCAGGTGCAGCGCCAAGTGAGGGCTGAGGTAGGGCTGTTTCAATTCCTCGGCCGTGAAGCGCTTTTTGAGCTTTTCGATGGCGTGCAGCAGATGCTTGCAGGTTCCCAGCGTGTTGGTCCGAAAATCGGGACAGCTACAATAGCTTTGGCCGCGCTGCAGGCCGCGCACCGCCAGGCGGTAAGTCTTGCCCGACTCAGGGTTGCTGATCGTGTAGTCGGTCCAAGGCGTGCTGGGATCGGAAGACCGGAGGGTCATCCGCTCGTTGCGCGCCCGCTCTTCGCGCTCGCGGATTGCCCGTTCGACGAGTTCTTCTTCACTGAGACTTTCCAGCGGCACGTCGTCATTGGGCGGAGCGGCCAGCCCCAGCAGCATTTTTTCTTCGAGGATGAGCGAGACGGCGGCGCCCACGTGAACGCACATTTCATCGCAGGCGGTGCAGTTGAAATGCAGCCGCTGGCGGTCCGATGCCATCAGCGTGATGGTGACGACCGGATCCACGCGGCACGACCAGTCGGGCACCGTCACTCGAAACAGATCGCCCACGAAGCGAACGTGCTGGGCTACGTCGAGGTTGAAATCGCTGCCGATTTGGATCAGTTGCCTGCCGCGTTCGCCCAACAACTGGCAGGCTTGCAGAAAGTTGAGTTGACTGAGTCGATCCTTGAGCGTCAAGCGATTGCCTGGCTTGGTCGCCATCCCAAGTCTCCATGCAATGAGGGCGGAGGGTTTCCGTTCAGCGTGTTGTCGTGATTCAATCCGAGGCGACGAAAAATGGCCACTGCCTGTTGCTTTGCCGCGGGGGCGCCAGCTTGCTCTGGCAAGAGCCTGACTTACGGCTGGCTGCCTTCATGCTTAGGGCTGCCTCGGCAGAGCCGTTGCAGTGGCACGGCCTGATGCCACGAATGGTGCATCCGGCAGGCCGTGGCGCGGAAGGCCCCCTTAGAGCGTTGGTCCAATGCTCCAGGGGGCAAACTCTTCTTCGCCGATGCCGTGCTCCTCGCTCTTGGTCTTGCGACCGCTGGCGACTTCAAGAATCATCTCGAAAATCTGCCGTCCAACTTCCTCGACCGGGGTTCCGGCCAGGATCACGCCCGCATCGAGGTCCATGTCGTCGATCATGCGCTCGTACATGGGCGTATTGGTTGCGATCTTGATCGACGGTACCGGCTTGCAGCCAAAGCAGCTACCGCGACCCGTGGTGAAGCACACCACGTTGGCTCCACCGGCCACCATGCCGGTGATGCTGGCGGGGTCGTAACCGGGCGTATCCATCACCACCAGTCCACGGCTGGTGACAGGCTCGGCATAGCGATAGACGCCGGCCAGCGCCGTCGATCCCCCCTTGGCGACGGCCCCCAGCGACTTTTCATAAATGGTGGTGAGGCCGCCTTCCTTGTTGCCCGGCGAGGGGTTGTTGTCGATCTCGGCCCCAAACAGGGCCGTGTACTTCTCCCACCAGCGAATGCGTTCGACCAGTTGCTCGCCAATCTGCCTGGACTTGGCCCGCCGCGTAAGCAGGTGTTCGGCACCGTAAATCTCAGGGGTTTCCGAGAGGATGCTGGTTCCGCCGGCGGCCACCAGCAGATCGCTGGCCACGCCCAAGGCCGGATTGGCCGTGATGCCCGAGTTGCCGTCAGACCCGCCACACTCCAGGCCCAGGATCAGTTCGCTGGCGGGAATGGGTTCGCGGCGCACGTCGTTAACTCGAGGCAGCAACTCGGCGATGGCTTCGAGCCCGGCTTCGATGGTGCGCTGCGTGCCGCCGCATTCCTGGATCGAAAGCACCCGCGCCGGGACGTGCGTCGTGCTGGCCCCCTGAATCTGGACCAGTCCCCCTTCGTTGAGCAGGTATTGCAGGGTGCCTGTCTCGCAGCCCAACCCGACCAGCAGATACCCGCCCACGTTGGCATGTTTGGCGAAGCCGGCCAGCACCCGGGTAAGCTGCTGGTGGTCCTCCCCGGCGTACTGCATGCCGCAGCCGCCTTTGTGCGTAAGGGGAAGGATGCCGTCGATCTGAGGATACTTTTTGAGCAACTCGGCCGGCATCCGCTGGGCCAGGTACTTGCTCACCGAGGCCGAACAATTGACCGACGAAATGATGGCAATGTAATTGCGCGTGGCGGCGCGGCCGTCGGCCCGGCGGTATCCCATGAAGGTGCGACCCTCCAGCGGGGCCGGGTCAGGAGGGATGGCCGTGGCAAACTCGTAGTCGCGGTTGAAGGAACCAGCCGAAAGATTGTGTGTGTGGACCCAGTCGCCAGGTTCAATGTGCCGGGTCGCAAAGCCGATCACTTGCCCGTACTTCAGGACCGCTTCACCCTGCGGAATCTGCCGCACGGCCATCTTGTGCCCCAATCGCACGTCGGCCGTCGCCCTGACGCTGGACGATCCGGCGGCAACCTCCTTACCCGAGGGTATCAACCGCGTGGCCACGCAAATGTTATCGTCGGGATGCAGGAATATGGCATCGACCTGTGCGGCAATCGACATGGGAATAATGCTGGACGGCGTGAAAGGCAACGGAGGGAACACATGCAACCATCCGCAGCTTATCCGTCAATTGGCCCGATGTCTATGTACTGAAATCGGACCTGGTCGACCGTAACGATCGTAGCGGCCTGGCAAGCTCCAAGGCGGCCAGACGGCAGGTCAGACCGGCTTCATACTCCGGCCACGCGTAGTTGCCAGCCTTGATCGCACCAAGGGCAGAAAACGCCCGACGCGGCGGCCAGCAGGGATTGGATCGGCGGGATGGGGAACGGTCGCTGGCAACGTCCGCAGGTCTGTTCCGGCCAAGGCCTGAGCGCGCCCAGCACAGGCTGTGGCCCGGCGGCCACGATCATGGTGCTGCCAACCGTTTCGCCGCCTGCGACGGCGGTTGTCCAAAGTTGCAGAAACGGTTCGCGCTGGAGCAACCGGTTCGGGCCAAACTGGGGGTCGTGCAGGCCAATGTGCTCACTGCCGATGGCTGTTACCACGGCAAAGTGCCCCAGTGCCGAATCGGCAGCAAGACGCAGATTGACGATCGTCGGCAAACCGGCCTGGGCGGCAGCCTGGAGCGCCGTCCAGGGCGCGGCCGCTTGGAGGACCGTTGCCGCAATGCCGGCATGGCACAAGTCGGCTGCGAGGCGGTAGCATCGGGCGTAGCGTCCGCCGCGTCCATCGTTCGTGGCAATCCGGCCCCAAATCATCTGGCACGTGAGCGTGTCGCGGTCGATTGGCGGCGATGCCGTACGTTGCGGTGCTGATGCCGGCGAATCGCCCGCAACGGTTGGCCATTTAGCTGCCGGCGTTCGATGTTGCGGCGGCACACCGTGTGCCGATTCACCTGCCCAGTAGCGATAGATCATCGCCAGCGCGGCGGCGCCGCACATGCGTTGCTGCCGGTGCTGGGGCTGCCGCACAAAGGGAATGGCAATGGAGACGGCATCGCGGCGGTGCATGGCGGTCCGATCGGCCACGGGGGAGTGAGCGCAGAGTCTAGTTCTTCTCCCAATGCTCCCAATCCCAGTCTTCCCACACTTCGCGGATGGCCGGGTTGGCTTCTTCGTCTTGCGGCTTGCCGAAGCGGGCCAGCAGTTCTTCGCGAAGCCGGGAACCCAGGGCCGGATCGACGGGCGCCAGCTTGGGGGGAGCCGCCGGACCCTTGGGAGCCTTGGGTTTGGCCGTCACCGTTTGAGCCTGCTCCTGCATGGCTGCAAGCTTGGCCTGTTGTTCCTGGAGCTTCTGAATGACCGCCTGTTTGCGCGCTTGCAGACTGGCCATGGTCTGCGGATACACCGTTAGAGCCGTATTGAACCGCTCATCCATTGCCTTGGTGGCCTCGGCCAACTGCTGCTTGAGCGGACCATCCTTCGTCGTTTCCAGCACTTTGCCCACCATGGCGCGGAACTGGCGGAAGTCGCTGCAAAAGTCGTCGAATGAAGGAGCAGGCATGGCGGTATTCCTCGATCATCAAGTTGATGGGACCGCGGTTACAGTCAGGTAGCTGCCGGTATGGTGCCGGGGACCGATGCGATGCGCCTCCCCCCGGGGGGCATTTACCCTTGCTCGGCGGTGGCCACTTCCCAATGGTTGGCCTCGGCGGCCACTTCCAGCCCCAACTTCACGAAATGCTGGAACAGGTTGCGGCTTTGTTCAAACGGTTGGCTGTTGACGGCCATGCTCAGCGTGGAGGCCAACACCTGCGATGAAAGGTCCGCCGGCGGCAAGACTTCTGGCAGGTCGGGGAGCGACATGCTGCCTTCGCTCCAATAGGCCGCCAAAGCCAGCGCACCCACCGGATGTCGTGGCCCTAGTACCTCGCCCGCAGCTCGGGCGGCACGGCGGTTCTCATCGGACGGATCTTCCACCCAGCGTACAAGCGCGGCCAGCGTAGCGTCGATCGCGGCCGGTGGGTTGGGACGATACACATGCCACAGTGCCATGCAGCCCCACCAGATTCGCTGGCGCGGCGAGAGCCACCTTGCCAGAAATTCCACGGCGTCGGCCGGATCGCCTTGCTCTGCCAGCAGGGCAGCGAAAGCCGCAGGGCCAATCGGCGCCGTTGGTTTCCTGGTGGTTGAAACCGATTCCATCATCGAACGATACAGCTTGTGCGCGGTATCGCTGGCCTCGTATTGCGCGAGGATATCGGCAACTTGTCGTTCGGAGGTCGCAGCGGCGCTCATCACAGCACCTCGTGCGCTGGGAGGGACGGATCAACATTGCCGGTGGTGACAATGCCCGATGCTGTTGCATGCGGGCCGTTCAACCGATGGCCACGCGTGTGCAGGATTCGCACGTTGTCGGAAACTTGCGAAGCGTCGAGCGGCGGTCGGGCGTTGGCGGGCCGATCAGCCGTCGTGCCCGAGGCGGTCCAAAGCAGTCGCCCCGCGGCCACTTCCAGTCCAATCGCCAGGTACTGCCGATAATGATCGGCGAAGCGGAGCGGGTCGCGTTCGACCGCTGCCATATGCAGCACGCTGCCGATGACTTGCGAAGTCAGTTCGACCGGCGGTGCGACATGCGGGAGGTCGGGGGCTGACATGCTGCCGCCGCTCCAAAAGGCCGCCAGGGCCAATGCCCCCGGGGAAACGCCTGGCCCCAATGCTCGGCCGAAATGTTCGCAGGTGCGCCGGAGCGTTTCGCTGGGCAGCAGCACCCACCGCACGACGGATTCAATCGCCAGGAGGTGTGTCTCGTTAGGCTGCGACCGCTGGGCATCCCAAACGCAGAGGCATCCCCACCAGACCGACACCCGGTGCGGCAACATGTGCGGCAGAACCCGGAGGGCATCGCTCTCCAGCCCTTGATGCTGCAAGGCGCAAACGAACTGCCGGGGCGCGTCGGCCGCGGCCAGCAGTTGCCTCGCGGCATCGCTGAGCGGAAGCTCGTTCAGGCGTTGACGGATGGTGGCGTTCATGTTGGCTGATCGAGGTCGAAATGGTGGTGCGGAATTGCAACTGCGGCGAAGCGATTACCTGCGCCGCCATGAGACCATGTAACGGTCAGGCAATGGTGCCCGGGCCGGGAGCGCAGGCAGTTCGGCGAATCGGGCAGTGTTATATAAATCGGGCAAGAGCCGTAGAGAATGGATGTTCCAGGCAGATTAACGGATGATGCCGGTTGTAACGTTCATGCAGACGGTTACGGATATGTCAGCGATCTGAGTATCGCGCCGTCAATATGGAGGCGTTGGGGTATCCGCTTCGTCCTGCATCCGTTTTTCAGCACCATCAGTCGCGTTTCAGGGAACGGACTTGCGGTGAAATGGCGAAACGTTGCGCAAGCATCAATAAAGTTGCTGGCATCAAGTGAAATGACTACTCATGATTGGCGCCTACACAGCAAACGTCCGCAACAGCCGCGCGGCGCTTGAGACAGTTATGAAATCATCACCGTCGGCGCACCCATGGCAATGGATCCGCCGTGCGCGGTGGTGTCGCCGGCCCTGGCAGCCGGTTGACCGGCAATGAACACCTTGGTCGAGCCCTTGGCGATGCTGTCGGGCGGGCCCACGCAGGTGGCCATGTCGCCCACGCGGGCAGCGGGCTGACCGCAAATCAACACTTTCACCGCACCAGGCGGCAGAATCGGCCCGCCAACGTGCGGAATGGGCGGGACGCCGGGCGTTTGCATCGGGCAAGTGTGCATATCGCCGACACGGGCGGCAGGAGGCATGGATCGTGTCCTCGATAGTACGATAAGCGCCAATAGGATGTGGTCCGCCGCGCGTTTCAAGTGCGCCATCATACCGATGACAAGAATAACGCCGGCAGCATCATCACGGATTCCTCATGTGGATCATATATAGGGGGGATGGTGATCGGCAGCTTAAACGGTTACGAACCGATATTGATCATTCCGCCTGACAGGTTGGCTGTACCACTTCCCTTGAGGGCAAGGGAAGTGGCCTGGTAGGTGGCGGACATCGTGGAACCGCTGCCGACGGTAATGTCATTGCCGCCGATGGTGACGCCGGCTGCAGCCAGCTCCAGCTTGGAGGTTCCGACCGACAGCGTGATGGAATCGGGGCTCATGGAGATTTTGGCCTGGCCGATGCTCAGCTCCAGCGAAGTCGTGGTCATATTGATGACCGAACCGGCCGCCGGAGCGTCGCCCACGGAGATTTGGAGGCTGGGGGGAGTTTGGGCCAGGGTGATTTGCGGGCCGAGTCCCGGCATGCCCTGGCGAATATGTACGAAGCTGCTCGCGCCGAGATTGCCGTTCACCACGCAGAGCTTGCCGGCGCTGGCCGAGGTTTCCACCTTGACGAAGGTCGGCTCCGCCACCCCGGCCTGCATTTGGACCCCTTTGCTGCCATAGAGGCTGACCAGCCCGTTGTATGCGGTCTCGCCGCCTCCCATCGCGGAAATAGAGGTCACGGTGGCCGCGCCTTCATGCCCCTCGGAATTCAGGCAGATATCGCCGACGGCGCGGCGCGTGTAGTTGCCTTCGGCGATGAGATTGTTTTCTGCCAGGACCTGGTCGGGGGCGACATCGGGCGGCAAGACTGCGTCCATGCCCGAGAGCACGGTGCGCTGCGCGTAGTTGACGAGGATGCTGAAGGTGTCGACACCGCACGATTGCTGCAGCGCCAAGCCCGCCGCCTGCTGGCCCACATTGGCTGCTTGGGTGGCGTGCTTTTCCGCGTGCATGATCTCGGCGTTGAGTTTCTCCATCTCCTCCAGGAGGGCCTGGCACTTGCTGCTGACGAACGTGGCCAGGAACGTGGCCCAAGTGGGGTAATCCTCGGAGTTGTCGGTATTGTCGACGCGGGCCTTGATAGCCACCATCAGATCGCCCACTAGGGCCGTTGCCATCGTCAGGCCGGCCATGACCACGACTGGAGCGGTGAGATACTTGGGATTGGTGGGGTTCTTGGCAAAACTGGGGGCATCGAAATTGAACTGCTTGCCGCGCCGCACGTTCAGGGCGTGGTAGTACTGGAGCGAGGCGGCAGGCCCCACCACCATGCTGTTGGCCCCGCCCAGCCCGCTGAGGATGGCTGCTGCGACGCCACCCTTGAACCCCGGCAGCATTCCCCACAGGAGTGCCTCGGGATCGATACACACGCGGTTATCGGCGCCGAACATGATGTGGGCGCTGCGATCGCCGAACACCGTGGCATTGACCTGGCTGCCTAGCTGGTATTTTTGAGAACCGGGCAGAAGTGTTTTCCAGATGTCGTTGAAAGCGCTTCCCTTGGCAAACTCGCTGGGCGCCACAGCCCAATCGAGAATGCCGCCGCCACCGCCGCTATGTTCCGGAAGTGTGAATGGCGGGACGCCAGTGGTTTGTCTTTCGCAGCGGCCGTGCGGAGGAACCGTCAGGCCGGCCGGTTTCAGCAGGTCAAATGCGGGGGGAAGCAACATGTCGTTGCCATCCGGATCGAGCGCACCACCACCGCCGCCCGCCCCCAGAGGCAAGACTCCCACCACTTCGATGTGCGGGCCGTAGGTGCGGCGGAAGTTTGAGCTTTCGCTGGTGATGCACTCGTGCGTTTCGGAGTGGATGTGGACGTGTTCGTCGCCGGGCTTGTCGTAGAACACAAGGCAGTTGAACTGCGTGGCAGGGTCGCCGCCCACGGTACACGATTTGAAGCCGCAGGCCGTGGCTTGTTGGGGCATCTCCATGGGCGGCATATTCTGGGCGTTGTAGACGCTGCCGACGACGATCGGCCGGTCCGGATCGCCTTCCAGAAAACCCACCAGCACTTCGTGGCCCACGCGTGGCCAGAAGAACGCTCCCCAGCCCTGTCCCGCCCAGGCTTGCGAAACCCGCAGCCAGCAGGAACTGTTGCCGTCGTTCTGGCCCTCGCGGTCCCAGTGGAACTGCACCTTGATTCGGCCATAGCGATCGAGAAACAGTTGGTCGCCCTGTGGCCCCACCACCGTGGCTGTTTGCAGCCCCATCACGCGCGGGCGCGGCGTGGTCCGCTGCGGACGGAAGCTGAGTCCCTCGGGCAGGCACGCAAACTCGTTTTCGTATCGGAAACCCGTAGCGTTGCGGTCGGATCGGTAGTTGCTTGGCAACTCGGCCCGGTGGGTAACTTCAACGAGCAGGTATTTCCCGTTGGCGTTGATATGCCGCTCGAGCGTGAACGTGTAACCGGGGCAAAGGGTGGCCGTGTTGGTTTGGCCGCCGATGTGCAACGCCGCGGCGGCTTTAGCCTCGATGGCCACCTTGGCAGTTTGGGTGTTATCGGTGTACAGGTTCTGTAGATCGTCGGGCCGGGGGGCGCCGCCGGGATCGATGCCGTCGTAACGCTGGGCGTAGCGGCCGGGAAATTCATAGACTTCCAGCGTTTCCTCCGTGCCGGGCAGGCTGTGCGATACCTGGCCCACCTGTACCGTTTGCTGGACCGCTGCCTGGGCTTCCAGATTCTTGCCCGGCAGTTCAAAAGTGTGGTCCCAAAGCGTGACTTGGCTGGCGCAAATTTCTTGCCGCTTGTGCCAGGCATAGACGCACGGGCCATCGCGCATTCCGCCTTCGAGCGGGTCGAAATACAGGGTCGGACAATCCTGCAAATCTTTAAGCTGGTAGGGGCCATCGGTCACCACCAGGCAGTGACTGTCCTGCTCGTGCCTGAAGTAGTAAAAGATGCCCTCCTCCTCCATGAGGCGCGAAGCAAATTCGAAATCGGTCTCCTGGTACTGCACGCAGTAGTTGCGCGGAGAGTATGTGCCCGATAGCTCGACCGAAGTCTGCATGCCTTCGAATACCGTGGCCAGAATCTCGGGCACCGACTTTTGCTGAAAGATCCGGCTGCGAAACCGCTGCGTGGCCAGCCACAACTGCGGGACGATTTCCGCTTTGAAATGCAGAAACTCGTTGTCGGCCATGCCTTCTTCAAACGTACGCACAATGCCGTTGAAGTACCGGGGAAACCCCACGGGGTCTTGCAGTTCCACGGTCACCGACTGGCCGAGGATCTTGTCGAAGGCAATCTCGGCATCCAGCGGTGCGAGCAGTTCCAACTCAAAGCGGAACAATTGCGACAAAGCCTCGGTGCCGGAAAAACGGACCGGCAGCAATTGGTCCTCGCCCAAGGGAGTCTTCACACGAAGCGAACGGTTGAACTGCGAGTAGAACGGCATGGCGGTTGGGGTTCCTGTCGCGCAGTAACAAGTGCAGACAGCAAGCAGAGCGGGGGAGGCATGATTCCAAAAGGCAATCTGCTTTGGCGGCAGACAAGCCTCGGCGGCTGGGGGTGGCTCGACCGGTGGCCGAAATGCCTGGCTCGGAATGTCCTGCATGCTGGGGGGCGTACGGGGCGTCCCGGTGAACTTTTCGGATCAGTGAGAACGAATGGCCCAGGGAAACCGCGTAAGGAAAAGTGGTTTCTGGGGAATGTGAGTCGACCTGACACAACCGCAACGATCGCAACATTCGCAGCGGTTTTTCGCCGCCTGGCCGTTTCGCGCGGGCTGCTTGCGGCGACTTGCCGGCGCGTTGTCTTGGGCTAGGCTTTCGCTGGGTTGGACCCCCCGTAAATGGCGGGTCGTTCCGCGCTGCCCCCTTGGCGCAGATGGTGCCGATCCGCCACCCGCCCAGACCTCCCTCCCAGCTTCTTCCCCCCAGCGCAGCCATGGCTCAAGAAATGCTTTCTGCCCCGGAGTCGGAATCCGTTGCGGCCAGCGATGGTTTAGCCGAAGGCCTGCCAAAGGACCGTGCCCCTGAGAAGCCTGATGCCCAGGCCGAACTCTCCCCACGCCGCGGCCAGCGGGCCCCGGCATGGCGATCGGGTCCGCCTCGCCGAAGTGGCGGGTTTCGCAAGACGCGGATTGGCGCCGCATGGCTGGGGACGTTGGCGCTATTGGGGATGTTCATCTGGGCCAGTAGTTGGCTGCATCCGCCCCGATCGTGCAGCCTGGTGCTGTTGGGCGCCGGCTATCAAGAGAACCTGGCCATCGACGAAAATGTGTATGGCTGGCAATCGCTGTCCGACCTGGCCGAAGTCGTCCGCGAAGGTGACTTCGCCTTCTGGGGAAAGAACCTGTTGCAACTGCGGCAAGAACCGCAGCAGTGGCGCACCGACACCAACTGGAAACAACTGCTCTCAACCACCGAGAGCCATACGTTAGTGGCTGTTCTGGCCGTCCATGGCGGAACGGATGGCAACGGTGCATACCTCCTGCCGCACAATGCTTCGGCCGACGACACGCCCGAGAATCGCATTCGCCTGGCCGACGTGCTCGACGTCCTGGCGTCGCTCCCGGCCGACAAGAACAAAGTACTGATCCTCGATGCCACCACGGTTGCCAGCAATTGGCAACTGGGCATGTTGCACAACGATTTTGCCCGGCAGTTGGAACGACTCGCGCCGCGGATCGAGTCCATTGCTGGTCTGGTAGTGCTGGCATCGAGCGATATCGACCAGCGCTCTTGGACCTGCCCCGAACTGCGCCGCACGATCTATTTCCACTACATCATCGAGGGGTTGCGCGGGGCGGCACGCGATACGGAGAATGATGGCCGCATCAACGCGTGGGAACTCCATCAGTATGTTTCGCGCAATGTCCAGCGCTGGAGCCAGGCCAATCGGGGCATCTTGCAGACTCCAATACTGCTGCCCAAGGGAGACCAGGGACGAGTGCGGGCAGCGCAGGTCGACTTGGCTGTGGCGGTGAACCATTATCGTCCCACCGACCTCAAGACGGCCCCGCCTCGGGAAGACTCGCCCGAGCTGCAGGCCTGGTGGCAATCGCACGCCGTGTTGGCTAACCAGGTGCCGGCCCCCACGGCGTATGCCCCCCAACTGTGGCGGCAGTATCAGCAGGTGTTGTTGCGCTGCGAGCAGTTGGTGCTGGCCGGCGATATGAACGCCGCAGCGAGCCTCGCTCGCGAGCTGCGCGCGCTCGAAGTAGCGCTGGAGCGGGCCAGATTACTGGACCTCAATTCGCGGCAAAATTCGCTCGACATGGCCGCGGCGTGCGGCGTTCTTCCGCCGCTTACCAGCGCCGCGCAGGAGGCCGTTTCGCAGCTTTGGAATTGCCCCGAGGGAGAGGTTGCCAAACGCTGGAACGCCATTCAACAAGCGGCAGCGAAGCAAGGGACCAGCAGCGGTCTGCCTCGCCAGGTCGCTACGCTGCTTTACGATCGGGCCGCCGCCGATCCGGCGACGAACCTGGCCAAGGCCAGTCAACTGTTGCTGGCCGTTGAGGATCCCCTATTTCCACGGCCCGCCGAGGTTCACTTCCTGCGCATGATGAACCTGGGACTGGTCCAGGCATCGGCCTCCGCGGCTTCACCGGCGGCGAACGCGACATTCAGCGGGGCGGCCGCGCAGGGCAGCCAGTTCAAGGAACTCCGCGAGGCCGCTTCGGCCATTGCGGCCGGAACCGGCAATGACACCATATCGAACAGCCCTGCACCGAATAATTCCGTGCCGAATAGCCCCTCGCAAGGCAGCTCAGCGCAGAATGGTCCAGCACAACGCGGCAATGCGGCCGCCGGGGATGCTTCCGCTGAAGCACGGCCAACCGCGGGGCCCACGTTAAACGGCGCCAATGGGATCAACGGGGCAGCGGGCGGTGGTTCAACGAATCGCTTCGCATCGACGATTCGATCGAACGCCGAACTCCTGACGCTAGCCCTCAATGTGCGCCGCCTGGCCGCCAAGACGGTACTGGATGCTGAACCGGGGGCGGCATCGTACAGCAACTTGACCTTCACCTGGATTGCGTCGCAGGTTGATGCGGCGGATCGTCTCCGCCGCGCCGGCGAGGACTTGTTGTTTGCTGGCCCCAACCAACAGCAGCAGGCGCTACGATTTTTGCAGCAGGCCGAAACCGCGTATCAACAGGCCTGGAATGACGTCACCCGCGTTCGCGAAGCACTCGATGCCCGAAACCAGGCGCTGTCCGTCCTGCCTTACTATGCCCGCTGGGTGGCCAGCCGGGCGATGCTCGACGATGGTTCGGACCCGCCGGACGATTCGCTCCTGGTGGGGATGCAGAATCTGCTCATACAGAGCCACGAGTTGGACCGGCAGTTGCATCGTCAGCCAGCGACCGACGCTACCTTGCTCCGCGAACAACTCCAGCGCCTGACCGAGCAAACGCAAGCAGTGCAGCGGGGGCTCGATCGAGTCCTCTCCCAATCCCAAAGCTGGTGGTGGGAATTGACGGCCGTTGAATTGCCGAGTGTCTGGCACGAAGCATACAACGCCTTGCAAATCCCTCAGGTCGACCCGGGCTTGCGGAGCAAGATTCGCTCGGTTTGGTGCAAGACTTCTCGGCGCCTGTATGCAGAATCGGCCCAGGCGATGCTCAGTGGACGCCGTAACAACCCGGCCGCGGCCCTGCCCACCGTTTCGCGACAATGGCAGCAGTACGCGGCCCAAACATACGGCCGGCGGCAAGGTGTGATGGCGCTGGCGGTTCTCGGCCAGGAATGGTTTGATTGGCTCCTGGCGGCGGGCAACAGTCGTGGTCCCTCAGCGGCAGGGGCGGATGCCTCGGCGGGTCCGAGCGCCTCCGACGATGCAAGCCTGCCGGCGATGCCTGCGCTGAACGCCAGCGGCTTGGCTGCAAGTTGCGATCCGGCCCCTTCGTCCATGGACACGCCGACCGAACCGCCACTGGTTCGCGCCGCGAACAGGGCAGTCAGTGCTGCGGCCACGTCCAAGCCAACCACCGGGACATCCAAGGTGGTAGCGGCGCCCTTACCGAATGGATCGGCGGCCAAGGCAGAGATGCCATCACGGGGATCCGCCAGCAGTACCCGCCTGGCAGGCGGCCGGAGTCTGCCATCGGTTTCCGGCGCACCAACAGGCTCGGCAGACGCAACGAATCGGCCGAACATCAACACGGTCGAAACCTTCGAAGAAGTTCAGCATCGGCTGAGGGTTTTCTCCGTCGAAGAAAACTGGTGGGATTCGTTAACGGTTGCGGGTGAGCAGTTGGGGCGGCGTTGGCGGCGGATCGGCCCAGCCATCGAAGCGCTGACGGCGCAAAGCCAGCATGTCGTTCCGTGGGCGGATCGCCGGCCGCTACTGGCACAGTCGAACCGCCTGTGCCGGTTGATCGCGGCGGCGCCGGCCGCGATGTTGACCACCGATCCCGCTGGGTTATATCGCCGGCTGACCACGGCCCAACTACTCCTCTGGCAGGCCCAGCGGTGCTGGATGGATCATTGGTATGCCGAGGATTCCAAGGCCGTGCCGTACTACCGTGTCGCAGGAAACATCTACCTGGACGATGCCGGGCGGCTGACCCGGCCCGATCCCGAGCTCGACCGCTGCCGCAAGAAACTGAGCCAGCCCGGAAACCTCGTGTTGCAGGGCGCGGCACGCCTCGATCTGACCACGGAAGTTCAGCGCGAACTGGATTTTGTCGTGCAGCCCGCACCCGGGGCCGACGTGCCGCCGGGTATGCCGGTTCTCTGGATCACAACGGGGCAAGGGCTCGCGTCGGCAGTTCCGGCGGATGGATTTCGCCAGGCGCGGGCGTTGGACGAATCTTCCCGCCAGGGCCATTTTCGTTGCGTGATTACCAGTCCTGCGCTGGAAGCGGCGGCCAAGAATCCGCCACCGCAACCGAAGGTGGAAACGTCGTCGGTCACTGCGTATGCCTGGTTCCGCGGTCAGCAGTTCAGCGCCTCCTCGGCCGTGTACCTGCATTTGCGGCCCGAGGTCACGCGGATTGAGCCGCGAAAGCCATCCACGGCGAGCGTGGCCGTGCGGGCAACGCCCGGCGTGCAGCAGCGATTTGGAACTGGAACCGGCGCGGTGGCCATTGTCTTGGATGCCAGCGGCAGCATGGGCCCCCCAGCGGGTTCCGGTAATTCCAATGGGTCTGCCGGCGTGCCAACACCGGCTAGCCCTGGCGGAGCAACTGGCGGCGCCGGCGCACCGGCCAACGGCACGTTCAAGTATGCTGAAGCCACGCAAGTGCTGCGGCAGGTGCTGAGCGAATTGCCTTCTGGCACCGTGGTCAGCATTTGGGTGTTCGGCCAGGCAATGGGCAGCCAGAAAACGGTCGATGATGCCAATCGAACCGTCCGCCGCATCCAGGATCCGCTGGTCTGGAACGCAGAGGACCCCAAACAACTCGATCAGGTGATGGCTGCCGTCAGCTATCCGAATCTTGAACCGTGGAACGAATCGCCCATCGTTAGGGCGATGATGATGGCCAAGCAGGACTTGGACGGCGCTGCGGGTTTCAAGACCTTGGTGGTGCTCACCGATGGGCAAGACAACTGTTTTGCCAAGGACAAACAGTACAACCCCAATGGGCAAGATATTCCCACGGCGCTCCGCAACACATTTGCATCCTCGGGCATTGCGGTGAATATCGTGGGCTTCAAGATGGAGCCGAAAGAAAAGTCGGCCGCGTTACAGCAGTTTGCGTCGGTCGAAACGTGGTCGCCGCCGGGAAAATTCGTGCTGGCCGAGGATGCGGCTTCGCTGGCCAACCTGCTTCGCGCCGCCATGCGGCAGCGGATGCGGTACTGGGTTGACACGTTCGGCGGTGGATTCGCGCCGGGGATGCCGCCTCAAGGGCTGGATGTCACCATGAACGAGGCCAATCTCCAGTGGTACCCTGGGGGACTTCAGCCCGGCAGTTACATGGTCCACACGCAAACCGATCAACCGCTTCAGGCGGCCATCGGCGTGAATCGCGGCGATCTGCTGCTGCTGCAACTGACGCGCGGTGCCAGCGGGGTGCAGTTCCAGCGGCCGGTCTACAGCAAGACGGATTTCCCCTGGAAGCCGTTCCAGCAAGCCGGTTCGTGGCGGATGGCCGTCCTGCAGAACCAGCAGATGCCGGCAAGTGGCTTGCAGATGCTGTTGACCCTGGAACGTGAACCGTACGCTGCGGCCAGCATGCTGCAGCAGGTGGGGCCCCGCGAAATCTGGCTCGAAGTGCAACCGGCCGACAAATCAGCGGCTCCCATCGCCTTGGAGTGGGGGTACCAGTACGGCTATCCGGCACCGGCCTGGACGGTCAATGTGCCGGTCTGGCCTCAGCAGAACTCCACGGCGCGGCTGGTTTCGCCGCGGGTCAGCGTGTGGTGGAATCCCGATCAGACGCTCATCCCCGGTGCCGTTTTGGATCGTGGACACGACTTCCGCTTGCTGAGCGACCTGGCCGGGCAGACGATCCAAGTCGGCCAGAGCGAGGCCACCATCGAAGGCGTAGCAGTGGAAGAGCACCTGGTGTCCGACGGGCAAGGCAATCAGACCATGCAGAATTGCCTCGTGGTGCGAATCAGTCACCGGCCCGACCATCCGGTAATGGTTGGCATTGAAGGTTTGGACACCGCGGCGAGCGAAGCACGGTTGTACCGCTCGATCGGCAAAGCCACGTTCTTCTATTGGCCGGTGACTCGCGACCAGGCCGCGGAAGCGCTGCAGCGGCTTTTGCTCTACTCGATCAACGACCTGAAGGCCAAGGCAGAACAGCGGGGTTACTCGCTACGGATGAATCGGTTGCCTCCCCCCGCGGCCAGCGATACCAGGCCGCTGCCGTACGAACTGCAAGAGTAGTTCCCGCGATATTCCAGCGGGCAGCTACTGTCCGCCGGGGCAGCATGTTTCCATGGCGCCGGTATGGGATAGAGGCATTGCTGGAGTTTAGCGGTCCAAGAACAGCAATACGCCGGCGGCGATGGCGATCGCTCCCACGAGGATTGGATACCCCTGGAACGGCAAATCCAAGAGCAGATTGAGGCCCGTCAGTACCAGAAAGGCGCTCAGCAGGGTCACACCAAGTTTCTTGGGAAATCGCATCACGATTCACCGGTCGGATGGAGTTGGCCTGGAGGCCGAGTGATCGAGCACATGAGAGAGTGACCTGTACCGCGGCGATGGCGCGCATTCATCGCCCCCAGCAGGTACCGCTTGTGCGACAACCATTCATCGTCGTCCGCACCGTGGTTCTGTGACGCATGCCTGCCGTCTTGCTGATTGTACCAATCATAGGAAAAGCGGCAGTCGTTCCAATCAGGTAAGACAGGTTCAGTCTTCTGCGATCGAGGGCGGTGGCCGCCCGATATTTTATCCATGGTCCGGCATCATTACGCAAAACCCCTTTGCCGCTGGTTATTTCCTGCCCGGCTGATTCTGCCTGCATACCTGTCTGCACCGTATCCCTTATCCGCCGCCTTGGCATGGCTATGAAGCAACGGCACTGGAATCAGAAGGTCGATCTGCCTGGCAAACGCCCGCCGCTGTTTGTGCCGTGGCGGCGAAGGCTGATGGGACTGCTCCTGGCCGCCATGGCTGTGATGGGCGCGATGGCTGGGATGGCGATTTGGATTCAGCCACCGCCGGAGCCGTACTCGCTGCCGATCTGGGTTGCGGAATACCGGACCAATGCCCTGCCCACAAACATTGCCGGCATCCGCGATCGACAGGCAATTCGCGCCGCCAGTGGTGTTGCTCCGCTGGGGGCTCAGACCCTTTCGAGCCAACAGCGTTACTCGTTGATGGAGCAACTGGCATCGCTGATTGAGCGTTCGCCCAACGACGATGTCATCGTCTACGTATGTGCGTATGCGGCGCTTGGCCCCCAGGGAATCTGTATCCTGCCGGCCGATGCTGATCTGGACGACCCGCAAACCTGGCTGCCGCTGCGGACCGTGCTCACGAACCTGGCACGTTGCCCTGCCCAGCGAAAGCTGATCGTACTGGATATTTGCTGGCCGATTGCCAGTCCGCGGCAAGGGTTGATTTCCACCGACCTCGCCTCGGCCATTCCCGCGGAACTGGCCGCGGTGGAAGATTCCAAGCGGCTGGTGCTCACTTGCTGTTCGGCTGGCCAGGTCGCCCTGGTGTCGCCCGTGCTGAAGCAGAGCGTCTTTGGTTATTACCTGGTGCAGGGCGTGCAGGGCGCCGCCGACGGCTACAACGCCGGGGGCATTCGCGACGGGCGTGTTTCAGTTCGGGAGATTGCGTCGTTCGTGGCCGCGCGTGTCGACCGCTGGGCCTTTCAAAACTTGGGCACCCGGCAAACACCACAGTTACTTGGCACCGGCGCCGACTTCCCCATCACGTCCGTTCCGGTACAGCGTGCAAGCCAGCAGGTGCTGCGTGCGCCGTTCTTCCATTATCCACAGTGGATGGCCGATGGCTGGCAATGGCGCGACGAATTAGCCGCCGGTCGAGGCTGGCGCGACATGCCACATCTGATGGCGCAACTGGAGGCCACCCTGGTCCGGGCCGAGAACGCGTGGTGTCAAGGTGGCGATGCCAGCGCCTTGGAAATGCAGGTCCGCAACCAGCTTCAATTGTTGTTCCAGCAGCAGGCGGCCATCACGCGCACGATTCCCATGGCCACACCGCGTTCGCTCGCTTTGGCGAGAGCCCTGGGGGCTCCCGTCAAGCCGGCCTTGAGGCAACCGGTGGAAACGCTCGTGACCCACGTTCGCAGCCAAACGATGGGATTGCCCAAGGCCGAAGCGCAGGCGACCCGCAACAAGCTGTTAGCTACGTTCCAGTCGCAGGTGCAGGATCAGCCGCTTTTTTCGGTGGCTTATGCGGTATTCGACTTTGCGGCCGAGACGCCCAATCCCGACTCCGAACTGTTGATGCTGCTCGACGATGCCATGCGACTCTTGCACGGCGGGGCACCCGAGTATGTCGAAATGGCGCTACTGCACCGCCTGGCCGACATGGCCCGCCAGGCGGCGCCGGGCTCCTGGCCGACCGCCACGGTCCAGTTGGCCCTCCAGGCGATGCGGATGAACGAGCAGTTGGGCTGCCACGCCAGGTCGCTGCCGTGGTTGCAGTCGCGGGCGCGGGTGGTCCATTCACTCGTGCATGACGGTCTCACCTACTTCTGGTCGGAAGGATTCGCATCGCAGGACCTGGCCGCCGAGCGGTTTCGCCAGGCGCTCGAAGAGGGTCGGGAGCTGTTAGCCTATCAATCCATGTTGGAGCAGGCTTACGCGCTCTCGGATCAGGCCTTCGCGCAGCTACCTGGCTGCCTGCCCCTGATGGCTGCCAACCCTCAACAGTTTGCCACCTGGCGTGAAGCGGCCCAGGCCGCGACGCGCCTGGCAAGTCTGTTGGAGTCGCCACCGCATGGCGAAGTGGAATCGGAAATCGGCACCAGCGAATGGTCCAAGTCCAGCGCAGCGCCGGGAGCGGACGCGCCGAGCCAACTCGCCGACAGCGACGCAGTTCAGGTTGCCGGCTCTGCCTCCTCGCCCGGCGGCGCGGCGACTACGGGCGCCGCATCAATGCTCAAGTCAGCCCGCGGTAGCGACCCCATCGCGGCTGCGGCATGGCTAGATCATCTGGGGCAAATCCGCCAGGTATCGGACCAGTTGCGCAAGTCGCTGGGCGAACTGCAACAAAACTGGAGCGAGGATCGGGCAGCGCGGTTGATCGCCTCCTGCCGCGGCGAGGATGCCGGGCCTTCGCTCGCTGCCGAAGCGCAATCGCTGCTGGCCACGCCGCTGCTAAGCGCCGCGCAGCGCGGTGAGCTTTGGGAAGCCTGGTATCAACTGGCGACGCGGCTCAACGGAGTCACCGCATTGGCCGACCGGGCCGATGATCTTCGCCAGCGGCACACAACGGTGCTGGAGCCATACGACCAGGTTGAGTTTCGGGCGGCCCAAGAGGCATTAACGTGGCTGCGCGCCCGCTCGGCGGTAGAACTGCTGGAGATGGGGGGCGTGGACCGCGAGCCAATGGTTGTGCTATCCGGCCTGCTCGATGAGCGGAAGCCAGAATCCCTGGGCGAAGTGTCCAATTGGCTGCGTCGTGCGTGGCTGGTCGAACTGCCAGCGCTACTGGGGCAGCAAGAAGCATTGGCCAAGCGAGCACGCATGGCGCGTGTGATCCCTCCGTGGTCGATGCCGTCGGAACTGGACAATGCTGAAACGAACCCGGTCGCTCAACTCACCGCGCAACGATTCCGCAACCTTTGGGGAGTGCTGGGCAATCGGTATCGGTACATTTCCCGAGATGGCTCGGGCGTACCCTACTATGCGGACATTGCCAGCCAATACCTGGCCGTGGCTGGTCCCGTGCCCGATCGCTACGTCCAGTTGAATATTGAATTTCCGCCGGTCGACCTCTCCAGCGGGAGCACAGCTCACGCGGTCATTGGCTGGCAGGTGATTGGAATGGGTGGGCGCGATGACCCGCGCCGCGGTGGGGCAAACGGTCAACCCGTCGACGTGCGGTTCATCCAGCCCGATGGCCAACCGCTGCGGCTTTCGCTGGCGCGAACGGGCGGGACGTCACGCGGCAATCCCAGTAGGGACTCCATGCCTGATGGCAGCTCGAAGGATGCCGGAGCAAGCGACTTGGCCGTGGCGGCTCAAGCGGCTTCCGCGTCGCCAGCGGCGGGCGACAGCCAGGAACCGATCCTCACCCATCCCGATCCGAACGTGGAAGTACTGGTAGAGCTTCCGTTGCCGCAACCGCTGGTGGTCGACGTTTCGTTGTCACCTGAGGCGTCGCCCGCGGCGGTGGCCGCGGCCAAGGGATTCCTGGTGGAGGTGTTATTGGATGGCCGCCGGTACCACAAGCAGGTGCCGCTGCCCAAGACGGTTCTGCCGCCAGTGGAGATTTTGCTCAGTGATAATCCCAAGGCCCCCTGGCCGGCGCTGGATGCGCTGCGACTGCGGCCATTGGGCAAGCCCCAGCCGTACTTCATCTATCTGCAAAGTCGCGAGCAAAAGCCGCGGCAAGTGAATGTCACCCTCAACGGCACGGCCACAACCAAGGTGGTGTTGCCACCAGGGCAAACGGTGATCGCCAAGTTTGTAGGCGAGCCACCCAAGCCTGACACCCCGCTGCCACCCTTGGCCGGCCCGATCCAGGTTGCCGTGAGCGATGCTCAGACGGGCGAGCTCCTGGCCCAGAAGGCAATCGGTGTGGCCGTCGCCCACCCTCGCGAATACGTGCGGGTGCAGAGTGCCGACTATGTGGCCAGTGGGCCGGGCCGCAACCGCTTCTCACTCTCCATGGTCGCGATCGGTGGGCCATTGAAGCCACCAGTGACGGCCGAGATCGAACTGCCCAAGGTTGTGAATCCCGGGTTACTGGGCGTGCAAGGAGGTATGTTCCGCGGTGTGGTACCGGGTGACGGCGCGGCGCTGCAACTGAGCGCCGAGAACATCATGTTTCTGGAAGGATCGCTCGAACAGGGCGAAGTCTATCTCAACGTGGATGGCGTGCCCCGAGTGTACATCTTCGACGTGACGTTTGGCGATGGCCGCATCGCATCCATGCCGGTGGAGCGCCAAAGGCCTGGCCTGCGATTGATCAATCAGCCTGCGTACCAACCTGGTCCCAATACGACATTCGGCTTGCAGGTCGACGTTCCCCAGTCGGGCTCGCACGTGCACGTGATGCTCGGCCGCACCGAGGGGAACCGGTTCATTCCAGAGCTTCAGCAGGAATTGCGCGCGCCGCTGGAAGAAACCATCGGCTGTTCGCCGTTTGGCCCCGATGGGGCCATCCTGATTTCGGCCGCCCTGAGCGATTGGAATCTGCAGATGGATACGTCCGGGATCGTGGGGCCGCGGACCCTCACCGCCAAGATGATCGGCTACGATGGCACGCCGCTGGGCACCGTCACCAGCCAGGTGGTGTTCGATGACAGTCCGCCCCAGAACCTGCGCGTGATTCCACCGACCTTCCCGGCCACCTCGGGCCAGCCCTATCCGGTGAAGGCGCTTTGTACCTCATCGCTGTCGGGCGTGGTGAGCGCACAGTACTTTGTCGGCCGACCGGTTGATGGCAAAATTCCCGAGAAAACGCCCACGGTGTCGGGCACGCCCATCGATGATCATAAGCTTCAGTGGTACGCCGAATTGCCGATTCCCGAGGACGCCAAGGGTACGATCGCAATTAGCGCGCAATTCACCAACCAGGTTGGGCTCAGTGCCGTGGCCACGGTCATGGTCGATGTGCAAAGTGCCGATCAAGCGGGGCTTGGCACGATCACCGGTAAAGTGGCAGAAGGGCCGTTGCCGCAGGCCGGCCTGACGGTCACGCTCAGCGACGACAAGGGCGCCGCGCTAAAGCAGGCCAACAGCGGTCCCGACGGATCGTTCACGTTTCCCGGGCTCAAGCCGGGCAAGTACACCGTCTCCGCGTACAAGGAAAGCTCCAATCGCAGAGGCTCGGCCGAAGCCATCGTCGCCGCGGGTAAAACCGCGACGGCCAACGTTTCGCTGCTGCTGAACGGCAAGTAGTCTCACCCATCACCTCGCGCAGCGAACACAGGCTCTGAGCGCCGCCGCGTTTGCCGCAATTACACCGTCAGGCAGCGGTCGCGGGCGATGACTTCCCAACGGTCGCTGGCTCGGCCATCTTCTACCACCCACGCATATTGATGCAGGGCCACCGTGGGGCAGATGTGGAACGGGATGCCGTACAACACATCGCCCACGCGGTAACGGCCCGCCTGCGACGTAGCGATGGTTAAGTGTTCTTCGTTGTGGACGATCGTCGTGGCGTCGTCCAGGCCGAAGAGTACGACGCGGGGATCCGGATTGTCGGGCGAAACCGCCTTGTAACCCAGGTCAAGACTCAAGCGATTGTCGCCCGGCTTGCTGATGACGCGCGTGAGCAGCACGGCGGCGTGGAGAAAATCCAGGTCCGGGAATTTATCGGCGTAGCTGGCATCCCAAAAGATGCAGGTGCCGGGACTGCACTCGACATCGGGCCGCCGGGCATGGCAGGGGAACGTGGGGGTCCCACCGGCCACCACGCGCGGAACCGGAAGCCCTTGCGACTCCAGCTGTTGCCGGAATGTTTGCACGGGTGCGAAAGCAGCGTCGGAGGCGGCGCAGCGTTCTTCAAGATCGCGCTGGCGGAACTGGCCGTCGTACACGTGCAGCCCGCCGGGCTCAATGGCCGGTAGCTCCGCGATCAAGCGGTACAGTTCCGCGGCCTGCGGTCCCGGGGCGATCCCGGTGCGGCCAAAGCCGTTATCCATGTCGAGCAGCACTTGCGCCGTGACACCGGTCGCCGATAATCCCTCGGAGAGGGCCCGGATTCCCTGTTCGTCGTCCCCCAGGCAAGAGAACTGCACGCCCGGATAAGCCTGGGCCAGCGCGGCGAACCGTTGCACCTTGGGGCCGATGACCTGGTACGAAAGGAAAATATCGGCCGCGCCGCAGGAGGCCACCATCTCGGCTTCGGCAATCGTGGCACACTTGAACTTGGTGATGCCCGCGGCCAATTGCCGCTGAATGATCTGCGACATCTTGTGGGTTTTTACGTGCGGCCGCAGACGCTCGACCCCGCCAGCGTATTCGATCATGCGGCGAGTATTCTCGTCGGCCCGGTCGGGATACACCAGCAGCGAGGGCGAGTCGATCTCGGCCACGTTCTCCACAACATACCAGGGGTCGGCCATGATGGCGGTCTCCACAGTCAACAGGGGGGTGTCGCAGGCGTTGCGTTTGGCTGGCCTCACCTGGCGATGCCACGGTCGAGGATGCAATGACGAAGAAGCTTGCGTGGAATACGGTCTGGGGCGTCTTGATAAATCGTGTGCGCTGTCCGCCAGGTGCTATGGCTGCCTGGTATTGGTTCGCGGCGGGGCCGCGTTTCGGCGGGAACGCTCCACGGGATGCGTATCTTCAGGAACTTTCAATTCGGCGCGAAGCCGCTTGAGTTCCTGCTTCAGTTCCGCGGTTACTTCGGCGTAAGCCGGGTCGCCGTACACGTTCTTGAGTTCTTGCGGGTCGGTTTCGCGGTCGTACAGTTCCCACTCGTCGAGCAGGTAGAAGTAGATCAGTTTATGGCGATCGGTGGCGACGCCATAGTGCCGCTGCACGCTGTGTACGGCGGGAAATTCGTAATAGTGGTAGTACATCGACTTCCGCCAATCCTGCGGCGAATCGCCACTGAGCAGCGGCAACAGGCTGCGCCCCTGCATGTCCTCTGGGATGGGGGCGCCTGCCAGGTCGAGGAACGTTTCTGGAAAGTCGAGGTTCAACACGATGTCGTTGTTCTCGCTGCCGGGCTTGATGCGGCCCGGGTATCGGATCAGCAGCGGCGTGCGCAGGCTTTCCTCGTACATCCAGCGTTTGTCGAACCAACCGTGTTCGCCCAAGTAAAAGCCCTGGTCGGAGGTGTAAATCACCACGGTATTCTTGGCCAGGCCGCTTTCATCGAGGTAATCCAGCACGCGGCCCACGTTGTCGTCGACGGCATCCACGCAGCGGAGATAGTCTTTGATGTACCGTTGGTACTTCCAGCGGACGAGATCCTTCCCCTGAAGCTTGGCCTTCTGAAAGGCTTCGTTCTTGGGGCCGTAGGTGGCATCCCAGGCTTGGCGCTGCTCGGGCGTGAGATTGCCGGGGGCGGTCAACTTGAGGTCGGCCGGGGTTAGCGTTTTCTCGATCGACATATCCTGGGTGCGCGCCGCCGTGCCGCGGCCCGAGTAATCGTCGAACAGCGTATCAGGCTCGGGAATGGTGACATCGTCGTAGCGGTTCAGATACTTCGGGCCGGGCTGCCAGTTCCGGTGCGGCGCCTTGTGATGGTACATCAGGAAGAACGGCCGCTCCGGGTCGCGAATGTTCTTCAAGTAATCGAGCGCGAGGTCGGTGATGACCTCGGTGGTGTAGCCTTCGTGGCGCGTGACCCCGTCGGCCGACTTCATGGGCGGGTTGTAGTACGGACCCTGCCCGATCAGCACGTTCCAGTAGTCAAAGCCGGTGGGATCGGAGCCCAGGTGCCACTTGCCCACGACGGCCGTTTGATAGCCGGCCTTCTGCAGCAACTTGGCCACCGTTTGCTGGCTGCCATCAAAGCGATCCCCATTACGGGCAAAGCCGTTCAAGTGGCTGTACTTCCCCGTGAGAATGACGGCGCGGCACGGGCCGCAGATCGAGTTGGTAACCAGGCAGCGGTTGAACCGCATTCCCTCCTTGGCGAGACGGTCGATATTGGGCGTTTGGTTGAACTGGCTGCCATACGCGCTGATCGCCTGGTACGCGTGATCGTCGCTCATAATGAACAGGATATTGGGCCGCTGTTCGGCGGCGGCGAGGTTGCTGCCGCCGCTGACCAGGAAGAACGCCACAAAGCCCAAAATCGCCGTGGGGACAGACCATCGTCGCATCGCTCGTTCCTCGCTTCATGGGGACTGCCGGAAGACCAGGTACGATCTGCGCGCAGTTACCGTGCAGGGGTTGCCATTGTGACGTGGCAGAGCGCGCAGAGCAAGCGACGGGACATCGCGCACTGGCCGGGACATCGCCCACTGGCAATGACATTGTGCACCGGCAGTAACATCGTGCCGGCCGTGCCATCGATGACTGCCGCGCGTGCCGATTTGAAAACGCTCCCCCCAATGCGGCACGCAGCCTGGTTACCGTCGCCAAGGGGGCCGACAGCAGCGACGCTTAGCGCTTGCTCAATTGAGAGGCAGCGGCCTCGTCGATAAACCAGGTCAACGTGCCCGAGGTTGGACGAACCACCTGGGAAGGCAATTCATCGGGCACGTATGGCCCTTCGAGCACCCGGCGCAGGACGTCGGCCTTCTTTTCACCATCGACCAGGAAGGCCACGTGCCGGGCGTGGCACAACACCGGCGGCGTAAGCGTGATCCGGTGCATCTGCATTGCGTCGACCCAATGGGCGACGACCCATCGCTGCTGTTCGTGAACGGCCGCCGTACCCGGAAAGAGCGAAGCCGTGTGACCATCGGTACCCAGGCCCAGCAGGATCAGGTCCAACTGAGGGACCTCGCCTGCGGCTGGTTGCAGCACTTGCTGGAGCGCCTGCTCGTACGATTTGGCGGCATCCTCAGGATTCTCAAAGTTCGTCCACATGGGATGAATTTGATCGTCGGGTACCCGAACGTGGCTGAGCAGCGTTTCCCGAGCCATCAGGAAGTTGCTCTGCGGGTCGTCGGCCGGAACGTACCGCTCATCGCCGAAGAAAATTTCCGTCTTTTCCCAAGGGATGGTAGCAACCCGCTGCTTGAGCGCGGCATTGTCCGTCTGGCCTGCCAGGGCCCGATGCAAGCCCTTGGGGGTGGAACCGCCAGAGAGTGCCACGGCAAAGCGGCCCTTGAGGGCGACGGCCTGTTCGGCGCAATCCGCGAAGAATGTGGCGGCGTTATAGACCAGTTCGTCGAAGTCCTTAGCAACTATCAGTTTAGGTTGTGAAGGCGTGTCGGCCATGAGATTGCGAAATTACGAGGAACAGAACGAGTCAACAAAATAGAGCATTCTGCCCTGGCGGCAGAGCCTGCCTGGGGGGCGGTGCGTACAATGTAACGAACCGACCGCTCGATTGCCCCTTACGCCCCCTCTGGTGGTCCAGTTTAGCTGAGCCTGACCAGGGAACGACCCTGTCGCTGGGCTACCGGCGGCCAAAGGCCTGGATGGATTGATCCGTGGCCTGCCGAAGCATGTCCGAGAGCCGTCCCGGCAGGGCGAGTCGGTTGATCCGTGGAAGGCTACAGCTTTTTCGCGCGAACACTCGCCAGGGCACGACTGTCCCAAGTAAGAGCAAGCATTTCCAATTCCCGTCTGACCTTCCGTAAATGAAAAGTTGCGGAAAACATTGTTCCCCGCAGTTCAAGAAGGAACAATAGGGGTAATAGCTGTGGCCTGCATCTAGCCCGGGGGTAAGGGGAGTCGCAGGCGCGGCTTCTGTCGTAGTGCGCCCCGCGGCGTCCACCATAGGCGCTGCCGGAAACTTTCCGTACTACGAGGTTATTTCTTAGTCTTTGAGGTACGAGGCAACGTGAACGAAAACAATCGCGCCGAAGGCTTGGCGCGTGAGTCTGCTGTGCTGGTGGGCGTGGTACTGCCCGATCATTCCTTGAACGAGGAACCGCTGAAAGAGCTTACCGGTTTGGCCCAGACCGCCGGGGCGATCATTGTCGGTGAATTGACCCAGCGCCGCGAAATGCCCGACCGGACCACGTACTTGGGCAAGGGCAAAGTCGAGGAACTGAAGCAACTGGTGGAATCGGTCGATGCCGACGTCGCCATCTTCGATAACGACCTGACACCCGGCCAAACGCGCAACCTGGAGAAGGCCATCGGGGTTAAGGTCTTGGATCGTACCGAACTAATCCTCGACATCTTCGCCGCGAGGGCTCAAACGCACGAGGCCCGCCTCGCCGTGGAACTGGCGCAGCTTCAATATTCGCTGCCCAGGTTGAAGCGGATGTGGACCCACCTTTCCCGGCTCAAGACTGGGATGGGGATGCGCGGTCCTGGTGAAAAGCAGTTGGAAGTGGACCGCCGGCTGGTCGAAAAGCGGATTCACGACCTCAAGAGCGAACTGTCGGTGATCGAGCGCCGCAAGGAACGGCAGGTGGCTGGCCGCCGCGATTTCATGACCGTGTCGCTGGTTGGCTACACCAACGCCGGCAAGAGCACGCTGATGAACCGGCTGACCGACGCCGACGTGGTCGCCCAGGATAAACTGTTTGCCACGCTCGACACCCGCACCCGGCGCTGGCACCTGCCTGGCTGGGGCCCGGTGCTGCTGAGCGACACCGTAGGGTTTATCCGCGACTTGCCTCACCAGTTGATCGCCAGCTTTAAGGCCACCCTGGAGGAATCGCGGCAGGCCGACCTGCTGCTGCACGTGGCCGATGGCAGCAGCCCTACGGCGTTCGATCAGATTACCGCCGTGTACCGCGTGCTGGAGGAACTGGGCATTGAGGAAAAGGATACCCTGCTGGTGCTCAACAAGGTGGACGCGATGGAACACCGCGCCCGTATCGACGGCATCCTCCAGCGCTATCCTAATGCCATTCCCATCAGTGCCAGGACCGGCGAAGGCATCGACCGCCTGGCGGAGGCCGCCAGTCTTGCTTTGAGCCGGTCGTTTGTCGAACTGGATGTCGAAACCGGTATTGAGAACGGCAAGTTGCTGGCCTACCTGGCCCGGCATGGCGAGATTCTGCACAAGGAATTTGCCGACGAGCGGATGTTCATCCGCTGCAAGTTGCCGCGCGCGGCGGTAGGCAAGATCGGCGAAGACGGCACCACTATTCGCGAGCGGGGCGCCGCAACCTTCGTTAGCAACGGCAACGGCTGGTCTCCGGCGGTCCAGCAGAATGGTATTTAATGCCCTCGCTGCGAGAATGCCCACCTGTTGGCCCAATGGTTCGCCATACGGCTGAAGGTGCGTTGTCACCGGAAGCCTGACGGCACATCGTGTGCGCTGGGCAATCTCGGCAAACGCATCATCCACCACATGCACGACTGAGCACGCCGCTGGGCCTTCGTCACCGGCAGCATGTTCGGTTTGCTGCTGCGCGCCACCTGCCAGGCAGCGACCGCGCCCGTGGCCGCGTTGTGCTCCCGTTGATCCTGGGATAGGCTACGGACTGCATGCTTTGAAGCAGCACCTTATGCCGCCTTGCCAGGGGAGTGTTGTCGATGCGAGTCGCCTTGACCGGTGGGACCGGGTTCATCGGACGATACCTGATCGCCCAGTTGATTCAGCAGCGCGGCCATCAACTGAATGCCTGGTTCCGGCCCGGTAGCGATCGCTCGGGCCTGGAACCGTTCGAGAGCGATATTCGCTGGATCGAAGGCACCCTCAGCGACGGCGAAAGCTGCCGGCAATTGGTGCAGGACGCCGACGCCGTTGTGCATTCCGCCTTATACCATCCGGCCGGCGGGTTCATGGGCGGCGAAGGCGATTTGCTTGAATTCGCCCGGGTGAACATCCTGGGAACGCTCGAACTGATGGAAGCGGCCTGGGCCGCCGGGGTGAAGCGGTTTGTTTATATTTCCACGTGCGCCGTTCACGATGTGATCCTGAATGATCGCCCGCTGGATGAAACCCATCCCCTGTGGCCCAAGAGCCACTATGGTGCCCACAAGGCCGCGCTGGAAAAGTTCGTTCACAGTTATGGGCTGGGCCGCGGCTACGAAATTTGTGCGTTGCGGCCCACCGGCGTGTATGGCCTGGCCCATCGGCCGGCCGATAGCAAATGGTCCGACCTGGTTACCGCCGTGGCACGTGGAGAAGCGGTGGAATGCCGCCGAGGTGGGAAAGAAGTGCATGCCGCCGACGTGGCCAAGGCGGCGGGCATTCTGCTGGAAGCCGATGGCATTCACGGCCAGGCCTACAACTGTTACGACCGCTATATCTCGGAGTACGACGTTGCTACTGCTGCCAAGAAACTTTCCGGCAGCGGCAGCGAAATCCGCGGCGAGCTGACGGTCCCCAAGAACCAGATCGAAACCGGGAAACTCCGGGCCCTGGGGATGCAGTTCGGAGGCGATACGCTCTTTGAGCAGACCATTGCTCAAATGGTGCAGCATCTGAAGTAATTGCGGCCGATTGCGAGGGCGGTGCTGACGCGGTCCAGCGAGTTACTCGCACACCCGTTTCAGCACTTCACCGGCTTCCTCGCTGGAAACGCGGGTTGCCAGGTCGTCCAGCGAAACGATGCCGACCGGGCAATTGTGACGGTCGAGGACCACCACGCGGCGAATGTGTTTCCGACGCATCAGCTCTTCCACGTCGGCCACCTGCTGATAATCGGACACGGTTTGGACGTCGCGGGTCATCACGTCGGCTGCCTGTGTGGAAGCGGGGTCGCAGCCTTGGGCAATGGCCCGGGTGATGATGTCGCGATCGGTCACCAGTCCCACCACTTGAAATGCTTCCATCACGGGCAGTACGCCCACGTTATTTTCACGCATACACCGGGCGATCTCCACCAGCGAAGCTTCCGGGCCGACGGTGTGAACATTAGGCGTCATGGCTTTTAACACGTGCATGGTGCCACTCCTTCTGGTCGCGGTCGATTGCCGTCGCGGCGGCCCACGCGGCGGCCCTGCCTGACCGCTGCTTAGCATCGAGCCGCTGGCAAAGGTGTGAGCAATTCGCATACCGGCAATTGACGAAAAGCCGCCTGAGAAACTTGCCGATGCCGCCTGCTCCGCATTGGCGAGAGGGGGCGCACCGATGCGGCTTGAAAGCCCGAATGGGGGGGTGGCGCCCGGCAACAAAAAACGCCGCTCCCTCCGCGGTGCGGTTCCGCGGCGGAGCAGCGTGGGGGAAGCTGGCCGATTGCCGCACGTTAATGGGGTGCGGCGCCCGATTGGGGCTACTTGGCGTTCATGCTCATCAGAAACTCGGCATTGCTCTTGGTCTTTTGCAGCCGAGTGACGAGCAGGTCCATCGCTTCAGGGGCGTTCATCTCGTTGATCACGCGGCGCAGGATACACACCCGGCGGTACTCTTCCGGATCGAGCAGCATTTCCTCGCGGCGGGTGCCGCTGCGGTTGATGTCGATTGCCGGCCAGATGCGCTTATCGACCAGTCGCCGGTCAAGCACAATCTCCAGGTTGCCGGTGCCCTTGAATTCCTCGAAGATCACCTCATCCATCTTGCTGCCGGTATCGACCAGCGCCGTACCGATGATGGTCAGCGAGCCGCCTTCTTCGACCTTGCGGGCAGCACCGAAGAACCGCTTGGGCCGCTGGAGGGCGTTGGCATCCACACCGCCGGAAAGCAGCTTGCCGGAGTTGGGACACTCAGCGTTCCAGGCCCGGGCGAGGCGCGTGATGCTATCGAGGAAGATCACGACATCGACGCCGTACTCGACCATCCGCTTGGCCTTCTCGATCACCATCTCGGAGACCTGGATGTGCCGGGCGGCGGCTTCGTCGAAGGTTGACGAAATGACCTCGCAGTTGGGGCCTTTGACCTGCCGCTCCATGTCGGTCACTTCTTCTGGGCGCTCGTCGATCAACAGCATGATCACGTAGGCGTCCGGATAGTTGGCGAGGACCGCCTTGGCCATCTTCTGCAGCAGGATGGTCTTGCCGGCGCGGGGCGGGCTGACGATCAAGCCGCGCTGGCCAAAGCCCAGTGGGCTGATCAGGTCCACCGCCCGCATCTCGACTTCGGCCGGATCGTGTTCCAGCACCAGCCGCTTGTCCGGGTGCATCGGGGTCAGGTCGTCGAAGAAGACCTTGTTGGTGAGCAGGTTGGGATCGTGGTGGTTGATCGCCTCCACACGCAGCAGCGCGAAGTACCGCTCGTTCTCCTTGGGGGGGCGAATCTGGCCGCTCACCGTGGCGCCAGTCCGCAGGCCGAACCGGCGAATCTGGCTGGGCGACACGTAAATGTCGTCCGGGCACGAGAGGTAGTGGTAGTCGGGGCTGCGCAAGAAGCCGAAACCGTCGGGCAGCACCTCCAGGGTGCCTTCCCCGAACATCAGTCCATTGAGCTTCACGCGCTCCTTGAGGATGTTGAAGATCAGGTCCTGCTTTTTGACGCCATTGATCTCTTTGACGTTCTCACGCTTGGCGACCTCGATCAACTCCGGCATCGAGAGCTTCTGCAGCTCGGCGATATGGATATTGCCGCGCTTGATCCGCTCGTAATGTTCGTGGGTATCGTCGCGGACCAGGCTGCCTTCTTCGGCGAGTTCTTCAGCCAGCGAAATGGGTTCGCCGTTGTGCAGATCGGATTCCGTTACCGTGGTGGTGGTCATTTCTTCTTCGGGGGTATGCGTTTTCTTGCGCAGGGAGGTTCGGGTTTCAGTTTTCCGAACCTTCTCATCCGTGGTTTTGCGTTTGGTTTCGGTCATGACAGACAACTCCGATGAGCACGCGTGCCGCGGCGCGAATGGCCCCGGCGGTGGGTAGGATGCGTTCGGAAGAGGCAATTCCTGGTGGAAAATAGGACAGTGGACCAACGGGTGCGGCCCGAACGGCCGCGCTGGGGGGGAGTTTGGGCTGGCCCGCCGCGCCTCGCAGGACAAGCGGCTATGGGGGGCCCTTCATGCAGTTATGGCTCAACGACTCGCTGATGGTTGGTATGCCATCCAACGAATCGCCGGACCTTCTACGATTCGCTTTGTATGGGGGGCTCCTGATCTCGACTCAGTCGGCCCCGCGATGGGCTGCCAAAGTGCGTGGCATTTCCGCAAGGCAGGGCAATCCGGGGGACCGAGGGGGTTCTTGTGTGGTCGTGGGAGGTTCCCGCGGCGGCGCGGCCAGCACTTCAGCCGCCAGCGGGCGGATGCCGGGCCGGCGGATGGGGATTGGACGCGCGGTGCGGCGCTACCTGATCGAGGAACTGCTGCCAATGCCTGGCCACCAAGGCGGCGGTGGCCTCGCTGCTGCCGGCATTGTCGATAATCACATCGGACTTGCGAAGCTTCTCGTCCAGGGGCTCTTGGGCGGCTTCACGGGCGTCAAACTGGGCTTCCGTCCAGCCGCGTGCCAAGGCACGTTTCAACCGCGTGGGACGAGGTGAGTCGACGAACCAGATCGCGTCGCACATGGCATCCCAGCCTGCCTTGAGCATGACCGGGGCATCGAGCACGGCCGCTGGAGCGCCTTGCCGAAAGTGATGTTCAATCTGTTCCTGAAGGAGGCAGCCGATCCGCGGGTGCGTTACGGCTTCTAGAAATTCTAACTCCCCTTGATCGCTAAATACAATCTCTCCGACGGCTTTGCGGTCGACTTCGCCCGCGGGCGTGAAAACCCGATCACCCCAGCGAGCGTGTAACTGTTCTTTGATGTCTTGTTCTGTTAATACCTGGTGGCCTGCCCGATCGGCATCGAGGACCGCGGCACCGTGCTGGGCCAGCAATCCGGCAACAAAGCTCTTTCCGCTGGCGACCCCGCCCAACAGCCCCAGGACCGGCAGCCGGCGTTCTTCCGGCACCCTGGGTACTTGGGAGCAATCACGGGAGGCGTGCAACGGATGGCTCCTCACGATGCAACTTTCTTGGGCGCAACTATTTCAGTGCAACTCTTGCGATGCGGCATTTTCGGTGTAGCTGTCCGAGGAATCCTCAAGCATCCGGCCATGCCCGCCGCGCAGTGCGTCATGCCCACTGCGTCATACCCACTATGCAGTGCGTTCCGCGGAGACGACGACGGGGGGCGGCGCCCAGGCAAGCTCTCCGAGGCTTTACCGGAAACGCTGCGGCGCGTAACCATCACGAGCGTTGGGATTCAGACCACACCACGGTTTTTCATGCATTTCCACCACGCAAAACCTCCATGCGCATGGGGCCTACTGTCTTGGACTCAACGAATTGATTATTGAGGCAGGACCGCTCCGGTCGGAACGTGTTCGGGGGTATTGGCCGGACTCGGGACGGCCGAGGAATGACGGATGCGACTGGGATTGATGCGACAAGCCGTCCGCGCTTTCAAGGTATCGGCTGCAGGGATGCCCAGTTTTCACCCACCGATACATCCACTTTAAGCGGAACTTGGAGTGGGTAAACGCCAGACATCTCCTGCACCACCAATTCGGCCACTTCCGCGATCTGACGGTCGGAAACTTCGAACACCAACTCGTCGTGAATCTGGAGCAGCATGGCCGCGGCAACGCTGTCCGCTTGCAAACGATCGTGCAGGCGGATCATCGCCAACTTGATGATATCTGCGGCGGAACCTTGAACCACGGTGTTGATGGCGGTTCGTTCCGGAAGGTTCCGTTGACGGTGGACGCCGGACCGAATGCCATGGATGGCCCTGCGACGTCCCAGGATGGTTCTAACATACCCTTTGGCACGGCATTCTGCCAGTACTTGCGCCAGAAATTCCTCCACACGCGGATAACGCTCAAAGTAGGCGTCGATGAACGAAGCGGCCTCGGTCTGGTCGATGCCCAGTTGCTTGGCCAGCCCCCACGGCGAAAGTCCGTAGATGATCCCAAAGTTCACTGCCTTGGCATTGCGCCGCTGTTCGGCCGTCACGGTTTCTGGCGGCACATCGTAGACTTCGGCCGCCACCCGGCGGTGGATGTCTTCATCGCGGGCAAATGCCCCGCACAAGGCTTCATCCCCGCAAAAGTGGGCCAACACGCGCAATTCAATCTGCGAATAATCGGCCGCCAGGAGTTTCCAGCCTTCGTGGCCGGGCAGAAACGCCGAGCGGATGTCGCGCCCTTCCTTCGTGCGAATCGGAATATTCTGCAAATTCGGATCGCTGCTGCTCAGCCGGCCCGTGGCGGTCACCCCCTGATTGAACGAGCAATGGACGCGGCCCGTGCGGGGATGGATCATGTCCGACAACGCATCAACATATGTCCCTTTCAGCTTCGCGAATTGGCGATATTCCAGAATCTGCCGGGGTAGTTCATGCTCCTCGGCTAATTCTTCCAGAACCGATGCCTCGGTACTGATCCCTGTGCGGGTTTTCTTTTTGGCCGCAAATCCAAGTTCAGCAAACAACACCTCCTGCAACTGCTTGGGCGAGGCGATGTTGAATTCGCGGCCGGCCAGGCGGTAGATGGTTTGCTCCAGCTCCAGCAGGCGCGAGCTGTACAGCTTGCTGAGTTCCGCCAGCCGCTGCGGATCGACGCGAATGCCGTTGATCTCCAACTGGGCCAGCACGTCGATCAACGGACGCTCCAAATCCTGATACAGTGACAAGAGTTCAGCCTGCTGCAGGAATGGCCATAGCACTGGCTGTAGCCGGCACAAGGCGTCGACCCGCTGCGCCGCGGATTCGTGGATAGGCAGTTCACCCTCGGCCAGGGGGCCGCCTGCCCTGCCCCGGGAGGCCCTGGTGCGTGCCGTACCGCTGGACGAAGCGGTCCCCAGGTAACCATGGGCGTCTTCGCGCGGCAGCGTGTGCCGCAAGTACCGCTTGGAAAGTTCTTCCAGCGAATGGTTTCGCTCGCCGGCGTCGAGCAAGTAGCTGGCCACGTAGAGATCAAGCTTGGGGCCGGCCAACTTGCAGCCTGCTTGTCGCAGCAGGATCGTGTCGTACTTCAGGTTATGCCCGATCTTGGCGATGTTCTCATCTTCCAGCAGCGGTCGCAGCGCCGCGATCACTTCGTCGGTGGAAAGCGCCTGCGGATATTCATAACTGGCTGCCAGACCTTCCAGAGAACCTTCAGGCGGCGCGATGGGAATGTAGTGCGCCCGGCCCGCTTCTGAAGCCAGCACAATGGCCGACAGCTCCGCCCACATGGGCCAAGGGTGCGTTCCCCGAACGCGGATAGCCAGGCTATCCTGTTGCTGCAATTGCGAGACGAGATTGGCCAGCGCTTCGGGATCGCTGACCACCTGGCACTGGGTGTCCCAGCGGCTGGGGGCGTGCCGCGCATCCAATTCAGCGCGGATCTTATCCGCAAACCCGTGAAATCCCCATTCCACAAACAGGGGCAGCGCCGCTTCGCGATCCATGTGGGCCGTTTCGCCCCGCTTCCAGTCGATCCGCAGCGGCAAATCGTTGTGCAGCCGCACGAGTTCGCGGCTCAGCAGCGCTTGATCTTTGTAGGCCTGCAGGTTCTCGCTGCGTTTCTTGCCGCGGACTTCGCCGGCCCGGGCCAACACTTCGTCGAGTGTATCGAAGGTCTGCAGCAATTCCTTGGCGATCTTCGGGCCGATCAGCGGGACGCCCGGCACGTTATCCACCGAATCGCCAACCAGCGCTTGAAAATCGACCACCTGGTCGGGACGAATGCCCCAGTCTTCCTCCAGCGCGGCCCGATCAAATAGCTGGTTCTTGCGGACGTTGTACAACTTCACATGATTGGTGATGAGTTGCCGGCAATCCTTATCGCTCGTTACCAGCACGCACTCGCCGCCGTGTTCTTCCACTTGCCGCGCGAGCGTTGCCAGCACGTCGTCGGCCTCGTAACCTTCGTGCGCCAGGATGGGCACGTCCATCGCTTCCAGCATCCGGATAATCATGCCGATCTGGGGAGCAAGGTCGCTGGGCATTTCGTCGCGATGGGCCTTGTAGTCCACGTATTGATCGTGGCGGATCGTGGCCCCGGGTAAATCGAACGCGCAAAACAGATAATCGGGTTGCTTCTGCTCCAGCAGAAAAAAGATATCGCGGGCAAAACCGTATACCGCATTGACCGGTTGGCCCAGCGGGTTGGTCATCTCCGAGATCGCATGGAATACCTGAAAGATGAGCGAGGCGGCATCCACGGCGTACACCGTCTTGCCGCGCAGATCGGGGATGCCGTCGGGCACGCCCTCGGGCAGGACCGCCAACGGCATCTCCAATAGCTCATTCTTGTAATTGCTTCCCGGGTCCAAGGTGCCGGGCACCGGCACCGAAGGCTCTACCCGTTCAACGTGTCCGGCAGACCGTTCGCGGGGAGGTGATTGGCGGCCGCCACGGGCGGCGGGCCGTCCGCTGGCACCGGGTGAGCCTGGCTGACCGGGTTGACTGCTTTGGCCGCTCTTGCCGCCGCGCGACTTGGAACGCTTGCCGGAAGCGGTGGGCCGCTGGGGGAGATCGTCGTCCATGCCGGGTAACCGGGTTTGCCGTGGTTTCTTTTGCATGGATCGATTCCTTACGAACTGCGGCAAGCGAAGCGTGCAAGCGGCGGACCTGTGTCAGGCTGGCGAGCGATTCATCCTAGGGGGGCATCGAATGCTGTCAAGGAAGCAAGCCGCCGCCATCACCGCTTGCGCCGCGAGGCAGGAAAACCGGCCAGAGCATCTTTCGTTCAAGAGTATGGCAGGCCAGGGCCGATTGTACCGGTCAGGCAAACTTTGCGGCCTGGGCCAGCCGAGCGACCGGCAGGTTGCTCTTGGGGTGCTGCCAATGGCCGCCAGGGATCGCCGCCTGCCCTTCTCCCCCCACGTGCGGCAGGCCGAACGAAACTCCAGCAGTTGACAACCGGCATGACCACTGAAACGCTCGATCCGAAGCAAGTTGCCGACGCGCGCATGCGTATCCGGAACTTGATGTCGGAGATGGCAAAGCTGGCGCGAGCCGGCCTCTCCCCCTCTGAATTCTACGGGGAATTGCTCTCGCGCGTTGTCGGCGCGCTGGGCGCCATCGGCGGGGCGGTGTGGATACGCCGCCCCGACGGCACCCTCGGCCTGGAATATCAGGTGCAACTGGCTCAGGCCGAACTGGACGAACCGCAGCATCGGCAGATGCACGATCAACTGCTCTCGCAGGTGTTCGTTGGCGGGGAGGCCGCGGCGATTGCACCCTGCTCGGGTACGGCCGATACCGGCAACCCCACGCCTTTCTTGCTGCTGTTGGCGCCGATTCGCGACCATGACCAGGTACAGGGCGTGCTGGAAATCCTGCAACGTCCTGGTGCCAACCCTGCCACGGAACGTGGTTATCTCCAATACATCATCCAGGCGTGTGGCTTGGCAGGCGAGTATCTCAAGGATTGCCAACTCCGGGAGTTTCGCGATCGGCAGGCCGTATGGAATCGGCTTGAAGCATTTACCCGCACGGTCCATGGCAGCTTGGACTTGGCGCAAACCTCGCGTCGTGTGTGCGACGAAGGCCGACGCATCCTGGAATGCGACCGCGTGACGTTGGCCGTTGCCCAACGCGGCAAGATGACCGTGACGGCGATCAGCGGCCAGGACCGGTTTGATCCGCGGAGCGATATGGTCCGGCTGATGAACCAGTTGGCCGAGGTCGTAGCCGCCAGCGGCGAACCGCTATGGTACGACGGGCAATCGACCAATCTGCCGCCACAGTTGGAATCGGCCGCACAGCGCTACCTGGACGAATCGCAATCGCGACTGCTGGCGGTGTATCCGCTTTTCCCGCCGGACGCGCAGGAGGGTGAGCACCGCCGCATGGCGAAAGCCATCGGGGCCTTGATGGCCGAGCAGATCGACGACGCCCGGCCGCGCAAGCGAATCGCCGCGCGCATCGAGCCAGTACGCGATCATGCGGCGATTGCCGTGGCAAACAGCCTGGCCTACGACGGCGGCCCGCTGATGACGGTCTGCCGCAAGTTGGGCGGCGTATGCACCGCGGCATCGCTTCCTGGCTGGGGCGTGGCACTGGGCGCGGTTCTGCTGCTCGTTGCGGCCTTGTGCTTGATACCTGCCAGTTTGGAACTGGAAGGCCGCGGTATTCTGCAACCTACCGCGCGGCGCGAAGTTTTTGCCAACGTGGCCGGGGTGGTCACCAAGGTTCACGTTCGACACGGCGATGCGGTGCGATCGTCCGACGAGCGCCCGCTGCTGGAGCTGGAGAATCCGGCCCTCGAAGAACGCATTGCCAGCCTGGACGGGCAGATAGCCGCCACTGCCGAGCGGGCCAGAGCCGTGCAGAATACGCTGCTTTCTGAAAAGGACCTGCGGCCGGCCGAAAAAGACCGTCTGCGGGGCGAGTTGGCCCAACTTCAACAGACGACCATCTCGCTTAAGGAACAGCGCGAACTGGCCCTGCACCAGAAGCAGCAGTTGCGGGTGTTCAGCCCTATCGACGGCGTGGTGACTACCTGGGACGTTCACGACCGGTTGGTGAGCCGGCCCGTGGAACGGGGCCAGGTACTGCTCTCGGTGGCCGATCCCGGCAGCGAATGGGAACTTGACATTCGCATGCCCGAGGATCGCATGGGCCATATCCTGGCTGCCCAGAAGGAGCACGGCGAGGACCTGCTGGTCCGCTTCATCCTGGCCACCGAACCGGGCGTGACCTACGAAGGACGGATCAAGGAAATTCACCGCCGAGCCGAGGTCCACGGCGAGGTCGGCAACAGCGTGGCCGTGAAGGTCGCCTTCGACCGCGACGAGCTACCGCACTTGCGGCCCGGCGCAACGGTGATTGCCAAGGTGGTCTGCGGCAACCGGTCGCTGGGTTACGTTTGGCTGCACGATCTGTGGGCGTTCGTCCAATCGCGCATTTTGTTCTAGGGGGCGATTCATTTCTTTCCAGTTTTCCATTCTCAGTGGATAGCGGCCGCTTTCTGGCGGTTCCCCCCCACGATAGGCGGAGGTCCCCCCGTTGAATACGTTACTGCAACTGGCGACCCTGACGGCGGCCCTGATGGGAGCAGACGGCACCGAGCGACGCTCCAGCACGGCTTCCGATGGCTTCGTCCGGATCGAGCACGGTCTGGTTTCGCTCATCGACGAGGTGGCGGTACCGGCACAGGCGTCTGGCGTCCTCACGGCCGTGGAAGCTCGGCCCGGCATGGAGGTCGAGGCCGGGATGCGGTTGGTGCAGATCGACGACCGTCTTGCCAAGGCCAAAAAAATCTCGGCCGAGCGCGAACGCGACAAAGCCAAGCAGGCCGCTGAGAACGATGTCAAAGTGCGCTTCTCCAAGGCTGCCGCCAAGGTCATCGAAACCGAATATGCCATGATGCTCGAAGCCAATCGCCGTGCAACGAATACCTATTCGGCCGGCGAACTGCGCCGGGTGCAACTCAACGTGCAGCGGGCAAATCTGGAAATCGAACAGGCCGAACTCGAACAGCGGTTGACCGCGTTCACCCGCGATGTGCGGCAGGCGGAACTGGAGGTGGCAGAAATTGAGATCGACCGCCGCCGCATTCTCGCGCCGATCTCCGGCATGATCGTCGATGTCAAGAAGAAGGTCGGCGAGTGGGTTGAAGAAGGCGAAACCGTGTTCACCGCGGTCCGCATGGACCAGCTTGAAGTCGAGGGCTTCGTCAATGCCCGTGAATTCGGCGCCAGCGAAGTTAGCGGCCGGCCCGTTCACGTGCTGGCAGAGTTGGAACGAGGTCGGTTGGAGCGGTTTTCGGGCCGCGTGGTCTTTGTCGATCCCAACGTGCAGGCCGACGGCGCTTATCGCGTCACCGCCCGCATCGACAATCGCACGGAGAACAACGAGTGGTTGCTGCGGCCGGGTATGACGGTCGAAGTGGCCATCGAACTGGCACCCGCCCCGCTGGCCAAGCAACCGCAGGGGGCGGCCAAGCAACGATGATACTGCTGTAGGTGGCTGCCGCCGTGGGGCTTGCTTTGGGGGGCCGGCCCCGCGGCGCACCGCCTTCCCTGTCCGTCAGGGTTGATGCGCATCGTTGCCTGGCACCGGACTGCCTGCTGGAGCGCGGCAGCCTCCGGTTCCAACGTTTGATTCCATCAGCTTCTCGTCAGTGAGTCTGCCCCCCTTGATTGCAACCTCTCCACGACCAGCCAGGCGCGGGCCGCAAGCCTGCGATCGCACCGCCAACAAAGGGCGGCGCCAGGTTCCGGTGCGTGTACGGCCCGATCTGACCGCGCAGCGCCACTGCTACGAAGGCCGCGACAGTTGGATCGTGAAGGATCCACTCGCCCTGGAATACTACCGCTTTCAAGACGAAGAATATGCCATCCTGCAGATGCTGGATGGCCAGGTTTCGCTGGAGCAGGTTAAAGAGCAGTTCGAGAAGCAGTTCCCCGGCCAGCAACTGACGCTGGAGGAGTTGCAGCAGTTTGTCGCATCGCTGCACGCCTCGGGTTTGCTGCTCTCCGACGCCCCGGGCCAGTCCGAGGTGCTGCACGCCCGGGCGCTGCGCAAGGCGCGGCAAATGCGGGCATCGGCAGCGTTCAACGTGCTGGCAATTCGGTTCCGGGGATTCGATCCTGGTTGGCTGCTCGACGCCTTGTACCCTGCCGTGCGGTGGATGTTTTCCCCGCTGGTGCTGGTTGCCGGCCTGATGCTGATGATGGCCGCGTTGGCGTTGATTACCGTCCAGTTCGACGTCTTCTTGCGAAGGTTGCCCGCCTTCCATCAGTTCTTCAGTCCCGAGGGGGCGTTCTGGCTGTTGGCCGCCCTGGCCGGTTCCAAGGTGGTCCACGAGTTAGGGCACGGCTTAACGTGCCGGCATTTTGGCGGACGTTGCCATGAGATGGGCTTCATGCTGCTGGTGCTGGCTCCGTGCCTGTATTGCAACGTCTCCGATAGTTGGATGCTCCCCAGCAAGTGGCGACGGGCTGCGATCGGCGTCGCCGGCATGTATGTCGAACTGGTGTTGGCGTCGATCTGCACCTTCTTGTGGTGGTTCAGCGAACCGGGCCTGTTCCATCACCTGTGCCTGAGCCTGATGTTTGTCTGCTCGATCAATACGCTGCTGTTCAACGCCAACCCGCTGCTGCGCTTCGACGGCTATTACATCCTCTCGGACCTGATCGAGGTTCCCAACCTGCGGCAGAAATCGTCGGCGCTGTTGCATCGCTGGCTGCGGAAGGTCTGCCTGGGCATCCAGCCGACGGAAGACCCTTTTCTGCCCCAGCGCCGTCGCGGGTGGATTGCCGCTTACACAGTTGCCGCCGCCGTTTATCGCTGGGTGGTGATGTTCGCCATCATCTGGTTCCTCACCAAGGTGTTTGAGCCGTACCGGCTCGAAGTGCTGGGATACCTGTTGGCCGCCGTGGCCATTGCCGGCCTGGTGGTGATGCCGGTGGTTAGCGTGGTGCGATTCTTCTGGGTTCCGGGGCGATTGGAAAAGGTGCAACCGATGCGCGTGGCCGTTTCTCTGGGAGGGCTGGTGTTGGCTGCGGCCGCTGCCTGCTTTCTCCCGCTTCCGTATCATGTTGACTGCTCGTTGGAGATCGAACCGTTCGACGCCGCGGCGGTCTACATCGACACGCCAGGAACGCTCCAGGCCATTGAAGTTCAACCGGGCCAGCAAGTGCAGCAGGGCGACGTGATTGCCCGGCTCGAAAGCCTGGAAGTCCAAAGCGCCATCGCCGAGTTGAGCGGTCGGCGCGAGGTGCTGGCGCGCCGGTTGGATAGCCTGCGCCGCGAACGGTACGGCCAGGCCGACGTCGCCCGGCAGATTCCAGAGGTCCAGCAGGCCCTGGCTTCGCTCGAGCAGCAGTTACAACAGAAGCTGGCCGAGCGCGAACGGCTTACGCTCCGGGCGCCGCGGGCTGGCATGATCCTGCCGCCGCCCTCCAGGCATCCACGCCCCAATGCCGACGGCCGCCTGCCCGAGTGGGATGGAACACCGCTGGAAGAACGCAACTTGGGTTGCTTCGCCACGCCTGGCGTGCTGGTGTGCCAGGTCGGCAACCCCAGCGAGTTAGAAGCCGTGCTGGTGATCGAACAAGGGCAGATTGAATTCGTGCGCGAAGGCCAGGAAGTGGAACTGCTGCTCGATGAGCTGCCCCACGATGTCCTCGCAGGGACCATCGCGGAAATTGCCAGCCTGGACCTCAAGAGTACGCCGCTGGCGCTCTCCAACAAGGCCGGCGGCGAATTGGCTACCATCACCGACGAGTCAGGCATTGAACGACCACAGCAGGTCCACTACCAGGCCCGGGTTCGGCTGCACGATCCCGACGGAATCATCCGGCCGGGCATGCGAGGGCGGGCCAAGATTCACACGGCCAGCCGCACCTTGGCCTGGCGAGCGCAGCGTTACCTGAGCGAGACGTTCCGCTTCCGCCGCTATTGATGGCCGGCGTTTGCCAGGCGTACCGGCGGTCAGGCCGCGCGCGACGCCGACGTATCGCCGGGGGTAAGCCCCAGGGTCGCCGCGCAGGTATCGAAGCGATAGCGAGCGATGAGCCGCTCCAGCTTAGGGCCAGTATGCTTTAACCGCATGTGATGCTTCAGGCGGCCGATAAGCGAGAGCCCTTCGCGAGGGCAGTCGGTTGCGAAATCTCGCGGCAGAAGGCACAGGGCCACGGGCTGGTTCGCCCGTTCAAACTGTGCGAAGCCCCGCTTGAGGAATCGTTCAGGTAGCCACCGCAAAGCGGCCCCGCTGTAGATGGGCACGCGCAGCGGTCCGATGGACTGCACCGCCAGGGGAAGTTCCAGCAACGGGTGACGGGCCGGCGGCCTGGGGGCCACCCCGCCGGTGGTTGTGGCTTTCGGTGGCAGCGGCAGGCTGGAATCGTACTTCAGGCCGAGGTCTACCAGCACATCGAATATCCAAGGCGCGCCCGAGGCTAGGGAGAGGCACGGGGCGCGAAACCCCAGCACCTTTTGGCCCGCCTGCTGCTCAACCAGGTCAATGGTGCGTTTGAGATCCAGGTAGAGCAGGCCGCGCGTGAGGTTCTCACAGCGATGGTGCCAGTACGAATGAATCGCCAGTTCGTGCCCGCCCTCGGCAATCCGTGGAGCTAGCTGGGGATAGCGATGGCAGACCCAGCCGAGCATGAAGAAAGTGGCCCTGACACGGTGCCTGGCCAAGGTTTCCAGGATCATCTCGGTGTAACGCTCGACCAGCGAAGGCAGGCTGGTCCAGCGGGCCGAGTCGCCGATCCCGGCCAAGCCGCGCAGGTGGAACCAATCCTCCACGTCGAACGAAAGCGCATGGACCATCCTGGGGCGGTCGATCAGGTCGCCCGCCGTGGTGGCTTCCCCGGCGTTGACGCCAGGAAGGGGATGGTACACGCGATGCTCCATTCGTCACCAGGCTGGCAAACGGCGCGGCAACCGCTGGCATGGGTGCCGCGAAGGGCGCACAAATGGCGAGCCATGCTAGAAACTCTGGTAGAGGCCGGTCAACCGCAGTTGCCCGGGCCCTGAACGATATTCGCCGTTGGGACCGCGCCGACGCGACACGTTCGCTGGCAGGTTGCTCGAAATGGAGAAACTGGGGTAATACCGGTCGGCGAAGACGTTTCGCCCCTGGTCCCAGAGCAGGACTGCCGATACAGTGACCGCGTTGCGGGCAAGTACCTGTGGGATACGGAGATATGGATCGTTGCGCCGCCAAGGGCCGGGCGTTGAACGTTCGACGCTGCAAACCGGCGGTTTTCCAGCTCCATCGGCCGCATTTCGGCAAGCCAGTGCGAAGAAGAGCGGGCTTTAACTCCGCAGGTGTTAATCAGGTTTGGAAAATGGGGCTGCGACAACTCACCATCACGATCAGGCAAGTATGGATCCTCAGCTAGCATCCGCCCTGCTGGGTGTGGTGTGGTATGCGGCGTTTTTGATCCACATCACCTTTCACGAAGCCGCCCATGCCTGGGCCGCTCGGCTGTTGGGCGACTCCACCGCCTACGAAGGCGGCCAGGTCACGCTGAACCCGATTCCCCATATCGAGCGGGAACCGGTAGGAACGGTGCTGGTGCCGATCATTAGTTACCTGTTCTTTACGCTGACTCGAGGGACCGGCTGGATGTTCGGCTGGGCCCATGCCCCCTACGATCCGTACTGGGCACAGCGCCACCCTCGTCGCGTGGCCTGGATGGCCGCAGCCGGTCCGGCCGCCAACCTGGTGATCTTCCTGGTCGCGGCAGGCGTGGCTCGGCTAGGGCTGGTAATGGGTTGGTTTCATGTGCCCTGGGAAGAAATTCAAGACGGAAGCCTGATCATTCTGGCCGCTGATGGTCCGTTGAACGTACTCGCGCAGTTCATTGGTGTGCTGCTGTTCCTGGGAATGCTGCTGTTTGCGTTCAACTTGATTCCAGTGCCGCCGCTGGATGGTGCGGCCATGATCCAACTGTTCATGCCGAGCCAGGAAATGGCGGCACGCTGGTGGCATTTCTGCCGGCAGCCGGCCATGTCGCTATTGGGGCTGATCGCCGCCTGGGCCATTTTCTCACACTATGGCGGTTATCTCTTGATGCCGATGTTCTATCTCACGGTGCCCGGCCTGCTGTTCTGATGATTGCGGGAGGCGCGTTGTGGCCGCGTCAGTTTCTCCACGCGATGGTCATTTCTGCGACAATCCGACGTACCCCCGATAGCCGTTGCCTGTAGCCATTGCATCGGTGGTGCATGTGCGTGCGACGTTCATGCTGCACGTGCGATGACCAGCGATTGAACGGCCATCACTTCACTCCATGTCCTTGGCCAGGTGCGCCCTCTCGTGGCATGGTCCTCACGGTTGGCCTCACATCCCATCCGTTCAACGGTTCTGACTCCCCCCTGCGCATAGGGAGGGTGCCAGCCTGAAGCCGCGCACAATCACGCGAGCCGTGCAGTCCGTCACAACGCCGGAGGGCCGCTGCCCCCCATCGGCGCAAGTGTTTGTATCAACGCGGCATCATCGTTGCACCACTTGGGCGACGAATCGGCCGGCATTGGGGGAATCCCCGCAATCTGGCCGCAGGACCAACTCGGGGGTGTCTCAGAAATCCGTTGGAGGTGGAATATGTCGAGATCATGGAGTTTACCCGTCTTCACAGCGGCTATGTTGCTGTTTGCCGGAACGTTGTGGGCACAAGCACAGAACGACGACCAGGCACCGGAGCAACAGCCCAACCAGGCGGGCCAGAACCAAGAGCAGGATCAGGACCGCCCAGAACAACCACAACCGGCACCGAAGCCGGCCGTCGATCCCGACTCGCAGCCTGGCTTGCCGCCGGCCGACATCGACGGCGTCAGGGACACGATTCCTGACACCAAACCGCCGCAGCCCGATCGCGATGCAAAGCAAGAGCGTTCGCAAGATCAGCCACGGCAGGAAGGCCAGGATCAACCCCAACCGCTAGAACCTGGCCAGCCGCAACCTGCGCAGCCGCGCGACCCGGCCCAGCCTCAGCCGCCGCAACGGCCTGCCCCGCCTCCGCGGACTCAAACGCCCGAAACCCCCGCTGCTCCTCAGCCGCGTACGGATTCGGACCGCGCTCCCCAGCGTGAGGGTGCGCAACGTAGCGATGACGCGCAACGCAGTGATGCCCAGCGCAGTGAAACGCAGCGCCGCGATGCACAGACGGACACCGAGCGCAGCTCGACTCGGACCGAGCGCACGCAGCGGACGCAGCGCACCCAGCGCACCGACCAGCAGGCCACCCCGCGCGACGATCGGGCGGACCGCCGCGAGCAGGCCGATCGCGGCCGTGGCGACTCGGCCCGCATGCAGCAGCGCGACCTGGGTTGGCAACTGGAAACGCGCGAAGACCGCCTGGTGATTCAGTCGATTGACGAGAACAGCCCTTTGGCGAACTCGCGCCTGGAAGAAGGCGACGAGATCATTTCGATCAACGGTCGTCGGTTCGAGTCGTCCGAAGAAGCACAGAGGTTCATCCGCGAAAGCCAGCAGCGGCAGGCTCGGATCGTCGTTTCGCGCGACGGCGAAGAACACACCTTCATGGTGGATCTGCCGCGGCAACAGGAGCGCCAACGTGGTTTTGCCGGGCAGCAGGGCCAGGTAGGCCAGGCTTCCCGCGGCGACCAGCCAGCGCTCGGCGTGTGGATCGACCAATCGCGGCCGGGGCTGTACGTGATGGGCCTGCCGGAGAATAGCCCTGCCTCAGAAGCAGGCATTCAGGCGGGTGACCAGATCATCAGCGTCAACGGCAACCGCTTCAATTCCGCTAGCGACCTGATCTCTGGCCTCTCCGAAATGGATGCTGATGACGAGGTCGAGATTGAGTTCATGCGCAATGGTCAGCTCTATGCGGCCAAGTGCCAACTGGGCACACGCTCGGAGATTTACGGTCAGACAACCTACACGCAGGCGCAGCCGCAGTTGGGTTGGCAGGGCCAACAGGGCCAGCAAGGCCAGCAGCAGGAATACTCGGTGATGCGTCCGCACGCCGGCGATGCGAACGTGCAGCAGTTGCAGGCTGAAGTCGAAGCGCTGAAGCGCCAGGTCGAACAGCTTCGCAACGAGATGCACCAAATGAAAATGGATGGCGCCGGCCGCACCGAAGCGTTCCGCGGTGAGCCGCAGCAGGAATTCCGCGGTCAACCGCAGCAGGAATTCCGTGCTCCGGGGGCCGCGCCCCCGGCTCCTCCTGCCACGCCGGCCGCTCCTGCCACGCCAGCCCCGCCGCAACCGGGTGCGGACCAGGGACGTCCCCAACCGTTGGACCGCGGCGATGACGCCCCGGCTCCTGCCCGGCCCCAGGAGCGCCTTGCGCCTCCGGCACCAGATGCCCCGCAGCAGCCGAATGCCGATCGCGATGCCAACGATCGGAGTGACAACGATCAGGGCGACAACGATCAGGGCGACAACGATCAGGGCGACAACGATCAGGGCGACAACGATCAGGGCGACAACGAGCGCAATGCCAACGGGCGCAGCGAGAACCAGAACGACCAGTAACGCGGCTGGTTCTCAAGCTGCCAGGCTAATGTGCTGAACGCACGAGCAGGTCTGTCGGACATCGTGCCGGCAGGCCTGCTGGCATTCATGCATGGGAATCGCACCTCAACCTGATTGCGGTCCGTATCACGTGCGGCTCCTGGCACTCATATTGCACCCTGTTTTCAGCGTTGCACTTTGTGAGTGGATGGATCACCAGGATGTCCCACTCGTTAATTCGCCTCGCACGGGCTTCACCCGGCAAGTATGGAGGAGCGAACGATGCTGAAAACTTCGATGAGTGTGTTAATGCTCACGGCATTTTTGTGTGCTGATTCGGCCGTGTTGGCCCAGCGGGGCCAAGGTTGGACTGGCGGTCAGGGATACGGCTGGGGGCAGTCATCTTCGTCGTACTACCGCGGCGGTTATGGCAATTGGGGGCGCGGTAACTACGGCAACTGGGGCTCTGGCTATTACGGCAATTACTGGGGACGCGGCAATCAGGGGTGGCCCGGCAATTGGTCCTACTATGGCGGCACACGCTATTACAGCTCCCCCGGTTACTACACCGGCAATTACTCGGGCGGTTGGTACAACAGCCCCGGCTATGCCGGGACGTACGGCAGCGCCACGACGCAGAGTACCGTCCCTAGCGGCCAGAACGCCTTGGCCTATGGCGATGCCGACGAAGCGGCACTCGGCGTGTGGATCAGCCAGACGGGACCCAACTTCCGCGTGATGGGGCTGGCCGCCAACAGCCCCGCAGCCCAAGCAGGGGTGCGCACCGGCGATGTCATCCACAGCATCGATGGCAAGCAGTTCAACACGGCCCGGGAGTTGATCGACTACGTCAGCAAGAAGGATCTGAACGACAGCGTGGAAATCGGGTTCACCCGCAGCGGGCAGCAATATGCCGCCAGCATGCCGCTGAGTGCCCGTGCCGTGGCCTATGGCTTGAGGTCGCAATCGGATGTGTTTGCTGGTCGCGAGGGTGGCCAGGAGTACTCCGTGATGCGGCCAGCCACAGAAGGCGGCCAGGTCCAGGAGTTGGAAAGCGAGATTCATTCGCTGAAGCAGGACATCCATCAACTGCGGCAGGAACTGCACCAGATGCACGGTGGTGAAGGTTCGGAAACGCAGTCTTTCCAGCGCAGCGAGCAGTTTGGCCCCCCTGCCCCGCCCTCGGCGGAATCGCGGTTTGACCGCACGCAGACGGAAATCCGCCAAGGCAGCGAGGTGCAACAAAGTCCGCGATCCGACTTCAACGAGCCCTTCGCGCCGCCCGTCTTCCCGGACGATGAACCGGGCCTGGATGCCCAGCCGCCGCGATCGGACAGCCAGGACGACTCTAGCCGCCGCATCATCGAAGAGCGGCAGATTGAGCAGCGCCAGTTCCAGCAGCGCGAGTCGGATCGCAATCTCGACCAGCGCGATTCGGATCGTGATCGTGACCGGCAAAAGTCGGAGCGGAGCGATCAGCAGGAGAATCGCACCGGCGTTTGATGCGGCAAGCTCAAACGCTATTGACCGGCCCACCTCGATCGCAGCCTGATCGACGGTTCGGGCATGCCGCTATAGCCGCCATCGAGGCATGGCGGTCGATGACACACCTGCACTGCCCTTCAGCCCGTCGGCCGCGTCTGCTGCCGGCGGGCTGTCGCTTTGGAGGAAACTGTCGCTCGGGACGAGGTCTTGGGTGAAACACCACAGCAGGTGCGGCTGGGTTTGTTGACGAACCGCAACAGGCCCCCGCGCAGCCCGCGGTTGGTGAATGTTGCTCTTGTACACCAGGTTGTCGTGAGGCGACGCGCGTTGACCGGTGGCAACATCGCTGCACAACGGTGAAGCGTGGCTCGCTTGTCTAACCACAGCGATTGCAATCTCTTAGCTGTGTGCCGCTCGGAGCGGTATGCCGTTGGCATGCGTGCTGCCTTTCATCATGGCCGACGGTTCTTCCTCTCGGCTGCGATGCGAGGCACTGATGGCAATGTTGCGTTTTGGCATGGGGATGGCGCTGGTCTTGATAACCGCCGCGCCGGTGTGCGGGCAGTGGCACGACTGGCAGACGCATCCCGCCGGCGAATTTCGCCTGGCCAGCGGCCGCACCTTCTATGCGCAAGTGGATCGCCGTACCGACGAGAATACGCTGTGGCTGCGGTTTGCCTGGGATCGGACGATCATCCGGCGGCCGGTCGCTTGGGCACGCGTAGTTCATGTGCGCTGGGAAGGTCGCACGTTCACAGGGCCGGAATTTCGTGAGTGGCAACTTGGACCACTGGGGGCCAATCCCGCGGCGCTCGATCCCGAGGTGTCAAATCCCCCAGCGTTAGATTCCACTGTGCCCCCTGTCCTGCAGCCTGCTGTGCCGCCAGCGGCCCAACCGCCCGACCTGTCCTTGAACTCTGCGGATGGCGCCGTGAGACAACCATTGCGTTCATCGCTGGCACGCGCGGGTCGCGTGGCCGCGGCTACGGCAATCGGTAAGTCAGCGGACAACGATTTAAGCAACTGGTGATTGCGTATGCGGCCAGTTAAAGCACCGCCGGGTCACAGTGAACAGCACGCTAGTGAGCAGCATGATCTTGGGCCCTAACGTAGCGGCGCGATCTTTCAAAAAACTGGCATCGCGCGCAGCGACCGTGTTTGATAGGTGAACCCGCAACGCCGGTACACTGTACCGGCAGCTTGCCAAGGTTCATTTCTTCACGGAGTGCCCTGACATGCGCACCAGCCATGCTGCTCTCATTGTGCCGGTCGTCCTCTCTGGCTGCCGGTTCCTGCTGGCCGCTGCATTGGTTGCCAACGTTGGCCCGGCTCCTGCCCTGGGCAGCGAAGGTGGCCAGCGCCCGAACATCGTCGTAGTATTGGCCGACGACTTAGGCTACGGCGACCTGGCCTGCTATGGCAACCGCGAGTTGAAGACACCACACCTCGACCGCTTTGCCAGCGAAGGGATGCTGTTCACCGACTGCTACTCGGCAGCGGCGAACTGTTCGCCCGCCCGGGCTGGGCTGATGACCGGCCGCACACCGCAGCGGGTCGGAATTCACAATTGGATTCCCATGCTCTCGCCGATGCACTTGCGGCGGAGCGAGATCACTATCGCCCGGTTGCTCAAGGATGCCGGATACGCTACGGCTCATGTCGGCAAGTGGCATCTCAACGGGCGCTTCAATATGCCCGAGCAACCCCAGCCTGGCGACCACGGGTTTGAGTACTGGTTCTCCACGCAGAACAACGCCCTGCCCAATCACTGCAATCCAGATAACTTCGTCCGCAATGGCCGGCCAGTGGGGCCGCTTAAGGGATACTCGGGCCTGATCGTGGCTGAAGAAGCCGTCACATGGCTGAAGGACAAACGCAACCAACAACAGCCGTTCTTTCTGTACGTGTGCTTCCACGAACCGCACGAACCGATTGCGTCGGCCGACCGGTTTACGGCGCTGTACCCTTCCGACGATCCCAGCTATTCGGCCCACCACGGGAATATCTCGCAGATGGACGAAGCATTCGGCCGGATCATGCAGGCGATCGACGAATTGGAGCTCCGCGACAGCACCCTGGTTTGGTTCACCAGCGACAACGGTCCTGCCATCACCCGTTACCACCCGCACGGTTCGGCTGGCCCGCTCCGCGAGAAGAAAGGTCACGTTTACGATGGCGGCATTCGCGTACCGGGCATCATCCGCTGGCCGGGGTACATTAAGGCTGGCAGCAAGTGCAGCGAGCCCGTTAGCGGCGTGGACCTGTTGCCGACCTTGTGTGAGGTGGCTCAGATTGATGTGCCGGCCGATCGTGCCATCGACGGCACCAGCATTTTGCCGGTCTTTCAAGGTGAACGCGTGCAGCGGAAAGTACCGCTGTATTGGCAATTCAATTTTGCACGCAGCGGGCCACGCGTGGCCATGCGCGACGGCGACTGGAAAATCCTGGCCACCCTAACGGGCAAGAACCTGCAGCCAGGCGGCGACATCACTGACGAAAATACCGAGGCGATCAAGACCGCGCAGCTTGATCGATTTGAGCTGTATAACCTCCGTGACGACACGGGCGAAACGACCGACCTCTCGGCGCGCGAGCCGCAGCGGCTGAAAGCCATGGCGCATCGTCTGCGGAAAATGTACCGCGAAGTGCAGGAAGAAACGCCGCGCTGGCCCGCGTGGATGTTTGCCCGCATCGAATCCCAACGCATCCAATGGCCCGACTACACGCAGCAGCGCCCGGAAAGACCTTAGATCGCTCCCAGCGTTCGCGTCATGCCTCGTCGGCCGGCCTAACACCTGACGTTGTACCACCGGAAAGACCTTAGATCGCTCCCAGCACTGGCGTCTTGAGAAACCGCGCTCATTGCGGCCTGTCTTGCACGCCAAGCAGCGTTACATGCCGCCGGGGGCGGTTTCGTTACCCCCGCCATCGGAGGGTGGGCTTGCATGCGAAAACGATGGGCAATCAGGCAGCGCTGGTGGTGAGGGCACAGCGCCCCCCACTACGGACATATTGTCGCATCAAATCGGGGCTGATGGGGGGCTGAACGGCCATCAGAACGTAGCGCTCGAAAAGCCGCCGGTATTGCAGCGGCGCTGCCCGATGTGCGATTTGATGAGTTATGTTTATGTAGGGTGTCCCGTCAAAATCTCCCAGGGCAGAACGTGAGCAGTCGTCCCATCGCCGCCGTATTGTTTCGTGATGAAACGCGCGCCCAAGCGCTGGCGCAACTTTTGGAGTCGGAAGGGCTTGATCCCAAGGTCGCCTGCAACACCGACCAGTTCTACGACCTCGTCAACCGGGAGCGGGCCGACCTGGTCATGGTGGAACATCGCTTGCGGGGATTCCTGACAGGCTTGGAAATCCTTGAGCGGTTGTACGACGATCTCCTGCGGCCGCCCACCATGTTGATCGCCGATCTGAATCCCGACGAAGATCGGCGCGCCCGGCGGCTGGGGATCGATTCGGTGATCGACGTCAACATGCCACTAGAGGAATTGGCCAGCGCTGCGCGGAGTGTGGTGGCCCATTCGCGGAACCTGTTTCTGCCGGTGCCGTTGGCAGCCCGGCAACTCGTTCAAGATTCCGACTGCATTCGCCCGCTGCCGCAACTGCTGGTGCGGATGTGCTCTTACTTGAACCAGGAATCGCCCTCGCTTGATAGCCTGGCCCGCGATATTGCCGTGGATCCCAAGGCGACGGCCGAACTGCTCAAACTGGCCAACAGCAGTGCAATGGGCCGCGCTTACCGCACTCCCGACGTCTATAGCGCCGTGAAATACCTGGGCGTGCGCAAGACGATATCGTTGATCATCTCAGCCGGCATGTTGCGGGCACAGTCGGGTCTGCTGGCCGACCTCCCCGAGGAAGTTCGAAGCTGGTACAACGGCCGCAGTGTGCTGATCGCCAGCACGGCGGCGGCGTTCGCCAGCAGCGTGGAGGGCATCTCGCCTGAGACGGCCTACATTCTTGGCCTGCTCCAGGATCTTGGCTGCCTGCTGCTCGCGTATGCATACCCTGATCGGTATGTCCGGCACCTGCAGCGTGTACGCCAGATCGGGCACTTGCGGTTGGAGTGTGTGGAGCAGGACGATTTTGGATTCATGCATGCCGACGTTTCCGCGGCCCTATTGATGAAATGGGAACTGCCGCTATCGCTCACCACGATGGTGCTCGATCACCACAACCCCGAACGCGTGGCGGAACGGTCGGCGCTACACCAGGCTTTCGTCCGCGTGATGCAGGTGGGCGAAGCCGTAGCCGACCTGGCCGATAACCGCTCGACCCACCGCTACCTGCTGCTGCACCAGCAGCTTCTGACATACAACCGTGAGCAGCTTTCGCTGTGCCATGCGGCCCTTAAGGACGGCGTGAGCCGGATGCTGGAATCCAGCCGCATTTTTCGGGTGCCGATCCCCAATGAAGAGATGCTGATGCAGCTTACGTCGAAAATGTCTAGGTTTGCCGGCAGCCCGCTCGAAGCCGCGGCCCGCGCCGAACAAGCGCGCTTGCAGGCCAAGATGATTCCTGAGCAGGCGGCGGTCGCGCCCACATCCTACAACGTGCCGATCCCCGATATTCCCCGGCTATTGGTCATTGACGACGAAGCTGGAATGGTCGAACTGATTCGGATTCACCTGGCGGCGTACGGGGTAGAAGTCTGCAGCGCCGCCACGAGCGAACAGGCCCGCCGACTCGCCGGGACTTGCCAGGCGATCGTGTGCGATGTCCACCTGGGGCGGGAAAGCGGCGCCCAAGTGGTGCGGTTGCTGCGTGCCGATGGTTTCACCGGCCCCGTCATCATGATGAGCGCCGATCGTTCCCGGGCCACCGTCGAAGCATGCATCAGTGCCGGCATCGACGACTACCTCATCAAGCCGTTCTCGATGGATACCCTCCGGGCGAAGCTGGAGAAGCACGGGTTGAGTGCGCGCAAGGCGGATGATCCCGTCGATCCGCAAGACGAGGCGGAACTGGTCGGCAGCGCACCGTAGCCGAGACGGCTGTTACGCTTTCTCGCCCAATGCCGTGCGCAGAACCGGTTCAAACGCCTGGGCGTGACGCCAGAATCCCAAGTCGTTGGGATGGGAGCCATCGGTGGTGTCGTCGCGGTCGTCGCCCAGCAGCTTGTCGCCTTCCAGGTAGTGCAACTTCTTGACGCCATCGGCCTGGAGCTTCTCGTAGGCCGCCCGCAGCGCGGCGCGGCTTTCGCGATGGCGGTTCTGGTGCGCAGCCAAGAACGGCGCATTGGCGTAGGTGCGGTCTTCCACCAGCACGATGGGTGTGTCGGGATGAGCCTTGCGCAGTTGGTGGACCAGCGGTGCGGCCCGCTGCGCCACTTCGCTGCCGACCATGTTGGGCAGACAATCGATGATATAGGCGGCCGCGTCCAGTTCGCACAGGAGCGCGCCCACTTCTGGTTCCATCTTGCCGTTGCCGGAGAAGCCCAGGTTAATCACCGGCCGATCCAGCCGGCGCCCCAGGATGGCCGGATGCGGCAAACCGGGCCGCGAGGCGCAGGCCCCGTGTGTGATGGAGGTGCCATAGAATACCAGCGGCTTGTCTTTGCGCGGGGCGCGTGGCTCGAACGCCGCGCCGGCTGGTACGCCGATCTTGAGCGATTCCACCCCGTTGTACAGCGGCAGGTAAACCATGTAGGCCCGGCGGCGCGGTTCCAGCCCGCTTACCAGCTGGGCTTTCACTTCCTTTGACCCGGGGCGTGTGACCGCCAGCCACCGCCATTGGCCTTCGTCATCCTGCGCATAAAGATCCAGTCCGCTAACGCCGGTGGCCGGCATGTGCGGCATGGCGAGGCCGGCGGACGTGAGCGTATATTCGGCCCAGATGTTCGGGGCGTCGGTTTCAAACCGCGCGAGCATGCCCGCCGAATGACGGCTCAGCGACCACACAGCCGGGCGAACGGTCTTTTCGGCTTTGGCCGGCAACCGGTCGTAATACTTGGCCGTCTCGTCCCAACCCCGGCCTTCCACGCCCCAGTCGCGCACATCGTGCCATTGCACGCCATCGGCCGCGGAGCCCTTGCGCGGCTGCTGGCCCAGGGCGGACGACGACAGGCCGCTCCACGACATCCACAAGGCGGAGCCTCCAACAGCCAAAAACTCACGGCGACGAAGCGGCAGGTTCATGTGTTCAGCCTCCAGCATCGGAAGGTGCATGTTGTGGTTAGGCGACCAAGGACGCCGGCAGCGAAAACCTTGGTACGAAGACGGCCCCCCGCACCACTCGCTGCCGGCAGACGGGTTCCCAAGATAATCGCGGGAAGGGGGGCAATGCCAGCGGCGGCAGCGACAGCAGCCCAGGCCGTTGCCTTACTCTCGGCCCCCCCATGCCTGTGGGGAGACATTCTGGAGCAGCGGGTTGCCACTCGCGGCGAACCAGCCGGCGGTTTGCAGCGTAGCCAAGGGGTCGGGCGAAGCGTGGTTCGCCCAGCGCGCATCGCTAGCGATGCGCGCGGCTGGTTGAAACCGGCCTTGTGTCGTGCGGACGGTCTCCGGGAAAATCTGCCACAATCGGAAAAACCGTTGATTTCGTTGAGACCGCGCGTCCGAAGGATATAGAACCCCGTCTCTCTCGTGGCTGGAGTATGCGCGAGCACCCTGGCCTGTGCAGCGTGCAGCAACCGGAGAGCGCAAGCCCCCCGACCGCAGGAATGCGCCGATTTTGGTTGGCGGCATCGGTCGTGGTGACTCCCCTGGCAACGTCCGCAGAAATCCCAGTGGCCCTACCGGCCCCCAAGGAAGGAGAGCTCGATGGCACGGAACCGTTGGCAACCATTTCCCGCCCAATGGACGCGACATTGGAAGGCGATGGCCGGGGTCTCGCTGCTAACGTGCGCATTGACGGCGCCCGCCGCAGCGGCCACGCCATCCGTGGAACAGGCTTTGCGTTTGAAGCCGGTTCAATCCGACGTCGATTACGATATCCCCACCGCCGAAGAAATCGCGAACTGCACCCTTAAGGCCGAGAAGATCGGCTCGGGTACCGGCTGGGTGGTTCGCGACCCGGCCGGGCGACTGCTGCGGCGGTTTGTTGATTCCAACAACGACAACGTGGTTGACCTGTGGTGCTATTACAAGAACGGCGTTGAAGTCTATCGGGATATCGACGGCGATTTTAACGGCAAGGCCGACCAGTATCGCTGGTTCAACATGGCCGGCACCCGGCACGGCATCGACAAGAACGAAGACGGCCGGATCGACGCCTGGAAATCCATCTCGGCCGAGGAAGTTACCGCCGAATTGGTGCGCGCTTTGGCCGATCGCGATGCCGACCGCTTTGTGCGTCTGCTGATTACGCCCGAGGAAATCGAAGCCCTGGGCGTTTCCGGCGAGAAGGCGAAGGAAATCACCGACAAGGTGGCCGAGGCCAAGGCCAAGTTTCAAGAACTCGCCCGCCAGCAAAAGGAAGTGACCGCCAAGACGGTGTGGCTGCACTTCGGCGCGCTGCGGCCTGGTGTGGTGCCCGAGGGTACCGATGGCTCGGCCCGCGACCTGGTGGTCTACGAGAACGTGGCCACGCTCGTCGAAACCGAAGGCAAGACCGGCCATGTGAAGGTTGGCACGCTGGTGCAGGCCGGTAACAACTGGCGGCTCATCGGCTTGCCGCAACTGGCCGGCGACGCGGGCGAGCACGGGCATTTCTTCCACACGTCTTCGGTCACGCCCGAGCCGATGGGCGACGTGGCGGGAGCAATGGACGAGAAGTTCCAGAACCTGCTTTCGGAACTGGAAAACATCGACAAGCAACTGATGGCTGCCACGAACCCGGCCGACAAGGTGAAGCTTAACGAGAAGCGGGCCGACATCGTGGAATCGCTGGCTGCGGCAGCCACGGAAGCCAGCAACCAGGTGCAGTGGTACCAGCAGTTGGCCGATACGCTCAGTGCCGCGGCGCAGAGCGGGGACTTCCCCGGCGGCGTTGAGCGGTTGAAGAAACTGCAAGCGAAGCTCAAGGCCGACAAGGCCGACGACAACCTGCTGGCGTATGTCGAGTTCCGCCTGATGACGGCCGACTACACCCGCAGCCTGCAGAATCCCAAGGCCGACTTCCCCAAGATTCAGGAAGCCTGGCTCAAGTCGCTGGAACAGTTCGTCAAGGATCATCCGCAAAGTAACGACGCGGCAGAGGCCATGTTGCAACTGGCGATCGCGGAGGAATTCTCCGGCCAGGAAGACAGCGCGAAGAAGTGGTACACCCAGATCGCGTCCAAGTTCCCCAATACGCCCGCGGCCAAGAAAGCCACCGGTGCTGTTCGCCGGCTCAACAGCGTGGGCCAGAACATCGAACTGGCGGGCACGGCCATCAATGGCGGCCGGGCCGACTTGGCCCAGTACCGCGGGAAGGTGGTGCTGGTCCACTATTGGGCCACGTGGTGCGAGCCCTGCGTGCGCGACCTGAACACGATCAAAGAGGTGTACTCCAAGTACGGCCGCAGCGGCTTTGTGCCCCTGGGCATCAGCCTGGATTACGACAAGTCGCAGGTTACCGGGTTCCTGCAAGACAACAAGCTGCCCTGGGTGCAGATTTACGAGCCGGGGAGCCTCGATGGCCGCCTGGCCAACGAATTGGGAATCCTCACTCTGCCCACCATGCTGCTGATCGACAGCAAGGGCCGCGTGGTCAATCGCAACCTGCACATCAGCGAACTGGAAGCGGAGGTGAAGAAGTACACCTCGGGCAGTCGCCGGTAAGCAGAGAGGTCCGGCCCGCCGCTAAAAGCCTTAACGCGACTGGAAACCGGATTTTGTTAACCAACCCCGCGCCGCAGTTCTCAACAAGTGGGAACTGCGGCGTTTTCGTTTGGGGAGTTGACCGCCTCCGGCAGTTTCCTGGGGGGTAGCCCATTGGGGGCGGCCTCAGCACCGTGTCTTGGCGCGGAAGTGCTGCCAGCGGGCGGTGGTTTGTGTTAAAGTTGAAGTCAGAAAGGGTTTGTGCAACCCTTGCCGGTAGCAGGGCTTGGGGGCCCGCATTTGCGGACGTTCAGGCGGCTGTCATCTGGCTACCGAGGTTGCATGGTTCGAGCATCACGGTCCGTTCGTCCGTAGCTTACTTCTCACGTGAAGGGCTTGGCGCGAAACGGCACGCCAGGCTCGATGTTATCCGCAGTCCACGGCCCACCCGGGCCTTGCTTTGAGTTTCTTCCAGAGGATCGCGCGCCAATGTCCAATACGCATCAAACGACTCGTCGGCGATTTTTGCAGGGAGTTGCTGCCGCCGGTGCTGCCAGCATCATCGTGCCGTCGGCAAATCGCGCCTTCGGTTACAAGTCGGCTAATGACCGGCCGGTGTTTGCCACCATTGGGCTTCGCAATCAAGGCTGGGCCATCACTTCCAAAACCATTTCCCATGCCGACTTCGCGGCCTTGGCCGATGTCGATGCGGGAATTTTGGCCGACAACGTCGCCAAGACCGAAGCCCGGCAAGGCAAGAAGCCCGACGCCTATAAGGACTACCGCAAGATTCTCGAGCGCAAAGACATCGATGCGGTGATGATCGCCACGCCCGATCACTGGCACACCAAGATTGCCGTGGAGGCGATGTACGCCGGCAAGGATGTGTACTGCGAGAAGCCGCTTACGCTCACCATTGACGAAGGCAAACTGCTCGAAAAGGTGGTCAAGGAAACCGGTCGTGTTCTGCAGGTTGGAACCATGCAACGCACCGAAAGTGGTCACCGTTTCCTGCAGGCCATCGCCATGGTCAAGCACGGACGGATTGGCACCGTGAAGAAAGTTACTTGCGGCATCAATGGCGTGGGGCCCTCGCCCAGCATTCCCGTGGCGCCGGTGCCCCAGGGGCTGGACTGGGATTTCTGGCTGGGGCCGGCCCCCAAGGTGGAGTATCGGGCGTTGCCGCAGATTCGCGAAGGCTATGGCGGCGGTGTCCCCCTCTACAGCAATTGCCATTATTCGTTCCGCGAGTGGCACGAATACGCGGGCGGCAAGCTCACCGACTGGGGCGCTCACCACGTCGATATTGCCTGTTGGGCCCTGGGAGCCACGGATACTGGCCCCAGCAAGATCAAGCCCTTGGAGTACACCTTGGGCTGCGAATACAAAGACGGTTACCCGGTGGTCAACGACCGCTACAACGTGGCCTTGCAGTTCACGCTACAGGTTGAGATGCCCGGTGGTGTTGAAATGATCATCACCAGCAAGGGCGACAATGGCATTCTGTTCGAGGGAACGAAGGGACGCTTCTTCGTCAACCGCGGCCGGATTGTCGGCAAGCCGGTTGAGGACCTGGCCGAGAACCCGCTGCCCGAGGGTGCGATTGAGGACGTGTACGGCGGCCCGATTCCTCAAAACCACAGTGTCAATTTCATCGAGTGCATGCAGTCGCGCAAGCAGCCGATCTCCGACGTGTGGTCGCACAACCGGATGCTTGAGATTTGCCACCTGTGCAACATCGCCATGCGCCTGGGCCGGGAACTCACCTGGGACCCCGTCAAACGCGAGATCGTGGGCGATCCCCAGGCCAACGCCTTCCTTGCCCGCGAATTCCGCAAGGGATATGAGATCGAAGCGTAGGCGTTGTTGAAACAACTCGGAATTCAAGTCAACGAGCCACTGGCGACACGTGTTGCCAGTGGCTCGTTCTTTGATCGTTTGAGAAACGGAGTAACTGCGCGCTCCTCGTATCCATGGTAAGAAGAGCCAGCAGGTCAGGCACCGCCTGATGGAACTCTAACCAGCGGCAAGTGCACGTGGCCGGTGCGAACTCACTCCGGTTGCGGTTCGCTGCGTTCGCGGCCACGGCGCAAGCGGCCCAATTCTTCCGGGGTCAATGCGCCATCTTGGTTGGTGTCCAGGCGATCGAACACCGCCTGGAGCCGTTCGGGGGCTTCGTCCTTGCTGATCTTGCCATCGTTGTTGGCATCCAATTGTCGGAACCGCTCACCGGGTGAAACTTGGCCAGCGCCTGGGCGGGCCGCTCCCGGCGGCGGACCCAGTTCATCGGGCGTGAGTTGACCGTCGCCGTTGCGGTCCAGCTTCTTGAGGGCAGAG